>CAKTLG010000001.1 GCA_934572465.1 uncultured Oscillospiraceae bacterium
CGCGTGACAAATTACTCTTTGCGCGGAGCGCGTGTCGCAGCCGCCTTACGGGCGGCAAGGCACGAAGCGCAGCGAATTCCCATTGAAAAGGCGGCATAGCCGCCTTTTCAAATACTCAAAAACGCGGGAGTTACTCCCGCGTTTTTGAAGTAATATAGAGCATTAAAGCCGCGACATCCGCCGGACTGACGCCCGAGATGCGCCCCGCCTGTCCCAGATTCTGCGGGCGAATGGCGGCGAGCTTCTCGCGCGCCTCCAGACGAAGGCCGTCGATTCCGGCATAGTCGATATCCTCTGGAATGGCGCGGCGCTCGAGCCGCGCAAACTCCGCCACCTCCGCTTGCTGGCGGCGAATGTAGCCCTCGTACTTCACCGCGATTTCCACGCTCTCGGCCAGCGCGGGCGGGAAGTCACGGCAGCCGCCGTCGAACGCGCGCAGGTCGTCGTAACGCAATTGCGGGCGGCGCAGCAGCGCGATGAGGGGGCTTCCGTCATGCACCTCCGCCGTGCCGCGCTCGCGCAGAAGCGCGTTGAGCGCATCGGACGCGGGAACGCCCGTATGCTCCAGGCGCTTGATCTCGCGGCGCACGGCGTCGTATTTTTCATTGACGCTTTGCAGCGTTTCGCCGCTCACAAGCCCCAGCTCGTGCCCGATGGCCGCGAGCCGCTCGTCGGCGTTGTCCTGCCGCAGAATGAGGCGGTACTCGCTGCGGCTCGTCATCATGCGGTAGGGCTCGTTCGTGCCCTTGGTCACAAGGTCGTCGATGAGCGTGCCGATGTAGGACTGTTCGCGGCCCAAAATGAACGGCGCTTCGCCCTTGAGCTTGCGCGCAGCGTTCACGCCCGCGACGAAGCCCTGCGCCGCCGCCTCCTCGTAGCCCGATGAGCCGTTGAACTGTCCCGCGCCGTACAGACCCTCGATGTGCTTGTACTCGAGCGTCGGGTACAGCGCCGTCGGGTCGATGCAGTCGTACTCAATGGCGTAGGCCGGACGCATGATCTCCGCGTGCTCGAGGCCCTTGACCGAGTGCAGCATTTCGATCTGCACCTCCTCGGGCATCGAGGAGGAAAAGCCCTGTATGTACAGCTCCTCGGTGTCGAGCCCCATCGGCTCGATGAAAAGCTGGTGGCGCGGCTTGTCGGGGAAGCGGACGATCTTCGTCTCGATACTCGGGCAGTAGCGCGGGCCGACGCCCTCGATCACGCCGGAGTAGATGGGGCTCCTGTCCAGATTCTCGCGGATGACGCGGTGCGTTTCCGCCGTGGTGTAGGTCAGGTAGCAGACCGCGCGGTTCTCCGGCGGTTTTTCCGTTGAAAACGAGAACGGCAGCGGCGTTTCGTCGCCCGTCTGCACCTCCATCTGCGAAAAATCGACACTGCGCGCGTTCACGCGCGGCGGCGTGCCGGTCTTGAAGCGGCGCAGCGGCAATCCGAGCTTTTTGAGCGCTTCGGCCAGCGTGAGCGAGGCGTGCATCCCGTCAGGGCCGCTCTCGCGCACGCATTCGCCGACGATGGTGCGGCCATCCAAAAATGTGCCGGAGCAGAGAATGACGGCCCTTGCGGCGTAGACGCCGCCCGTCTCGGTCACGACGGCGGAAACATGTCCGTCCGTGACGCGAAGATCCACGATCTCCGCCTGACGCAGCAGCAGATTTTCCTGCGTTTCGAGCGTGTGCTTCATCACGCTCTGATAGCGTTTTCGGTCGGCCTGCGCGCGCAGCGACCAGACCGCGGGCCCCTTGCCGCGGTTGAGCATCCGATACTGGATGCAGGCCTTATCCGCCGCCTTTGCCATCTCGCCGCCGAGCGCGTCAAGCTCGCGCACGAGATGCCCCTTGCCCGTGCCGCCGATGGCGGGGTTGCAGGGCATATTGCCAACGGCGTCCAGGTTGATCGTGAAGCACACCGTCTTCATCCCAAGCCGCGCACAGGCGAGCGAGGCCTCGATGCCCGCGTGGCCCGCGCCGATGACGGCGACGTCATAGCTTCCCGCTTGAAATTCCCGCATGATCTCAGCCCCTTTCCAGTGTGATGACCGCCACCTGCGGGCGGTTCAGAATGCGCGGGATGACCCTCGGCGAATTGCCGAGCCCGCGGTGGACGAATACCTCCGCGCCCTCGCAGTCCTCGTCCGTGCAGTGGTAGAAGCCGCTCGTGAACGAGGGGAACAGCGTGAACGTGGTGTCGATGACGCCGTCGGTGAACGGCGGGCGCCAGATGCCGCCGTGCGCGTGGCCGGAGAACGTCAGATCCGCGCCGAGGCGGCAGTAGTAGCCGTTGAAATTGTTGTTGCGGTGCGCCAGCAGCAGCCAGAACGGATCGCCGTATGCGGCGTAGACCTCCCGCGCCAGCGCGCGCGGCGTTTTCTGGTCGGCGTAGCCGTTGGGGTCGTCGATGCCCGCAAGAACGATGGTATCGCCGTTCCGCGTGAGCTCGGTGAATTCGTTCGAGAGCACCGTGACGCCATTCTCCCGCAGCGTGCGCTTGATGTCCTCCACGACCGCGGTGCCGTGGCCCCACTCGTGGTTGCCCGTGACGTAATAGGTCGGCGCGATGGCGGTAAGCGCCGCGCCGACCTCGGCGGCGTAAACAGCCGGCTCCTGCGTGCGGCGGTCGACCAGATCGCCCGTGAGGAAAATATACTCCGGCTGCGCAGCGCTGACCGCGTCGTAAAGCCGCTCGTTGTCCTTGCCGAAGTATTTGCCGTGCAGGTCGCTCAGCTGCACGATGCGGCAGCCGTCAAAGCCTGCGGGCAGCGCGCCGGAGGCGAACGCCGCTTCGTCCGTTTCAATGCTGCTGTTGCCCCACCAGAGATAGAGCGCGAACAGCGCGAGCAGCGCGAGCGGCAGGATATGCGGTTTTTTTCGGTGCTGCCTTGCCATAGATCGCTCCTATTGAAAGACGCACTGCGTCCAAAATGCTTCAGGGGCGGCAAAATGCCGCCCCTTATTGTACCACATGCGCCGCGGGCTAAACAAGCCCATTATTCCGCGCTCTTGAGGCTCTCCACCATGTCGATCTTCTTCATCCGGAAGTGCGCCAGCAGATTGACAAGGAACGAGAACAGCGCCGTGAGCACGGCGGCGTAAAGATAGCTCATTGGATCGGTCTCGCGGCCGAACATCATCAGGTCGATCTCCGTCGAGCGCACGAGGTAAACGTGCAGCCAGTGCCCCATGAGGATGCCGAGCGCGATGCCGAACACCGTGAGCACGATATTCTCGCGGTAGACGTAGGCCGAGACCTCGCCGTCGTAAAATCCGAGCAGCTTGATCGTCGCCAGCTCGCGCGAGCGCTCGGTGATGTTGATGTTCGAGAGGTTGTAGAGCACGACCATCGCCAGCGCCGCCGCTGCGAGGATGACGATGACCACGACGAAGTCCACGCGCTCCATGCTGTGGGTGTAGGTATCCTGTGTGTCGCGCATACGCGAGGTGGATACGACGCCGCTGAGCGTCAGCAGCCCCTCAAAGATCGAGCCGCAGGTCTCGGTATCGTCGCTTGTAAAGTTCAGAAGATAGGCGTTCGCCTCCGCCGTTTTGCCGAAGACGGATTCATAATACGCGGGCGTCATGTAGACGAAGTGGCCCGTGTAATGCTCGTAAATGCCGGCGACCGTCACGTCGGCGCGCTCGTCTCCGTCAAGGAAAAGCGTATCGCCCGCCGAGACCTTCAAAAGCTCGGAGAGCTTCTGGTCGATGTACACGCCGTCGTCGCGCATCGTGATAGCCTCGCCCGTTTTGCTGTCCAGCAGGTCGATGGCCTTGCCGATCTCTCCGGCGTCCATCACCTCGACATACGCCGTGGTGGAGTAGGCCGGTGAAATAGCGGTCGCCGATGAGGCGGCGCAGGGGACGCTGTCAAGGATGCGGTCGT
The DNA here is from genome assembly GCA_934572465.1 of uncultured Oscillospiraceae bacterium. Classification (GTDB taxonomy): domain Bacteria; phylum Bacillota; class Clostridia; order Oscillospirales; family Oscillospiraceae; genus Hominicoprocola. The sequence continues at coordinate 3,877 of CAKTLG010000001.1, forward strand.
CCGACGCGATGTATTCCTCCACCGCCGCGCGCTCCTCGGGCAGTACGTTGTCCGCAAGCGTGACCTGCGCGCTGTAGTGGAACAGCTCGTCATACTGGCGCGACATCGTAAAGAGCAGGGACGAGCGCAGACCGAAGCCTGCGATGATGAGCGCCGTGCAGCCGCCGATGCCGATGACCGTCATCCAGAAGCGCTTCTGATAGCGGAAAAGGTTGCGCGCCGTGACCTTGTAGGTGAACGACATCCGCCGCCACAGGGGGCTGATATACTCAAGGAACACGCGCTTGCCGGCCTTGGGCGTGCGCGGGCGCATCAGGCTTGCGGGCGTTTCGCGCAGCGTCGCCATGCAGGCCCAGAGCGTTGCGAGCGTCGTGCACGCGACCGCCGCCAGCACGGAAAAGACCGAGATGTCCGCATAGGCGTGCAGCTCGATGTCCGGCATCTGATACATGATCTGATAGGCCGTGAAGATCATCTTGGGAAAGAGCGTGTAGCCGATGGCAAGACCGGCTATGCCGCCGGTCAGGCTCGGCAGCAGGCCGTAATAGAGGTATTTTCTCGAAATGGCTGCGCGGCTGTAGCCCAGCGCCTTGAGTGAGCCGATCTGCACGCGCTGCTCCTCGACCATGCGCGTCATCGTCGTCAGGCATACGAGCGCCGCCACAAGGAAGAAGATGATGGGGAAGACGCTTGCAAGGTTCGCCATGCGCTCGGCGTCCTGTCCGAAGCCCGTGTAGCCGGGGTTGTAGCTGCGGCTGAAGAGGTACCACTCGCAGCTTTCGATGTCCGCGACCTCGCGCCGCGCGTCGGTGATCTTCTGCTGCGCGTCGGCGATCTTTTCGTCGGCCTCCGTCTTTGCGTCCTCGTATTCGGCAAGGCCCTCGCGATAGTCGCGCTCGCCGGAGACGAGCTCGGCATAGGCATCTGTCAGCTCCTGTGTGCCGTCGGCATACTGCTGCTCGCCGTCATAGTATTCCTGCCAGCCGTCGTCCAGCTCCCTTCGGGCATCGGCAAGCTGACGCTCCGCATCCCGCAGCTGTGCGGGCGCGTCGTCGAGCTGCTGCTTTGCCTCGTCCAGCTGCTTTTTGGCCTCGCGCAGCGTCAGCCCGCTTTCGCTGAGCTGCCGCATACCGCTTTCGTATTCCGCGCGCCCCTCGTCAAGCTGCCGCTTGCTCGCGGCAAGGCTGTCTGCGCTGATGCTCTGAAGCTGTGCGAGCTGACCTCGCAGCTCCGCGAGCTGTGCGGCTGCCGCCGTGCGCGTAGCTGTCAGCTCCGATCTCTGCGCCGCCGCAAGCTCCCTTTGCGCAAGAAGCTCCGCCCGCTGTGCCGCGACAGCCTCCTCCGGCTGTCCATCCAGCAGCGCGAGCGCCGCGTCGATCCGCGCAAGCGCGGCGTCTGTTTCCGCGATCCCCGCGTCCAGTTCGTTGAGTCCTGCCTGCGCCTGCGCGATACCGTCGGTAAGCTGCGTCCTCATCCCGTTGAGCACGCCGTCCGTCGTCGTAAGGGCCGCGCTGTCGCCGCGGCCAAGGTCGTCGAGCAGCCGATCGGGCGCGCCCTCATAGGGCGAGCCGCTTCCGGCGAGCGCGTCCGTCACCGTGACGGCGAGCGTGTCGAGCTGGCGCTGCCCCTCGTCGAGCTGTTGTCCGGCGGAGCCAAGCTCCGCCGCGGCCGCGCTGAGCTGCTGCTGTCCCTTTTCGTATTCCGCCCGGCCGTCGGCATATTCGGCGAGGCCGCGCTCGTATTCCGCCCGCGCGTCCTCGTATTCGGCAAGACCGTCTCTGTATTCCTGCTCGCCGTCAAGCAGCGTCTGATAGGCGTCGTCCAGCTCCGCGCGGGCGTCGTTCAGCTCCTGCTGCCCGTCGCGGTAGTCGCGCCAGCCGTCGTCCAGCTTTCTGCGGGCGTCGTTCAGCTCGTTTTTCGCGTCGCCGAGCTTTTCATCGGCCTCCGCCTTCGCGTCGTCCAGCTCGCGCTGCGCATCATCCAGCTTTTCCGTCGCCTCGTCCACGAGCGAATTGTGCCGCAGCTGCGCGCGCTCCTCGCCGAACGGCTCCAGCTCGTCGAGCACGGCGTCGATATAGTCGTCGTAGTCGTCGTAGAATGCGGTCATTTCCGCCGCGCCCGTGACGCGCGCGTAAGCCGCCGTGTAGTAATCGAGCGCAAACGCCTCGCGCGGCAGGTACAGATACGCCTTCACCGTGCCGCTGCCGATCGTGGATGTGCCGCGCTCCACGGCGAGGTACACCGGCGAGCGGATGGTGCCGACCACTGTAAACGTATCCTGCGCGAGCGCGTCGTCCAGCTTGTCAGACGGGGTGAGCGTGATGGCATCGCCGATGGAAATGTCCATCAGGCCGAGCATTTTTTCCTCTACCACGCACTCATCCGCGCGCGCGGGCATACGTCCCTCGCGCAAAAGCACATCATTGATGCCCGCGCCGCTCAGCGACAAAACCTTTACGACCGCGTCCGTCGCGTCGGAGGAGGCGAACGCGTCGATGACATACGCGCCCTCGGCGGCCTCAATAGTGTCCTGCGCCTTGAGCGCGTCGATGTCGTCCTCCGTCAGCCCCAGCGTCGAAAGCACCTGAATGTCGGCCAGATGCAGCGAGTCGAGATAATCGTCGCCCGTGCGCTTCATGTCCGGCGCGGTGGCCTTGAGCCCCGAGAGGAACGCTACCGACAGCGCCACCAGGATCATGATGGAAAAGAAGCGGCTGCGGGTATGGCTGATCTCGCGCCAGAAGTCCTTGCGCATCGCGTTTTTCATGTTGCCGCCTCCCTTCGTAAGAATAAGTACGTTACCATTCGATGGTTTCCACGCTCTGCGGCGTTTCGTTGCGCTCCATGCGCTCCACCGTGCCGTTTTTGATGTGGATGACGCGGTCGGCCATCGGCGTGATGGCGCTGTTGTGCGTGATGACCACGACCGTCACGCCCTTTTTCCGGCAGGTGTCCTGCAAGAGCTTCAAAATCTGCTTGCCCGTCACATAGTCGAGCGCGCCCGTCGGCTCGTCGCACAGCAGAAGCTTTGGATTTTTCGCCAGCGCGCGGGCGATGGCCACGCGCTGCTGCTCGCCGCCGGAGAGCTGGCCGGGGAAGTTGTTTGCGCGCGCGGAAAGCCCCACCTCGTTCAAAACGGACGCCGCATCGAGCGGATCGTCGCAGATCTGCGCGGCCAGCTCCACGTTTTCAAGCGCCGTCAGGTTGCCGACGAGGTTGTAGAACTGAAAGACAAAGCCGATGTCATGGCGGCGGTAGGTCGTGAGCTGGCGGGCGTTGAAGCCGCTCACGCGCGTGCCGTCGACCGTGATGGTGCCGCCGGAGCAGGCGTCCATGCCGCCGAGCATATTCAGCACCGTCGTCTTTCCCGCGCCGGACGGCCCCACGATCACGCAGAACTCGCCCTTCTCGATCGTAAAGCTGATGTGGTCGACCGCGCGGATCTCCACCTCGCCGCTGCGGTAGACCTTGGATACATCTTCAAACGTGACAAAAGCCGACATGCTTCGACCCTCCCAGCTCAAATATCATTACTATTCTATTATATAAGGCAACGTCGGGAATTGCAAGAGGGAATTCGTCATCTTGCATGAAGAAGCTGTTAACCTTTTAGATAAAATCATGAAACTCAACGATTGAAATTTGCGCCCGCCGCGCCTATACTTCAAACTGAAGTAAATGAAAGAAAGGAGCGTGAGAACAAATATGTTTGAGAACTTCATCAAGCAGGATGTCGATGACATGATCTTCGGCAGCACTGAGCAGATCATCAGCGAGCGCTGAGATCGACGGAAGGAACCACGCCAGGGGCGTGGCTTTTTTGTTTTTATCGCCGCTGATGCGGAAAAGACCGTCCGGACGGGAGTTTTTGCCCCGCAGGACGGATTTTTCTTGCTTTCGTCCGGCGCGTGTGATATACTTTTTCGGCTAATGCAGAATGAGATGTAAGGAGAGAACGCCATGGCCGTGATCGAATACGATTCCTACAAGCAGAAGCTGCTTGCAATGGACGAAACGTTTGAAAACCTCTATAAAGCGCTGGAGATCGAGCAGTCCCGCCACGAGCTCAAGCGGCTGGAGCTGGAGGCTCACGAGGAGGGCTTCTGGAACGATCTGGAGCGCTCGCAGAAAAACCAGATGCGCTCGAAGCAGCTGCAAAACAAGATCCACCGCTACGAAAAGCTCGTCTCCACGCGCGACGATCTGCTCGCGCTGATCGACATGGGCACGGAGATGGACGACGCGAGCCTCCTGCCCGAGCTGCAGGAGGGTTACGGCAAGCTCGAGGCGGAGATGGAGGAGGCGCGGCTGACGACGCTGCTCTCCGGCGAATACGACAACTGCAACGCCATTCTGACGTTCCACGCCGGCGCGGGCGGCACCGAGGCGCAGGACTGGACGCAGATGCTCTACCGCATGTATATGCAGTGGGCGACGAAGCATGGCTTCAGCTTTGAGATGCTCGACTATCTCGACGGCGAGGACGCGGGGCTCAAAAGCGCGACGGTCATGGTCAAGGGCGAGAACGCCTACGGCTACTTAAAGGGCGAAAACGGCGTGCACCGCCTTGTGCGCATTTCCCCGTTTGACGCCAACGCCCGCCGCCAGACGAGCTTTGCCGCGCTCGAGGTCATGCCCGAGCTGCCCGAAGATATCGAGGTCGAGATCCGGCCCGAGGATATCGAGATGCAGGTCTACCGCTCCAGCGGCGCGGGCGGCCAGCACGTCAACAAGACGAGCAGCGCCGTTCGCCTGATCCACAAGCCCACCGGCATCGTTACCGCCTGCCAGACGCAGCGCTCCCAGTTCCAGAACCGCGACTACGCCATGCAGATGCTCAAGTCGAAGCTGATGGAGCTCAAGATCCAGCAGCACGCGGAAAAGGTGTCCGACATCAAGGGTGTGCAGCTCAAGATCGAGTGGGGCAGCCAGATCCGCTCCTACGTCTTCATGCCCTACCAGCTCGTCAAGGATATGCGCACCGACTACGAGACCGGCAACATTCAGGCGGTCATGGACGGCGACCTCGACGGCTTCATCAACGCCTACCTCACCAAATCCGCCAACGGCGAGCTGAAAAAGTAAACAGGATTCCGGCGCGGCGAGCGCCGGAATTTTTATGGAGAACCGATTATGGAAGAAAACGTCAGAGAAAATAAGATGGGCACGATGCCCGTGGGGCGGCTGCTGGCCAACATGGCCGCGCCGATGATGGTGTCGATGCTCTTTCAGGCGCTCTATAACATTGTCGACAGTGTGTTCGTCGCGCGGCTGAGTCAGGACGCGATGAACGCCGTTTCGCTCGCGTTTCCGCTGCAAATGCTGTGCATCGCCTTTTCTGTCGGCACGGGCGTCGGCATGAACGCGCTGCTTTCGCGCTCGCTGGGCGAGAAGGATCAGGAGGCGGCGAACCGCGCCGCGGGCACGGGGCTGTTCCTCACGCTCTGCACCGCGGCGGTCTTCTGCGCGCTGGGCTTTGCGCTCGCGGGCCCCTTCTTCCGCTTCCAGACCGATAACGCGCGGATCATTGCCTACGGGCGCAGCTATGTGATGATCTGCATCGGCGTCTCGCTCGGCATTTTCATGCAGGTCTACGGCGAGCGGCTGCTGCAATCCACCGGCCGGACGAATCTTTCGATGCTCTCACAGATCGCGGGCGCGGTGTGCAACATCGTGCTCGACCCGATCCTGATCTTTGGCCTCTGCGGTTTTCCGCGCATGGAGGTCGCGGGCGCGGCGCTCGCAACGGTCATCGGCCAGTTCGTCGGCGCGGGGCTGGGGCTGTTTCTCAATCTGAAGAAGAATCCCGAGGTGCAGCTGCGCGCGCGGGATGTCCGCCCGCACCGCGCGACGGTCGCGGAGATCTACGCCGTCGGCATCCCATCGATCATTATGCAGTCCATCGGCTCGGTAATGACGTTCGGCATGAACAAGATCCTCATTTCCTTTACCGAGGCGGCGACGGCGGTGTTCGGCGCGTACTTCAAGCTGCAGAGCTTTATCTTCATGCCCTGCTTCGGTCTCAATAACGCGATGGTGCCCATCGTGTCCTACAATTACGGCGCGCGGAAGTATGACCGCGTGCGCAGGACCGTGCGCCTGACGGCGATCACGGCCATCGGCATCATGTGCGTCGGCTGCGCGCTGTTCGAGCTGATCCCGGGCACCTTGCTGGGGCTGTTTTCGCCCACGGACGAGATGCTCGCCATCGGCAAAACGGCGCTGCGCATCATCGGCGCGCACTTCCCGCTCGCGGGCTTCAGCATCATCGCCGGCAGCGCCTGTCAGGCGCTTGGCAAGCCTGTTTACGCGCTCGTCAACTCCGTCTGCCGCCAGATCGTGGTGCTGCTGCCTGCGGCGTACCTGCTGTCGCTGACGGGGCGGCTGGAGCTCGTGTGGCTCGCGTTCCCGATCGCGGAACTCGTGAGCGTGACGCTGAACGCGATCTTCCTGAAGCGCACGTATCGGGCGTCGCTTGAAAAGAACTGACGTTTCCCTGCAGAGGACGCATTTTATCAAACGCTGCTTGCGCGGAAAAGCCCGCGCGCGGCAGAGGGGGGCCTTTTACAAAAGGGACACCCCCTTCCGTTTCCCGCACAGGTGGAAAGAAGCGGCGCAAAGCGCTGCATGAATCAAAGGGGGCCATTCTCTTTCGCAAAAGAGAATGGCCCCCTTTATATCCCCCAAGAGAAAGGCGGACATTGCCGGCCTTAGACTCGAAGGACTGCACAGCCTGCGGAGTGAGGGTGCGGTGTACGTGACTTCGCCACGAATCCCTGCTATTCGGTGCTGACCGCAGCCGCGCCTTACTACCGTGAGGCGCGAGTGACGAAAGATCGGCGGCGGACTGTCAGCTATTCGGCGGAGCCAATATAGATCTCCTCCGCTTTCTGCTGCGCGGAGATCAGCGTTTCCTTTGCCTCGCCGTAGTTTTGCGCGTCCAGCTGCTCCAGTGCGTCAGTGATGGCGTTGAACAGCAAATGGTACAGCTTTTCGTAGTCCATAATGTCCTCCCTCTTGCGTGATGCAAATGTAATACATTTATATTACACATATTTCTGCAAAATTGCAATACACTTGTCATATTAAATGTATTGCAGGTGAATGCCATGGCCTTTAAGATTCCGAGCGTACCGCCGACAACAAATAAATCAATACGATTTCCCAACGACATGATCGAGGAGATCGAAGCTGCGATCCGCGGCAAGGAATGCACATTTTCCGCTTTTGTGGTCGCCGCCGTCCGCGCCGCGCTGGATGATCTGAAAGAACAGGAAAACGACCGCTGATGCGGTCGTTTTTGTTTTGCAGCCGGTCTGCCGCCGCGCCAGCCTGCTTATTCCGCGGAATCAATATAGATCTCCTCCGCTTTCTGCTGTGCGGAGATCAGGGATTTCTTTGCCTTGCCGTAGTTTTGCGCATCCATCGGCCCCAGCGCGTCGGTGATGGCGTTGAACAGCAGGTAATACATTTTCTGGTAAACTTCCATACGAATGACAACCTCCTTTCATGCTTTTTTACTATAAAGTGCTATCACTTAGATGTCAATAGATTGCATACTTTTTCCGCGAAAAACCATACAATAAGTAAAAACCTGCTGGGGGACTATGTATGGCGACAAACAAACGCGTATTTACCTTGCGTCTGTCTGATGAGGTGTTTGATAAAATCGGCGCGCTGGCCACCAGAGAGCACCGCTCTATGACCAATTATATTGAATTTGTTCTGCTCAAGCATATCAGCGATATTGAGGCGGAGCAGGGCGAGATCTCACGAAATGAAAACGACCGCTGAGACGGCGGTCGTTTTTTGTTTCCTCCCGTCACACGCGCGCCACGGAGTGCGCGCGGTTGATGGCTGTACCGATTCGCAGAGACTCATGGCGCAGCCATGTACGCCGCACTTTCACTCCGCAGGCTGCGCAGTTTTTCAAGCCCGAGGCCGGCAATGTCCGCCTTTCTCTTGGGGATCTAAAAGGGGGCTGTTCTCTTTTGCGAAAGAGAACAGCCCCCTTTGATTCGTGCAGCGCTTTGCGCCGCTTCTTTCCACCTGTGCGGAAAAGAAAAGGGGGTATTCTCTCCGGAAAGAGAATACCCCCTTTTTGCGTTGTATTTCTGTTACACAGAAGCGATCATTCCGCTTCCTGCATGGCCTTCGCGGCGGCGACGGCCTTCTCCTGCGCGTCGGCGGAGCACTGCTCGTAGCGCACAAAGTGCATCACGAACGAGCCGCGGGACTGGGTCATGGAGCGCAGGTCGATGGCGTAGCTCATCAGCTCAGCCTCGGGGCACTCGGCCTCGATGACCTGTTCGCCGTCGCCGGTCGGGTTCATGCCCATGACGCGGCCGCGGCGCTTGTTGAGATCGCCGAGGATATCGCCCATGTACTGATCGGGCACCGTGACCTTCAGCTCGCACACCGGCTCAAGCAGCACGGGAGACGCCTCGGGCATGGCTGCCTTGTAGGCGAGGTTCGCGGCGGTCTTGAACGCGATTTCGGACGAGTCGACGGGGTGATAGGAGCCATCGTACAGAACGGCCTTGAGGTTGACGACCGGATAACCGGCGAGCGGGCCGTGGACGCAGGCCTCGCGCAGGCCCTTTTCGACCGCGGGGAAGAAGTTCTTGGGAACGGAGCCGCCGAAGACCTCCTCGGCGAAGACCATCTCTTCGCTCTCCTCGTTGGGCTCGAAGCGGATCCAAACGTCGCCGAACTGGCCGCTGCCGCCGGTCTGCTTCTTGTGGCGGCCCTGCTTCTGCACGGTCTTGCGGATCTTCTCACGATAAGGCACGCGCGGCGTGTCAAGCTCGGCGTCCACACCGAAGCGGGTCTTGAGCTTGCTGACGAGCACGTCGATCTGGATATCGCCCATGCCGGAGACGACCATCTGATGGGTCTCGGCGTTGTTGGTGACGGTAAAGGTCGGATCTTCCTCGTTCAGACGGTTGAGGCCGGTGCCGAGCTTTTCCTCCTGACCGCGGGTCTTGGGCGCGATGGCGCGGGAGTAGCAGGGCTCGGCGTAGGGCATACCCGCCAGCTTGACGATGCTCTTCGGGTCGCAGAGGGTGTCGCCGGTCTTGACGCGGTCCATCTTGGCGATGGCGCCGATGTCGCCGCAGCAGATCTCCTTGACCTCCTCGTTCTTCTTGCCCTTGAGGGTGTAGAGACGCCCGAGCTTTTCGGTGTTGCCCGTGGTGGTGTCATAAAGGGACATATCGCCGGTGATCTTACCGCGCAGGACCTTGACCAGAGAGAACTTGCCGTACTGGTCGGAAACGGTCTTGAAGACGATGGCGGCGGTGGGGCCGTCCTCGGTGATGGCCATTTCGATCTCCTCGCCGTCGTCGTTCTTGGCGATCTCGGCGGGCATATCGGTGGCCAGCGGGACGAGATCGAGCACGGTCTGCATCAGCATGTCGACGCCGAGACCGGTGGTGGCGCTGCCGCAGAGCACGGGCGCGACGCTGCCGTCCTTCAGGCCGATCTTAAGGCCCTTGGCGATCTCGTCGGCGGAAAGCTCCATGGTCTCGAAGAACTTCTCCATCAGTTCCTCGTCGGCGCCGGCGGCGGCTTCCATCAGCTCGGCGCGCAGCGCCTCGACCTCGTCGGCGACGCTGGCGGGGATAGCACACTCGACGGCCTTGCCGCCCTTGACCTCGTAGGCCTTGTTGTGCAGCAGGTCGACGATGCCGGTGACCTTCTTATCGCCGTCCATCACGGGCGCGACGATGGGCGCGACGGCGGTGCCGAATTTGCCCTTGAGCGCGTCGAAGCAGGCGTTATAATCGCTGTTGTCCTCGTCGGTGCGGTTGATGAAGATCATGCGGGGCTTCTTGCCCAGCATCTTCCAGCAGCGCTCGGCGCCGACGGAAAGGCCGTCCTTCGCGCCGCATACCAGCACCGCGCACTCGCTGGCGCGGATGGCGGACAGGGCCTCGCCGGCAAAGTCGAAGTTGCCCGGCGCGTCCAGCACGTTGATCTTGACATTCTTATACTTCACCGGCGCGATGGCGAGCGAGATGGAGATATTTCTCTTGATCTCCTCCGCGTCATAGTCGCAGGTGGTGTTGCCGTCGGCGACCTTGCCGAAGCGGTCGGTGCCACCGGTCAGGAAGAGCATGCTCTCAGCGAGCGTGGTCTTGCCGCTGCCGCCGTGGCCCAGCAGGCAGATATTACGTACGTCTTTAGCACTCATAGGGGGTCAGTCTCCTTCCGAAATGGTAGATCCCGAACGGGAAAATACTCAACAGAGGAATCATACCATGAAATTTTCTCTAATACAACCACAATTTTGCCTAAATCCACGATTTCTTCGTGGGAAATGCTCAATAGCGGTCGGCGAACAGGGCGTCGACCAGCACGCTGAGCGACCAGAGCAGCGCGTAGATGAGCACGCTGAGCGGCGTGAGCACGCTGTAGGCGCCCACGAACGTGAGGTAAAAGGCGAGCAGCGCCGCCGCCGTGGAGGCGAGGAACGAGAGGATCGTGCCGCGCTTTGCCGACCGGCACAGGCGCTTGCTGCCGAGCACCACCTCGGCATAGGGCATCAGGCCCTCGCGCATGAGCAGAGCATAGGGCCGTCCGCCGCCGCGCTCGGAGAGCGCGAGCCGGGTCGAGAGCTTCGGATAGACCGCGCGCGCGTCGGTGCCGAACTTACGCTTTAAAAGCGCGGGGGTGATGTTGCCGTCGCGCACGGCGAGCACGGGGGTGATGCGGCTGTGGTGCAGGGCGTGGAGCGCCCAGTCCACATTCTCCGCCGGCAGGTACTTCATCGCAAAGATCGCAACGAGCGTCCCGTCCACGGCGAGGAAAACGCCGGTCCTGAGCGTCAGGCTGCGCGGCAGGGTCACGCCCTGTCTGCGCATGAAGCTCAGCGTGCCGAGCAGCACCGTTTCGCCGTGGATGCGGCCGCTGACGCCGCCCTCCTCGTAGAAGTCCACATCCTCCACCGTCTCGCGGAAGCCCCCGTCGCTTGCAAGGAGGTTGGCAAAGAGCTTATCAAGTCCGCTCTCCGCGGCGTGGACCATCGTTGCGGCATAGGAGATGACCTTGCCGCTCTCCTCGCCGAAGACCTTGAGGCCCCCGAGCGTCACGGTGCCTGGCGGAAAGAGATCGCCGTCGGTCAGAATAACGCAGTTGCTGCGGCGGATGGCGTCCGCGCCGGCAAAGCCCGCCACGGCGCTGCCGCTTTTGGCGAGCCGCGCCGCGATGCGCTGCAAGGGCAGCGCGCACACCAGCGGGAACGCGAGAAGGTCCGCGCTCGCCAGCAGCACCGAGAGGTTCCATGCCAGCAGAAGCGGCTGCTTCATCTCAAGCGTCGAGAGCACGGAAAAGGCAAGGCTCGCCATCAGGATCACCGGCAGCAGCACGCTCTGCCAGCGGGAGTAGGGATCGCGGGCATGGGCGCAGTTGGAAAAGCCGGCGGCGCTGCCGCTGCGCTTGGCTGCGCCCCCCGCCGTCACGGTGACGATATACGGCGCCTCGCCGATGGCGGCGATGCGGAAGGTATCGTACATGCCGCGAAGCCTGAGGCTTGCGCCCAGCAGCGCGCTGTAGAGCGCGAGCACGGCCACGGCGTGCAGCGGAGCGGCCAGCGCGGCGCGCGCGGGCGAGAAAAAGCGCATGGCCGTGTCCGTGAGCGTTGCAAGGCACAAAAGCACCGTAAGCAGCTCCGGCGACACTCTGAGGGCACGCAGCGCGCGAAAGGCGTCGGCAAATACGCGCCAGGACAGCGCGCAGGCGATCAGCTCCAGCGCGAGATAGGGCAGCGTGTTGAGCAGCGGGTCTTCCATATAGGCCTGCGGCAGCAGCGAAAAGTGCTCGGCGATCAGCCCGAGCCACATCACGAGCGCCGTGAGTCCCACGGCGCGGCGGCTTTTCACCGCTGCGGAAAGCTGCGCGCGGTAGGAAGCGAGCGTTTCCGACGCCGGCGGCTCCGGCGCGTCAAAGATGTCCGGCTCGTCCGGCTCCTCGTCCTCATCCTCCGCCTCCGGCTCGTCATAGAGCTGCTCGGTGTCGCGCATTTTGCGGCGGGAGAACAGTCCCCGACGCGGCGGCTCGTCGATGATGGCGTCCTCGCGCTCGTCGAGCGCGCTCTCCACCGTCTGGCGCAGCACGTCCTCAAGGCGCATGGCCCTGGGCGCATCGTCTCCGCCGCCCTCCGCGTCGTCCGGCTCGTCCGGCTCCTCCGGCGCTGCCGCGCCGTCGTCTGCCGCGGCCGGCTTCATGCCGGGAAAGGGGATGACCGTCCCGCTTTCCGGCGGCCCGCTCCGCTGCGGCGCGGGCGGTTCTCCTTCGGGCGAAAGCGCCGCGTCCCCGGTTTTCTTCGGCGCGGCGCCCTCGCCGCCGTATTCGGCAAGGATGCTCTCGAGCGAAAACTCCGCGTCCTCGTCCATGCTGCACGCGGTGTTCTTCAGCAGCGCCTCGGAGTCGGCGAGCGTTTCTTCAAATGCAAGGTCTTTCTGATCCATGGTGCTCCTTCTTCATTCATTGCCCAAGGCGCTGGCGCACCGCCTCATAGAGCAGGATCGCCGCCGCCGCGCTGGCGTTGAGCGACGAGATGCGCCCATTCATCGGGATGCTGACAAGGAAATCGCATTTTTCGCGCACAAGCCTCGTCATGCCGTCTCCCTCGCTGCCGATGACGATGGCGGCAGGGCCCTTGAGATCCGCGCTGTAGAGCGCCGTCGTGCCCTCGGCGGCGGTGCCGAAGACCCACACGCCCTCCCTTTGCAGCTGCTCAAGCAGCGCGGGAATGTTCGGCACGCGCGCGACCGGCACGTAGCTCACCGCGCCTGCGCTCGTTTTGGCGACGATGCTCGTAAGCCCCGCGCTGCGGCGCTTGGGGATGACGACGCCGTGCGCGCCCGCGCACTCGGCGGTGCGGATGATCGCGCCCAGATTATGCGGGTCGGAGATCTCGTCGCACACGACGATGAGGGGGCTTTCGCCCCTTTCGCGCGCGATGTTCAGAATATCCTCAACGCTCACATATTCGCGCACGCTGGTGAGCGCGATCACGCCCTGATGGGCGTGCGTGCGGCTCATGAAGTCGAGCTTGCGCTTGTCCGCGTCCACGACGACCACGCCCGCGGCGCGGGCGGTGGAGGCGATGTGGCCGAGCGTTTTGTCCGTCTCGCCCTTCTGAATGAAGATCTTATCGATGCTCGTGCCCGCGCGCAGCGCCTCGATCACGGCGTTGCGGCCTTCAATGATGCCGTCGGCCTCCGCGTCCTGCGGCCGGACGTCCTTTTTCCTGTATTCCTTATCCATCAGCTTTTTCGCTCCTTACGACAGAACTCGACGATGATACAGTGTAACTATAGCACAGAACGGAGGCAAGATAAAGAGGGGAACGCGGCAAAAATTCACCGAAAATTCACCGCTCTCAGCTTGTGCTCCTCTTTTTTGTATGGTATAGTAGGGCACAATAAAAAGCGCGGCCCGCCGCGCTTTACTGCTCCGATACAGGAGGAACATCATGGATCAGAACAACAGAAACAGCCGGAACCGCGGCGATAAAAACCGCAGCGGCCGCGGCATGTGGTCGATCGTCCTCTGGGCGCTGCTGCTGACGATCGGCGTGAACTACCTCTCGGTGATGCTCGAGCAGGCGCGCAGCGCGGAAACGTCCTGCGAGATCGCCCACAGCGAGCTGGTCACGCTGGTGGAGGAGGGCAAGGTCAAGGCCATCGAGATCGGCGACGACGTTTACACCATCACGCCCGTGGACGGCTTTATCTACACCGACGCCGACGGCAGGAGCTACGATCAGGACTACACGCTCTTTACCACCATCATCCCCGCGATGTCGGAAAGCCTGCTGACGCTGTGCGATGAAAAGGGCGTGGACTATACCAAGCCCTATCAGGCGCCTATTTCGCCGGTGCTGGCCTTCATGATCAGCTACATCCTGCCCACCGTCCTCATGGTCGGCGCGCTGGTGCTGCTGATGAACGTATTGTCCAAGAAGGCCGGCGGCATGGGCGGCATCGGCGGCATCGGCTCGGTCGGCAAGGCCAACGCCAAGGTCTATATGGAAAAATCCACCGGCGTCACGTTCCGCGACGTGGCCGGTCAGGACGAGGCGAAGGAATCGCTCGTCGAGATCATCGACTTTCTGCACAACCCCGAAAAATACACCGCCATCGGCGCGAAGATCCCCAAGGGCGCGCTGCTGGTCGGCTCCCCGGGCACCGGCAAGACGCTGCTTGCCAAGGCCGTGGCTGGCGAGGCGAACGTGCCGTTCTTCTCCATCTCCGGCTCCGACTTTGTTGAGATGTTCGTGGGCGTCGGCGCGAGCCGCGTGCGCGACCTCTTTGCAGAAGCCGCGAAGGTCGCCCCCTGCATCATCTTCATCGACGAGATCGATACCATCGGCAAGTCCCGCGACGGCGGGCGCTTCGGCGGCAACGACGAGCGCGAGCAGACGCTCAACCAGCTGCTTGCCGAGATGGACGGCTTCGACCCCAGCAAGGGCGTCATCGTCCTCGCCGCGACGAACCGCCCCGAGGTGCTCGACAAGGCGCTGCTGCGCCCGGGCCGCTTCGACCGCCGCATCACCGTCGACCGCCCGAACCTTGCCGGCCGCCTGGCGACGCTTCAGGTCCACACGCGCGGCATCAAGCTCGCCGAGGATGTCGATCTCAAGAAGGTCGCGCTTGCGACGGCGGGCTGCGTAGGCGCGGATCTTGCGAACCTTGCCAACGAAGCGGCGCTGCGCGCCGTGCGCAAGGGACGCAAGCTCGTCACGCAGGAGGATATGCTTGCGGCGTTCGAGTTCGTCATCGCCGGCAGCGAGAAAAAGAACAGCGTCCTCACCGAGTTTGAAAAGAAGCTCGTCGCCTATCACGAGGTCGGCCACGCGATGGTCGCCTACAAGCAGAAAAACGCCGAGCCCGTGCAGAAGATCACCATCGTCCCGCACACCGAGGGCAGCCTTGGCTACACGCTCCTCATGCCCGAGGAGGACAAGACCAATCTGCGCACGCGTGATGAGCTGATGGCGAAGATCGCCGTCTCCATGGGCGGCCGCGCCGCCGAGGAGGTCGTGATGAACACGATGACCAACGGCGCCTCGCAGGACATTCAGGAGGCGACGAACATCGCCCGCAGCATGGTCGCCATGTACGGCATGAGCGACGAGATCGGCATGGTCGCGCTCGGGTCTGTGCGCAATCAGTACCTCGACGGCGGCTACGGCCTCGACTGCGCGCAGGACACCGCCGCCATCATGGACCGCGAGGTCAAGCGCATCCTCGACGAGTGCTACAAGGACGCCGTGCAGGTCATCCGCGACAACCGCGAGGACATGGACAAGGTCGTGGCCTACCTTCTCGAGAAGGAAACGATCACCGGCGGCGAAATGGTCGCCATTCTCGAAGGCCGCGATCCCGCGACCGTCGAGGAGGCCTACGCCTCCACGCGCAAGAGCGGCGACGGCTTCCGCCCCTCGCAGCCGAATGTGATCGAAGCGCCCGCCAGGCACATTTCCATGACGAGCGAGAAGATCGAGCAGCCGGAGCCGGACGGTGCGCCCGCGCCGGAGGAGCCTGCGCCGGAAGCGCCGCAGGAGCCGGACGGCGACGCCGGCAAAGCGGACAGCGGCAGCGCCGCGCAGTAACATATAAAGCGCCGAAAGCGGCGGTCTCCTCTGGAGACCGCCGCTTTTTATCAGGTTCAAAGGCCGCTTACCGGTCCACCGTGCGAACAAAGCTCGTCGCGCCCTTCTGGAAGTGCACGTCCAGCTTCACGCGGTCGGCGCGCATATAGCTCGTGGTGTATTCGTAGGTGTGGCCGTTCTCGGTCGTCGTGCGCCGCTGGTGGAAGAACGCCGCCGAGCCCGGCGCACAGTTCAGCAGCCCCGCCTCGTGCGGTGCGAGCACGACCGCCTCGTACGTATCAGACGCGGAAAACGGGATCACGCCCACATGGTAGAGCAGGCTGTAGAAGCTGTGCGTCTCCAGCAGCTCGCGCGTCAGATTCGGGTAGATATACTCAGGATAGTACGACGTTTCGAGGATCAGCGGCTCGCCGTCAACGTTGCGCACGCGCGTGAAGCGGTAGACCTTCACGCCGTGCTCCAGCCCCATCAGCTCCACGATCTTCGGGCTCGGCGTGATGACTGCAAAGTCCACCAGCGTGGACGACGGCGTCTTGCCCAGCTGGGAGATCTCCGTCGTGAACGAATACTGCACGCCCTTGCGCCGCGTGTTCGGGTCGGTGACGAACGTCCCCTTGCCGCGCTTGCGCACGACGTAGCCCTCCTCCTCCAGCGCGCCGATGGCCTGACGCACCGTGTTGCGGCTGATGTCGTATGTGCGGCACAGCTCCGCCTCGCTCGGCAGCAGGTCGCCCACCTTGAGCGCGCCGGCGGTGATGCTGCGCTTGATGATGCCCATGAGCTGGGAATAGAGAGGGATCTCACTGTCGAGCGACAGGGGATTCCTGAGGATCGGATTATCTTCCATGTCGATCACCCTCCCGAAAAATAACGTTTTGGAATATTCCAATTGTACCACATACTTTTGAAATGTTCCAGTACATTTTTCCGCTTTTATCATGACAAAAAGGAGGGGGATACCCCTCCTTTTTGTTATGGAACGCCGCTCAGTCCAGAATTTCCTGCGCGCCGGTTTTCAGATTCACGCGCACCGAGCGCGTCACAAGCGGATCGCTCGTGTGTTGGTGCTCAATGTCGTAAACGGCGGTGGTGTAAACATAGCCGTCGCGGATCGTGAGCGCCGTGTCGGTATAGGTGACGTAGCCGCCGTCCTCTGTGACGGCGCTGCCGTAGAACCAGTCCTTGTCGCCGATCGTCGTAAAGGTCTTGCCGCCGTTGCTCGAAAGGCGGAGATTATTCGGCGCGGGCGGGGAGAACCGGAGCGTCATCACGACCCAGTCCCCGCTGAAGGCGATGGCGTCGTAGCCGCTGATCCGCGCGAACAGCTTGCCGTCGGCGTCGTAAAGCTCGGTGATGAACGTGCCCATCGTCGCGCCGCCGGTGTGGTAGCTGAGCGCGACCCGCCCCTCCGCGACGGACAGCGCCGTTTTGACCGTCGTATTGGTTATGGAATCGACCGGCAGACTGCCGAGCATATCGAAGCCGCCGCCCTCGCGCCAGCGGCGGAACACGCCGCCTGCGGTGTACCAGAGATAGCCGTCGTGCTCGATGTAGCTGTCCGCGGCGGCGATCAGCGTCTCGCGGCTGACGGAGGCAGTCTCTGCGGCGGTATCCTCTGCCGTGTCCGCCGCCGCGTCGTACCACGCGAGCATTGCGTCGTAGAGCGTCGCATAGTCGCCATAATTGCCGACCTTGTAGTAGCGCACATCGTCGCGCTGGTAGAGCATGATATCCGTGCCCTCGAAGAACGCAAAGTGCGAGGAATCGTTATTGCTGGGCCAGAGCGTGAGCGACCGCGCTCCGTCAGCAGGGGTGAACTCATCATACAGAAGCGCGTAGCTGCACTCGTCAAGCCTGACCGTCGGAGGGACGTTCCGCAGGTCGTGCCAGTCGGTCATGTCGATAGCCATCGAGACGTTGCCGTTCGCCGCGAGCTGGAGGTCGGCCTGAAAATCGGAATCGTCCAGCGCGGGATCAGCCGCCGCATGGGCGTCCCAGTTCACCGTGAAGCTGTTGACCATCGCTTTGAGCACCTCGGCCTCGCCCTCAACGGCGCGGTCGCGGTTCCAGCCCCACTGGTTCTCCTCGGTGCTGCCGTCAAAGAGCCAGTGGATCTCAACGAGATAGCAGCCGTTCGGCGCGTCAAAGAGCGTGACGATCGTGTTGCTCATGCCCTCGTGCGTCACAAAGCGCCAGCCCGTGTCGGTCTTCTCGGCTGTGTAGCCGCCGGATTCCCACTCCGCCTTCGCTTCGTCAAGGCTCTGCTCGAGCTTCTTTGCGTTGAAGTAGGAGCCGGTGTCATAGCGCGAGTACCAGAACTCCGTCCCCGGATTGCACGCCCAGGCGGTGATCGGCACATAGAAGTAGTAGCTGCCGTCGCCCGAAATGAGCCGCGCCTCGCACTGGTTGGCGCTGCCGTAGCCGTCCGTCTCCGCGCCGCCCAGCAGGTCGGGAATGTACATCTTCGGCAGATCAAGCCCCGCGTAGTCGATGTAGAAGTCGTGCAGGTAATATTTCAGCTCCTGCCCGTAGCCGCAGCCGTTGTAGAACAGCCCGTCCACGCTGAGATAGGTGCCGATGATCTGATAGCCGGTCTGCTCGCCGCTGGTATAGCGCAGCGTGGTGAGATAATACGTCCAGCTGTCCCGCAGGTACCCGTCGTCTGTCACGACCTGTCCGCCCACGGGGTCAATAGGATAACCCGCTTCGTTCGTGGGCTTCATCTCATATTGGAAGTACCACAGCTCGAGCACCGTGCCATCGGGGGAGAGGCCCGCAAGCGAATCGCCCTGTTCGAGCCACACCACGCGCACGTCGTCGATCGTATCTTCGATAACGCCCATGTCGTTGACTCTGACATAGTAGCTCATCGTGCCGCCCTTGAGCTCCTCCACGCGCGCGGCGGCATAGGCGTCCATCGAGGGATAGAGCGTGCTGTCCTCTTTCTCCAGCCGGAAGATCCAGCGGATGCGCTCCGCGCCGTCCTCAAAGTGATAGCCGAAGCACAGGTGCAGCGTGCCGTCCTCCTGTTCAAGCAGAAAGACAAGATTCGGCGAGGCCTCGGGGTCCTGCGCGTCAGCGCCGTCCGGCGATCGATAGCGCCATGCGGTCTTGTTGTCGCCGCGCAGCGCGTCCATGTCAGGAAGCCATGTGCCGTCAAAGTTTTCCTCCGTCAGCGTGATCGACTCCATCGGCATGGAGAACACCACACCGCCGCTGTAGGTCAGCGTGACCATGTTGCGCCCGTTTTCGTTCGAGAGCTTAAAGTAAAAGCTGTTCTCGTCAGAGGCGTAGTAGAACGGCAGAAAGTTCTTTCCGGCTGTAAGCGCTGCATCCTCCGACACGAATACTGCGTTGTAGCGCTCGCCGGCCGCAGAAAACGGGTCTGTCGTCGTCTTTTCGCCGCCCCAGCCCGTGGCGCAGCCCGCGATGAGCGTCATCGCCAGCACGAGCGCCACGATGCCGAGTCCGCGCTTTTTCTGCGCGCCCAGCACGTTGGAGATGCGCCGCTTGAGCCGCTCCACCGTCCCGCCGAAGCAGGTCGTCGCGGGCACGGCCGTGCTCTCGCGCTGCACGGCGGCCAGCAGCGTCCGGCTGTAGTCCGCGCGCTCGAGCCGTTCCATGCCGTGCGTCGCCGCGCTGTCGCAGGCCAGCTCAATGTCCTCGTCGGCCTGCCGCAGCAGCAGATAGACCATGGGGTCAAACCAGTGCATCGCGTTCGCCGCCAGCAGCACGAGCTTCGCAAGCATGTCGCGCCGCTTGAGATGGCACAGCTCATGGCGCAGGATAAAGCGCAGCGCGCGCACGTCGTAGCCCTCGTGCGGCAGCAGCAGCGTCGGGCGGATAACGCCCGTGATCGCGGGCGTCGTCACCGCCTCGCAGACGATCATTTCCGGCGCGCGCACCTTCAGCTCCCGCGCCGTCTCGTTCAGCAGCGCCGTGTAGTCCGCGCGCGTCACATCTCTGCGCCAGCGGCGCACCGTGCGCCGGAAGCGCGCGAGCGCCGTCCCCTGCCAGAGAAGAAAGCCCGCCGCGCCCGCCGCCCAGCACCAGAACAGCACCGTCGTCACGGGGATGTAGCGCGTAGTCTTCAGCTCGGGATCCGTCACAGGGCGCGCGTTGATTGCGTTGCGCACCTCCACGCTCGTCTGTCCGCTCCGCTCCGCCATATCGCCGAAAAGGTTGTCCGTGGACATGATGGTCGTTTTGTCCGTGCCGACAAAGACGGTGTAGTCCTTCGGCTTTTCCACCTGCACCGGCGCATCCTCCACGGAGAAGTCGACCGGCAGCAGCAGAAATACCGCCAGCGCCAGCCACAGCCAGCAACGCGCCCTTGCGTGGTACCGTTCGCGCCAGAGCGGCTTCGCCGCCAGCATCGCCGCAATGACCACTGCGCCCAACAGGGAAGTTTTCAGCAAGTTCAGCAGGAATTGCTCCATGTCGTCCTCCTTTTCCGCTTACCGGCTCATTTCGTCCAGGAATTGCCGCAGCTCGTCGATCTCGCGCTGCTCGAGCGGCTGCTCGGCGTTCAGCGCCGCGACAAAGCTGCCGAGCGACCCGCCGTAGAGCCGCTTCAGAACGCTCCGGCTCTCGGCCTCCAGATACCGCTCCTTCGACACGAGCGGCGTGTAGAGATTGTTGCGCCCCTCGCGGCGGCTCGATAAAAAGCCCTTGTCGCAAAGGCGCGTCAGGTATGTGTTGAGCGTGTTGGCGCTCCAGTCGTGGGACGCGAGCGCGCCCTCGATGTCGCCGCGGCCGACCTCGCCCTCCTGCGCCCAGATCGCCTGCATCACGGCAAGTTCCGCGTCCGGCAGCCTTTTTTTGTCTTCCATAGGTACCCTCCTGTCCGTCAGGTATTGCACGTCCGCGTGCAACTTACTACAAATGTCGTTAATAAATATATACTACACTTGTAGTAGTTTGTCAAGCGCTTTTCTGCGGCAAAGAAGCGAAGCGTCGGCAGATCGGTGTGAGCGGGCAAAAAAAGGAGACCTCTTTCGAGGTCTCCTTTTGCTTTTAGGGAGTTTAGAGGTGCTTTAGCACTTCTCGAACACGGTGGCAACGCCCTGGCCGCCGCCGATGCAGAGGGTGGCAAGACCCTTCTTGGCCTCGGGACGCTTCTGCATCTCGTGCAGCAGCGTGACGATGATGCGCGCGCCGGAAGCGCCGACGGGGTGGCCGATGGAGATCGCGCCGCCGTTGACGTTGACCTTGCTCATGTCGAAGTGCAGCTCACGCGCGACGGCGATGGACTGCGCGGCGAAGGCCTCGTTGGCTTCGACGAGGTCGATGTCCTCGATGGTCAGGCCGGCCTTCTGCATGGCCTGACGGGAAGCGGGCACGGGGCCGACGCCCATGATCTTCGGGTCGACGCCGCCCTGGCCCCAGCTGACGAGCTTGGCCATGGGCTTGAGGTTGTACTTCTTCACGGCCTCGCCGGAAGCGAGGACGATGGCGGCAGCGCCGTCGTTGATGCCGGAGGCGTTACCGGCGGTGACGCGCTGGACGTGCTTCTTGGTATCGGCTTCGTGGATGCCGGTGGGCTCGAAGGTGTGGACGATCTCGTCCTCAACGCCCTCAGGACCGACGGGGAACGCGCCGCGCAGCTTGGCAAGGCCCTCGACGGTGGAACCGGCGCGGGGGAACTCGTCCTTCTTGAATTCGACGATCTCCTTCTTGACCTTGACGGGCACGGGAACGATCTCAGCGTCGAACTTGCCGGCGGCCTGCGCGGCCTCGGTCTTCTGCTGGGAGGCGGCGCCGAAGGCGTCGAGCTCTTCGCGGGTGATGCCCCAAACATCGCAGATGTTCTCGGCAGTGGTGCCCATGTGGTAGTTGTTGAAGGCATCCCACAGGCCGTCCTTGATCATGGTGTCGACCATCTTCTTGTCGCCCATGCGAGCGCCCCAGCGCTCGTCGGGAGCGGCATAGGGAGCGGCGCTCATGTTCTCGGTGCCGCCGCAGACGATGATGTCAGCGTCGCCGGCGAGGATGGCGCGGCCGGCCTCGATGACGGACTTCATGCCCGAGCCGCAGACCATGCCGACGGTGTAGGCGGGAACGGAGTAGGGAAGGCCCGCGCCGATGCCGACCTGACGGGCGACGTTCTGGCCGAGGCCGGAGGTCAGGATGCAGCCGAACATCAGCTCATCAACGTTTTCGGGAGCGACGTTCGCGCGCTTGAGCGCTTCCTTGACGACGATGGAGCCGAGCTGAGCGGCGGGGGTGTTCTTGAGGGAACCGCCGAAGGAACCGACAGCAGTGCGGCAGCAATTGACGACGTATAATTCTTTCATAGTAGTTCTCCTTAAAAAATTTCAGTTCCGGCCGGGGAGCAGCCGGTCATCTTCGGTTCGATTATACACAGACCAAAATGAAAAATCAACTGCAAAGTTGCGCAAAATCTTTGAAATTCTGGTTTTTTTCTTTCATTTCGTTAATGAATTAACAAAAATGCAGCACAAACTGCATCATACCGCGAAAAAGGACGGAGCGCTTGCTCCGTCCCTGTCGTTACGCCGCCTGCGCGGATTGGATGGCCTCATAGATCGCGCGCGGGTCGAGCCTGTCGTATTCGCCGCTCGTGGTGATGCTCACCGCGTCGATCTCGCTTGTGATGATGCTGTTGAAATACTCCTCGCGCACGGACTCGGCGGCGGCGGACTCATCCAGCGGCAGGCGCAGCAGGATGTGATAGCCGAACTCGCTCTCCACGATCCCGCTGACCTCGCCCTCGGCGAGCGCATAGGCCGCGTCCTCGAATTCCTGCACCATCGCGCCGGTGGTGAAGGTATAGCCCGTGGGATAGGCCGCGCGGCCCGTGTCCTCGCTGTACTCGTCGGCAAGGGAGGCAAAGTAGCCCGCAAGATCGTCTCCGGTGTAGGCGTTGAGCTTTTGGACAAGCTCCTCGGCCAGCGCCTTCTTTTCGGCGATCTGCTCGTCGCTCAGCGCCTCGCCGGTGCTGAGATCCTGCGTCGCCAGCAGGATGTGATCGGCGGAGATGTAGCCCTGCTGCGCGGCATAGACCGCGAGGTCGGACTGCGAGGCATAAAGCGGGCTGCCCTCGCTCATGCTGAGCTGGAAGAGGTTCTGGTAGAGATAGCTCGCGGCGGTGACGCGGTCGTAGGTCTCGCGGCGCATCCCGAGCTTGGCGATCTCGGCCTCAAAGGCCTCCTCGCTGCCGTACTGCGCGATATAGTCTGCGTCGCTCTGCTCCATCGCGGCCTTCTGCTCGTCCGTGAGCTGCGCGCCGTACTTTTCCGCCATGTTTTCCAGCACCAGCTGCTGCTTGACGGACGAGAGCACGTCCTGACGCATGTAATCGCTCACGCTCGTGCCGTCGGAGAGGACATAGTCCCAGTCCAGCGCCGCGCCGGTGTAGTACTGCATGAAGCTGTCGAGGTAGGCGGCGTCGTAGCCGATCCAGTAGGCGACGAGGTCTGCGCTCGCGCCGTTGCCGTCCACGGAGGCGACGATGGCGTCGGGCGAAACGCCGCATACGTCATAGGTGATCCCCGCCTGTACCGCGCCGGCGGAAAAGCCGGGCGCGGGGAAAAGCGCGGTCACCGCGAGCGTGAGCGCCGCGGTGATAGCCGCCGCGCCGAGGAATGAGAGGAGCCTTTTTTTCAGCATGGTATTATTCCTTCCTTTCGGTTTCTTCCTGATCGACACGCAGGTCGTTGACGAGCGTCAGGGCTGCGTCGAGCGCGTCCTCGTTCGGCGCGAGCCGCAGCGTGAGCTTCGGCTCCGCGCCCGTGGCGGAGAGCGTCAGCCGCCGCTTGTTTTTCGGCAGCGAGCATAAAAGCATCACCGCATGCACCGGCACGGCGTCCGCGCCGGCAAAGGTAAAGACGATCTCGCTGCCGCGCTGGGAGATATCGCGCACGCCGATGCGCACCGCCTCCGCGCGCAGCAGCGCCACGTCCATGAGCTTCAGCACCGGCTGCGGCGGCTCGCCGTAGCGGTCGATCAGCTCGTCAAGCAGTTCCTGCGACTGCTCGGAGGTGTGCAGCGCCGCAATGCGGCGATAGATGTCCATTCGCTGCTCGCCGGAGGGAATGTACGTCTCCGGCAGGTTGGCCGATACCGTGAGGTCGGCGGAGCATTCGGTGCGCTGCGGGGCTTTTTCGCCGCGCTGCTCGAGCACCGCCTCCTCAAGCAGCTGCAAATACATATCATAGCCCACGCTCATCATGTAGCCCGACTGCTCGGGGCCGAGCAGATTGCCCGCGCCGCGGATCTCCAGATCGCGCATCGCGATGCGGAAGCCCGAGCCGAACTCCGCGTATTCGCGGATGGCCGTCAGGCGTTTGGCAGCGACTTCAGTGAGGATCTTGCCCGCGCGGTAGGTCATGTAGGCATAGGCGCGGCGCGCACTGCGGCCGATGCGCCCGCGGATCTGGTGCAGCTGGGCAAGCCCCAGCCGGTCGGCGTCCTCGATGATGAGGGTGTTGACGTTCGGAATGTCGATGCCCGTTTCAATGATCGTCGTGCATACGAGCACCTGTATCTCTCCGTCCGATACCTGCTGCATCACGGAGGATAAGCCCTTTTCGTCCAGCTTCCCGTGCGCCACGCCGATCGAGACCTCCTCGCCGAGCAGCTTTTTCAGCTGCGATGCGCAGCGGTCGATCGTCTCCACGCGGTTGTGCAGGTAGTAGACCTGCCCGCCGCGGGCAAGCTCGCGCCGGATGGCGTCGGCGATGACGCCCCAGCTGTGCTCGAGCACATAGGTCTGCACCGGCTGGCGGTCGACGGGCGGCATCTCGATGGTCGACATATCGCGGATGCCGGAGAGCGCCATGTTGAGCGTTCTTGGGATGGGCGTCGCCGAAAGCGTCAGCGTGTCGACCTGGCGGGAAAGCTCCTTGAGCTTTTCCTTGTGCGTCACGCCGAAGCGCTGCTCCTCGTCGATGACGAGAAGGCCTAAATCTTTGAAATGCAGGCTCTTTTGCAGCAGCGAGTGCGTGCCGATGAGAAGATCGATCTTCCCCTGCGCCGCGTCCTGCAGGATCTGCTTTTTCTGCGCGGGGGTCTTGAAGCGCGAGAGCACCTCAATGCGCACGGGGAACGAGCGGAAACGGTTGATGGCCGTCGCGTAGTGCTGCTGGGCGAGCACCGTGGTCGGCACGAGGATCGCCGCCTGCTTGCCGTCGAGCACGCACTTCATCACCGCGCGCAGCGCGACCTCCGTTTTGCCGTAGCCCACGTCGCCGCAGAGCAGGCGGTCCATCGGCGTGCGCCGTTCCATGTCGGCTTTGATCTCGGCGATGGCGCGCAGCTGATCGTCCGTTTCCTCGTAGTCAAAGGCGTCCTCAAATTCCTTCTGCCACGGGGAGTCGGGCGAGAAGGCGAAGCCCGGGCGGCGCTGCCGCTCGGCGTAGAGCGCGATCAGCCCCTTGGCGAGATCCTTTGCCGCGGCGCGCGCCTTCGTCTTCGCGCGCGACCAGTCCGTGCCGCCGAGCTTACTGAGCTTTGCGCGCGGTTGGCCGTCCTCGTCCTCGCCGTGGCCGCCGATGTATTTCGATACAAGATCGAGCTGCGTGGCGGGGACGTAGAGACTGTCGTTGCCCGCGTAGCAGATCTTGATGTAATCCTTGTCCACGCCGTCCACGCGCATCCGCTCGATGCCCGCGAAACGCCCGATGCCGTGGTGCGCGTGCACGACGAGATCGCCGGGGGAGAGGTCTTCATAAGACCGCAGCGCCGTGCGGGCGGACGTTTCCTTCTTCGGCTTCGTCCGCGCGCGCCTGCCGGAAAGCGGCGTCGTCAGCTGGCCCTCGGTCAATATGACCAGCTTCAGCTGCGGATATTCGCAGCCCGCGCTCAGTGCGCCGAGACCGATGACGGTCTCGTGCGGGGCGGGCAGATGTTCATTCGTCAGGTCGAGCCGTGCGCGGATGCCCCGCTCTTCGAGCAGGCGCTGGAGGTTCTTCGCGCGCGTTTCGTTGCCGCAGAGCACCAGCACCCCGCAGCCCGCGCCCAGATACCGCTCCATATCGCCTGCGGCGGTCTCAAGACTGCCGCCGTAGGACGGCAGCGAGCGCGCGTTCATGCTCAAAAGCACGCGCGGCGCGAGCAGATCGCGCGAAGTCGGCAGCGCGTTGAGCAGCAGCGCCGCAAAGCCGCCGAGCCGCGCGGCAAGGCCCTCCTCGCTCAGCGCGAGCGCGGCAAAGTCGCCGCACAGCACGCCCTCCTCGATCAAAGGCTTTACATCCTCGGAAAGCTCCCAGTGATAGTTCTTGCACCGCTCGAGCACGCGCATCCCGTCGCTCACGACGGCGAGCGTGTCGGGCGCGAGATAGTCGAGCGCGCAGACCTCGGAAGGGTAGCACGCGGTCAGATACCGGTCCATGCCGCCGAGCGGCAGGTCGTTTGAAAGCCGCTCGATGTCGCCGCGCAGCGTTTTGGCGATGTCGCTGCCCGCATCCTTTTTCGCAAGGCGGTTTGCCGCGTGCTCCATGCGCGCGAGCATCGCGCTTTTCCCGCCCTCGGACAGCGCGGGCAGCACCTCGGCCGCGGGCAGCACGGTCAGGCGCTGGATGTTCCTCGTGCGGCGCTGGGTCGAAACGTCGAATTCGCCCATCGCGTCTACCTCGTCGTCGAAGAACTCGACGCGCACGGGCGCGCTCAGCGGCGACCAGATATCAAGAATGCCGCCGCGCAGGGCGAACTGGCCCACGCCCTCCACCGTCTCGGTGCGGACGTAGCCGCTCTCCAGCAGCCTTTTGGCAAGCGCGGCAAGGTCAAAGCGCGCGCCGGGGACGATCGCGGTCACGGCGCTCTCCAGCGCGTCGGGCGGCAGCGTGCGCTGCATCAGGCCGTCGACCGTGGCGACCAGAACGGGCGCCCCTCCGGCGGCGAGACGGCAAAGCGTCCCGATGCGCTGCTGCTCCCATCCGTGCGAGGCGGCAACGTGGTCGCGCAGCTGCCATTCGCGCGCAAAGAGCGCGCTCACCTCCTCGCCGAGCAGCACGGAGAGGTCGCCGGCCATGCGGTTCGCCTCGCCCTCGTCGGCGCAGACGATGAGCAGCGGGCGCTGCGTCTCCTGCCGGACGGCTGCGGCGAGCTGCGCGCGGTGCACGCCCGAAAGACCGGAAACGGCGGCGGGGGAGCGCCCCGCGTCGATATCCAGCAGCAGCTCGCGCACCTCGGGCAGCGCCGCGAGCGCGCGGCTGAGCTCGCATAGACCCTTTGTCATAACCGTCCCTCCCCTCGCAACGCACAAAAGGGCGCAGACCGCCCCGCAGGGGGGATCTGTACCCACAACACAGCAAATGGATTTCCTCCGGCAATATATCATGCCGGAGGAAAAAAGTAAATGTATGAATTGTGAATTCTCGCGCCGGGCGCCTTTAGTTGAACTTGTTCTGCGCGGCGTTCACGCCGCTCGTGATGATGCACTCCGCCGCGCCGAGCGCGCGGTCGAGCGCTTCGTCCACCACCTTGCGCTCCTGCGCGGTGAACGGCCCGATGACCCAGTCGACGATGTCGTGCTCCGGCGCGCCGACGCCGACCTTCACGCGCGGAAAAGCGTCGGTGCCGAGGTGGGCGATGATGTTTTTGAGCCCGTTGTGCCCGCCCGCGCTGCCGCTGCCGCGCACGCGGATCTTGCCGAGCGGCAGAGACACATCGTCGGAGATGACGATGACATGGTCGGCGGGTATTTTATAAAAGCGCGCCGCCTCGCCCACGGCCTCGCCGGAGAGGTTCATGTAAGTCTGCGGCATCATCAAAAGCACGCTCGCCCCGCCGAAGTCGATGACCTCGGTGAGCGCGCGGAAGCGCAGCCGGTTGCAGCGAAGATCGCGCTTGTCGATCAGCCGCTCGGCAGCCATGAAGCCAACGTTGTGGCGGGTGTTTTCGTACTGTCTGCCGTAGTTGCCGAGGCAGACGAGCAGCCATTCCGGCGGCCCCTTTTTCTTGAAAAACATGCGCTTGCTCCTTGTTTGCCCCCTGTGGGGCGATGCTTTTGAAACAGCGTAACACGCAGGCAAAGAAATTGCAACCGCAATTTGTGCGGCAGCGTTCCGCCGCGGATTTTTCCGCACCCGTGCGGAAAAAGGAGGGGTATCTCTTTTGCAAGAGATACCCCTTTACTGCGTGCCGCGCACAGCGCGGCGTTTTTCCGTTTCCCGACAGGGAAAATTTTCAGTTGAACAGCTTCGCGATAGAGATCTCCTGATACGTGCGCTCGATCGCCTCGGCGAACATGGGCGCGACGGTCAGGTACTTGATGCGGGCCTTGGCAAGCTCATCCTCGCTGACGGGCGCGGGGATGGTGTCGAGCAGAGCGAGCTCGATGATGTTGCTGTTTTCCAGACGCTCGAGCGCGGGGCCGGAGAGGACGCCGTGGGACGCGCAGGCGTAGACCTTCTTCGCGCCGCCGACCTCGACGAGCGCCTTGGCGGCGTTGCAGAGGGAGCCGGCGGTGTCGACCATATCGTCGAAGAGGATGCACTCCTTGCCCTCAACGTCGCCGATGACGTTCATGACCTCGCACTGGTTGGCCTTCTGGCGGCGCTTGTCGACGATGGCGAGATTCATGTGCAGCTTCTGGGCGAAGGTGCGGGCGCGGGCGACAGAGCCGACGTCGGGGGAGACGACGACCATGTCCTCGCAGATGGCGCCGAACTTCTTGGCATAGTAATCCACGAACACGGGGTTGCCGAAGAGGTTGTCGACAGGGATATCGAAGAAGCCCTGGATCTGGCTGGCGTGCAGATCCATCGTCAGCACGCGGTCGACGCCCGCGGCGACGAGCATGTTGGCCACGAGCTTGGCGGAGATGGGGTCGCGGCTCTTGGCCTTGCGGTCCTGACGGGCGTAGCCGAAGTAGGGCATGACGGCGGTGATGCGGCCGGCGGAGGCGCGGCGGCAGGCGTCGACCATGATGAGAAGCTCCATCAGGCTGTCGTTGACGGGCTTGCAGGTGGACTGGATGAGGAACACGTCGCTGCCGCGCACGGTCTCATACAGGGAGACGGATGCCTCGCCGTCGGCGAAGCGCTTGACCTCGCTCTCGCCGAGCTTGGTGCCGATGATCTTGCAGATGTCGGCCGCCAGCTTGGGGTTTGCGTTGCCGGTGAAGATTTTGATGTCCTTGCCGTGAGAGATCATGATGGTTTTCTCCTCTTGTTTATTATAAAATTTCTGTAGTTACTTATTTTTTGTGTGCCGCACGCCATTTTTCTGCCCAGCCGGGCTTGTTGACCTGACGGGCGCGGGCAAGAGCCAGCGCGTCCTCCGGCACCTCGTCGGTGATGGTGGAGCCGGCGGCGATGTAGCTGCCGCGTCCGACCGTGACGGGCGCGATGAGGTTCGTGTTGCAGCCGATAAAGGCGTCGTCGCCGATCGTGCAGCGGAATTTCTTGAAGCCGTCGTAATTCGTCGTCACGGTGCCGCAGCCGAAGTTGATGCGCTCGCCGCAGTCCGTATCGCCGACGTAGGTGAGGTGAGAGATCTTCGTGCCGTTGCCGATGACGCTGTTTTTGATCTCGACAAAGTCGCCGACCTTGACGTGGTCGCCGATCCGCGAGTTCGGGCGGACATAGGCGAAGGGGCCGACGGCCGTATGCGCGCCGACGGTGCTCTCGTTGAGCTGCGAGGCGTTCACCTCGGTCCCGTCGCCGATCGTGCAGTCGCGGATCATGGCGTTCGGGCCGATGGTGCAGTTTTCGCCGATCACGGTCCTGCCGCGCAGGATCGTGCCGGGCAGGAGCACCGTGCCGCTGCCGATCTTCACGCGCGGGTCAATATACACGCTGTTCGCATCGAGAATGGAAACGCCCGCCTTGAGGTGCTTTTCGGCGATCTTACGGCGGCACATATCCTGCGCGTCGCGCAGCTCGTCGTCATCGCCGACGGGGAGAAAGCCCTGCGTGATCTCCGCGCCCTTGGGAAAGGCTGCGAACGCACCGTGCTCGCGCAGCACCTTGCAGCACTCCTTCGCGCTTGCGGAGTAGACCGCGCCGCCGGAGAAGACGCCGACGGGCAGCACCGCGCCGTTGACGATGAGCACGTCGCCCTTTTCATTCGCAAGGAGCTTCAAAAGCGCCTCGCCGTGCTTTGCCCCGTCGACATAGGTGACGTCGGCGGCTTCGGGGAGGTAGGGGCGCATCATGTCGTGCGCGCGCACGTCCGAAACAATAAAAAACCGCTCAATGCCCTGCCCCATCAGTTCCTCGGCCATCCACGTGAGAATGGGGCAGAACAAAATGGGTCTGAGCATCAGCGGCGTCTTTTCGGTTGTCAGGGTCATATCGTCCGGCATGAAAAGCACGGCAAGCTTACGATCCATCGGAGCCATCTCCCTTCCTGTTTCATCATCGCCATTATAGCAAAGCTTTACAAAAAATCCACCTTTTCCGGCAAAAAAATCAAAAAAATTTTCACTTTGGGAAAAAGCCTTTCGCGCCGTCGGAAAAAAAGCTTTAAAAGAACGTTTTTTTGGTTGAATTCGCAATATTTTTGAGGTATAATGATTAAACTTTCGCTTGGAGGAGTCTTTGCCCATGCTCAACATCGTGCTCGTCGAGCCGGAGATCCCGCAGAACTGCGGCAACATCGCCCGCACCTGCGCCGCAACGGGCGCGCGGCTGCACCTCATCAAGCCCCTCGGCTTCGACATTTCAGACCGCGCCGTCAAGCGCGCGGGGCTGGACTACTGGCACCTTGTCGAGCTGAGCGTGTATGAAAGCCTTGCCGAGCTTTTTGAGAAGCACCCAGAGGCGGAGCGCGACTGCTGGCTTGCCACGACCAAGGCCCCGCAGGACTACTGCGCGGCGGAATTCCGCGACGGCTGCTGGCTCTTTTTCGGAAAAGAGACCGCCGGCCTGCCCGAGCCGTTCCGCGCGGCGCACTACGGGCGCTGCATCCGCCTTCCGATGCGCGCCGAGGCGCGCAGCCTGAACCTTTCAAACTCCGTCGCCATCCTCACCTACGAGGCGCTGCGGCAGACGGGCTTCCCGGGCCTCCGGCACGAGGGAGAGATGCTGCGCGCGCCGGCGCGGCAGGACGAAGAAGGGACATAATTTCAGAGTATCTGTCAGATCGTATGTATCATGAGGAGGAATCAGAATGAATTATAACAAAAAGACCGTTTATGACGTAGACGTGAGCGGGAAGAAGGTGCTGCTGCGCTGCGACTTCAACGTCCCGCAGGATAAGGAGACCGGCGCGATCACCTCGGACAAGCGCATCGTCGCGGCGCTGCCGACCATCCGTTATCTTCTCGACCGCGGCGCCGCCGTGATCGCCTGCTCGCACCTCGGCAAGCCCGAGGCAAAGTTTGACAAGTGGGTGAAAAAGCAGACCGAAAAGGGCAAGGACCCCGCGGCGCTCACCGAGGAAAAGTGGAAGAAGTCTCTGGAAAAGCTGACGCTCGCGCCGGTGGCCGCGCGCCTTTCCGAGCTGCTCGGCAGGCCCGTTGCCTTCGCGCACGACGTCGTGGGCGAGGACGCCATGGCCAAGGCCGCGGCGCTCAAGGGCGGCGAGATCCTGCTGCTCGAGAACACCCGCTTTGAGGCGGGCGAGACGAAGAACGATCCCGCGCTTGCCGAAAAGCTCGCCTCCATGGCCGAGCTGTACGTGTCCGACGCGTTTGGCTCCGTCCACCGCGCGCACGCCTCCACCGCGGGCGTGGCGGCATATCTGCCCGCCGTTTCCGGCCTGCTCGTCGCAAAAGAGCTTGAGGTCATGGGCAAGGCGCTCGACGATCCGAAGCGCCCGTTCGTCGCCGTGCTCGGCGGCGCGAAGGTCAGCGACAAGATCGCGGTCATCAACAACCTGCTCGACAAGGCGAACACCGTTATCATCGGCGGCGGCATGGCCTATACCTTTGCCAAGGCTCAGGGCGGTGAGATCGGCAAGTCGCTTCTGGAGGAGGACAAGTGCGCCTATGCGCTCGAGATGATCGAAAAGGCGAAGCAGAAGGGCGTGAAGCTCCTGCTGCCGGTCGATACCGTCGCGGCAAAGGAATTTGCCGCCGACGCGGAGCCGGTTGTCGTGGACGCGATGCACATTCCCGCGGACATGATGGGCATGGACATCGGCCCGAAGACCATCGAGCTTTTCTGCGAGGCCACGAAGGGCGCGGGCACGATCGTGTGGAACGGCCCCATGGGCGTTTTTGAGTTCCCCGCCTTTGCAAACGGCACCAAGGCCATGGCCAGAGCGCTTGCCGAGAGCGGCGCCGTGACCATCATCGGCGGCGGCGACAGCGCGGCGGCCGCCGAGCAGCTCGGCTTTGCCGATAAGATCACGCACATTTCCACCGGCGGCGGCGCGTCGCTCGAGTTCCTTGAGGGCAAGGAGCTGCCGGGCGTTGCGTGCCTGCTCGACAAGTAAGCGTCTATTCACAGCACAGCTGATCATAATCATTATAGAATACAGGAGAAAAGACCCATCATGAATCGCAGATACCGTAAAACCATCATCGCAGGAAACTGGAAGATGAACAAGACCCCCAGCGAGACCAAGGCCTTTGCCGAGCAGTTCAAGGCCATCCTCCCCAAGACCAAGTGGTGCGACATCGTCGTCTGCGTTCCGGCGGCCGACCTGTCCGCCGCCGTGCGCGCCTTCAAGGACAGCCGCATCGCCGTCGGCGCGCAGAACCTCTACTTTGAAAAGAGCGGCGCCTATACCGGCGAGATCTCCGCCGATATGCTCGTCGATCTCGGCGTGCGCTATGTCATCATCGGCCACAGCGAGCGCCGCGCCCTCTTCGGCGAGACGGACGAGAGCGTCAACAAAAAGGTCCACGCCGCGCTCGAGGCGGGGCTGAACCCCATCATCTGCGTGGGCGAGAGCCTCACCCAGCGCGAGATGGGCGTGACGATGGAGCTTATCGCGCTTCAGGTCAAGAGCGCGCTCGCGGGCGTCAGCGCCGAGCAGGTGCGCCGCTGCGTCATCGCCTATGAGCCCATCTGGGCCATCGGCACGGGCAAGACCGCCACGGGCGAGCAGGCCGCCGAGGTCTGCACCGCCATCCGCGCGCTGATCCGCACGCAGTACGGCGCGCGCGTGGCCCGCAGCGTCACGATCCAGTACGGCGGCTCGATGAAGCCGAACAACGCCGCCGAGCTTCTCGCGCACGAGGACATCGACGGCGGGCTCATCGGCGGCGCGTCGCTCGAGCCGCAGGCGCTGATGGATATCGTTCACGCCGCGAATCAGGATTGAGGAGCGAAAAAGGAGGGCATTTTATGAACAAAACTCCGACCACCCTTATCATCATGGACGGCTTCGGCCTGTCCGATAACCTCGTCGGCAACGCGGTGCGCGCGGCCAATACGCCGGTGCTCGACGGGCTGTTCAATGAGTACGCGCATACGACGCTCGCTGCCTCCGGCCTTGACGTGGGCCTTCCCGACGGGCAGATGGGCAACAGCGAGGTCGGCCACACCAACATCGGCGGCGGCCGCGTCGTGTTCCAGGATCTGCCGCGTATCACCCGCTCGATCGAGGACGGCAGCTTCTTTGAAAACCCCGCCTACAATAAGGCGATGGATGACTGCCTCGAAAAAGGCTCGGCGCTGCACCTTTACGGCCTGCACTCCAACGGCGGCGTCCACTCCACGCTCGACCATCTCTATGCGCTCTTGAAAATGGCGCACATCAAGGGGCTCAAGCGCGTGTATATCCACGCCTTCCTCGACGGGCGCGACACGCCCCCGACCTCGGGACGCGATTTTGTTGCAAAGACGATGGAAAAGTGCCGCGAGCTCGGCGTCGGCAGGATCGCGACAGTCATGGGCCGCTACTACGCGATGGATCGCGACAAGCGCTGGGACCGCCTTGAGAACGCCTATGACGCGCTCGTCTACGGCGAGGGCGTGCAGGATCCCGACCCCATCCACGCCATCGAGGAGAGCTATAAAAACGGCGTGACGGACGAATTCGTCGAGCCCATCGTCTGCGACAAGGACGGCATGATCTCCGACAACGACTCGGTCATCTTCTTCAACTACCGCCCCGACCGCGCCCGCGAGATCACGCGCGCGTTCGTCGACCCCGCGTTCGACGGCTTCAAGCGCGAGTTCTTCCCGCTGACCTACGTCTGCAACACCGAGTACGACGCAACGATGCCGAACGTGCTCGTCGCCTTCCCGCGCATCAGCGTGAAGAACGGCCTTGGCGAGTACCTCAGCAAGATGGGCATGACCCAGCTGCGCATCGCCGAGACCGAGAAGTATGCCCATGTGACCTTCTTCTTCAACGGCGGCGTCGAGGAGCCGTATCCCGGCGAGGATCGCGTGCTCGTCGCCTCCCCGAAGGTCGCGACCTACGATCTCCAGCCGGAGATGAGCGCCTATGAGGTCGCGGACAAGTGCGTCGAGCGCATCGAGTCCGGCAAATACGACGTCATTATCCTCAACTTTGCCAACTGCGACATGGTCGGCCACACGGGCGTGTTCGACGCGGCGGTCAAGGCCGTCGAGACGGTCGACGAGTGCGTCGGCAAGGTCGTTGAGGCGACGCTCAAGATGGGCGGCATCGCCATGATCACCGCCGACCACGGCAACGCCGAGCAGATGCTGCAAAGCGACGGCGTGAGCCCCATGACCGCGCACACGACGAACCTTGTGCCCTTTATCCTCTGCGGCGCGGGCACGGAGCTGAGAAGCGGCCGCCTCGCCGACATCGCACCGACGATCCTCGACGTGATGGGCCTTGCGCAGCCCGAG
The DNA here is from genome assembly GCA_934572465.1 of uncultured Oscillospiraceae bacterium. Taxonomy (GTDB): domain Bacteria; phylum Bacillota; class Clostridia; order Oscillospirales; family Oscillospiraceae; genus Hominicoprocola. Next base: position 38,185 of record CAKTLG010000001.1, read on the forward strand.
GAGATGGACGGCAAAACGCTCATCGTGCGCTAAAAAATCAGATCGAAGCAGGTTTAGAAAAAGCTCTGACGGTACACACTACCGTCAGAGCTTTTTTTCATGGCTCGCGGAATTTTGCGCAGGCCGCGCACCGCGCGGCGGAAAGGAAACGACATGACTTCTTCAAATGGCCGCGGCAAGCGGCATTTCTTCGGCGGGACGGGCTTATACATAGCCCTGTTCCTCGGTGTGACGGCGCTGGCCGTCGCGGGCTATTGGACGCTGCTGCCGAAAAACACGACCGACAGGGACGCGGAGAACGTCTCCTCGCAGGTGGAGCTGCCTGTGGAGGACGAGACGCCGCAGATGCCGGAGGTCATCGCCATCACGCCGGATAAGAGCGAGGACGACTGGGTCGTCCCCGCGCCGCCGGAGGAGATCACCGTGATGGACGAGGCCACGGGCGTGGAGGACACGGTGAGCGCCGAGGAGGCGGACGAGCCGCTGCCCGTCGCGCCGCGGCTCGTCGTCTCGCCGCTCGTGGGCGAGACGCTCGCCGCCTTCTCGATGGACGAGCTCAGGTACAACGAGACGCTCGGCGACTGGCGCACGCATGACGGCATGGACATTGCCGCGGAGACCGGCACGCAGGTGCTCGCCGCGTGCAGCGGCACCGTCACGCAGGTCATCGCCGACGATCTGATGGGCACATGCGTCACCATCGCGCACGACGGCGGCTATGAGACGACGTATGCCAATCTCCAGAGCGTCCCGACCGTGGGCGAGGGACAGTATGTCTCCGCCGGCGAGGTCATCGGCGCGGTGGGCAGCACGTCGCTCGCCGAGTTTGCCAGCGCGCCGCATCTGCACTTTTCCGTCACAAAGGACGGCGTTCCCTGCGATCCGGCGGAGTTCCTGAACTGACGCGGAGGGAGCTGCCGCAAATAAAAAGGAAGCAGCCGCGGCTGCTTCCTTTTTTCATCGATCGTCTGAGGGCGTATCGGTATAAGAGTCCAGACGGCCGTCGGCCGTGTACCAATCGGTCACGCCATCGCCGCGGTCAAAGCCGTAGAACGTCATACCGTCACTCTCGTTTTTGTCGACACGGTCGGGTTCTCTGGAGAAGTTGGGGGAAAACATGAGATCGCCTCCTGATTTTATTGGCGGGCATTGCCCCGCGCTGTCTTCTATCATAATCAGTTTTTTGCAAAAGTCAACTATAAGTAGATAATTCTCCCATTAGTGTACATCCTGCTGGTACACTCTAAGTAAAGGAGTGTTGCTGATGGTTGATATGGGAAAACGCTTATATGCGCTGCGCACGGAGCGGGGCTGGACGCAGAAGCAGCTTGCCGACAGGATCGGAGCAACGCCCTCCATTATTTCCGCCTACGAGACGGGAACGAGAAAGCCCTCCTACGAGGCGCTTGTCAAGCTCGCCTCCCTCTTTTCGGTCTCCACCGACTATCTTTTGGGGGTCCGCGCGCAGCGGATCGTGAACGGGCAGTTTACGGTCAGCCTGGACGGGCTTTCGCCGGAGAAGCGTACCCTTGTGATCCAGCTGATCCATGCGCTGGAGGATCATTCCGCGCTGTACTGATTCGGACGCGCCTTTCATACACTGTGGTATGAGGGGCGCGTTTTTCGCGCCATGCAAGCGAAAGGATGGTTCCGGCTATGACATATGACGCTTCCCCCGCCTCCGCCCACAGCGTTGAGCTTTCGGGCCGCGAGAGCCTGCGCGTCTCCGGCGTGGAGGACGTGGACCGCTTTGACGAGACCGAGATCGTGATGAACACAGCGCAGGGAGTGCTCGTCGTCACGGGCGAAAACCTGCACATCGGCAAGCTCAGCCTTGACGGCGGCGAGCTGCATGTGGACGGGCGCATCGATGCGCTCGCCTACGAGGATGCGCCGGCGGGCCGCGGCGGGCTGATCGCGCGGCTGTTCGGGGGCTGAGGATGGGCGTGTCGCTGGGCGCGCAGGCGCAGGGCTTTCTCGCCTCGCTCCTGCTGGGCGCGGCGCTGGCGCTGCTCTACGACCTGCTGCGCGCGATCCGCCTGCGGCGGCGGACGTCGAACGCGCTCACCGCCGCGCTCGACGCGCTGTACTGTCTGCTGCTGGCAGCGCTGTCGTTCCTCTTTGCGCTGCGCGTCGGCGGGGGCGAGCTGCGGCTTTTCATGCTGTTCTCCGCGCTCGCGGGCGCGATCGCCTACTTTGCGCTTCTTGCCCCGCTTCTGCGCCCGCTGTGGGCGTTCTGGGCGGACGTTCTCTTTGCGCTGCTCGCGCTCGCGGCGGCGCCGTTCCGCGCGCTGAAAAAACTTTATGGTAAACTGAACAAACTTTGCAAAAGGTACTTTCTTTTTTCCCGCAACCGCCTTATAATAAAGGCGTATGAGCGCTCCGCGCGGCGGAGCGTGCGCGCGAATGCGAAAAGGGAGGGGAAGCGGCATGGCGGAGCAGGCGAAAAAGGAGAAAAAGCGCGCGAGCCTTCTCACGGTGCTGGTGATCTTCGTGCTGCTGGCGCTGCTGGGCGTGGAGCTGGTCCACATCCGCGCGCAGATCGACGAGGCCGAGACCGCGCAGCAGGAGCTGCAGGCAAAGCTGGACGCGGCGCGGCAGGAGAACGACGCGCTTTCCTCGGCGCTGGAAAAGGCCGACGATCCTGAGTTTCTGCAGGAGCTGGCGCGCGATCAGCTCGGCTATGTGACCCCCGGGGAGAAGACGTTTTACGACGTGAGCAACTGAAAATATGCCATTGCCTCAAAGCGCCCTGCAAGGGCGCTTTTTTGCTGCGCGGAGATAAAAAGGGGCCGCCGGCGCGCGGCGCCAGCGGCTCAAACGGGTGGGATATTGGAAAGCTTCCGATGCTTATGATACAGGACCTGTCCACAAACGTCAATGGGAGCTTTTGTCGGATCTTGTCGAAAGCGGTCGAAGCGTGCCGAACGGATCATATTTGTCAAAATGCACAAATACGCATTCTTAACACTAAGTTCATTTGAAATTTTTTGGCATCTGTGCTACACTTAATAAAAGTGAAGAGGGAGTCGGGACCGGCTTCCTTTTCGCTTCCTCACCAACGAAAGGAGCCATCACTATGAAATTCACTTACACCTGCAAGAAGATCTCCCTGAACGATTCTGTCAAGGCCTACGCGGAAAAGAAGATCGGCAAGCTGGAAAAGTTCTTCAAGGAAGAGCCAGAGGCCTCCGTGACCTTCTCCGTGGAGAAAAAGAACCGCTGCATCGTTGAGATCATGCTCCGCGGTGCCAACGGGACGCTGTTCCGTGCTGTGTGTGAGGATGCTGACGGCGATATGCGCGGCGCGATCGACGAGGCCGCCGCCCAGATCGAGCGCAAGATCCGCAAGAACAAGACCCGCCTTGCCAAGAACCTGCGCGCGGAATCTGTCGTCCCCGAGCTGCCCGAGGAGTTCGAGGTGCACGAGGAGGGCGAGTTCGACATCGTGCGCACCAAGCGCTTCACCGTCAAGCCCATGAGCGCGGAGGAGGCCATTCTGCAGATGAATCTGCTGGGCCACAGCTTCTTTGTCTTCCGCAACACGGACGACGGCGACGCGATCTCGGTCGTCTACCGCCGCAACAACGGCGGCTACGGCATCATCGAGACCGAGGACGCCGACTGATATCGAAAACAGCAAAAGGGCGAAACGAAAGTTTCGCCCTTTTTTTGCGCACTCCTTTGTGATATACTACCCGCATCTATCCGAAAAAGGTGGGGCCGATATGTCTCTTTGTCCGCTTTTCTGCCGCGCGTTCCAATGCTGCTTTGCCCTCGGCGCGCGGGTGCTGCCGTGGCGGCAGCCGGGGGTGCTCTCCGGCGCGGAGAGCCTTCAGCGCGTGCCGGATCTTCTGAAGGAGAACGGCGTGCGCCGTCCCATGGTCGTCGCCAGCCGCCGCCAGTGCGCGGACGAGCGCTTCAGGAGGCTTCAGGAGGCGCTGGATGCGCAGGACATCCTGCTTTCCGTTTTTTCGGCGGTGGAGCCGAACCCCTCGGTCGCAACGGTGGAAAGGATCGCCGCGCAGTACCGTTTCGACCGCTGCGACTGCTTCCTCGTCATCGGCGGCGGCTCGCCGATGGACGCAGCCAAGGCCGCTGCGGCGCGCATCGCGCGGCCGGAGAAAACGGTGGCTCAGCTCGGCGGGCTTCTGAAGGTGCGCCGCCGCATCCCGCTGCTCATCGCCGTGCCGACGACCGCCGGCACCGGCTCGGAAACGACGATCGCCGCCGTGGTGACGGACGCGGATCACCACAAGTACGCGATCTCCGATCTCTGCCTCATCCCGCGCTATGCCGTGCTCGACCCGACGCTGACGCTGGGGCTGCCGCCGCACATCACGGCGGAGACCGGCATGGATGCGCTGACGCACGCGGTCGAGGCATATTTGAGCCGATTTTACAATACAAAGGAAACGAGGGAGCGCGCCGAGCGCGCCGTCGTTTCGATCTTTGCTCATCTGGAGCGCGCGTACCGCAACGGCGCGTCGCTGCCTGACCGCATGGCGATGCTGGAGGCCTCGTTCGACGCGGGCGCGGCGTTCACGCGCGCGAGCGTGGGCAACGTCCACGCCATCGCCCACACGCTGGGAGGGCTTTACGGCACGGCGCACGGCCTTGCCAACGCCGTGCTGCTGCCCATCGTGCTGGAGGATTACGGCGCGGCGGCATGGCCGCGCCTTGCGCGCCTTGCCTCGCTCGTGGGGCTGGAGGGCGATACGGAGGAAGCGCGCGCACGGGCGTTTGTCGCGGCGATCCGCGCGATGAATGCGCGCATGGGCATTCCGGACCGCTTTGACTTCATCCGCACGGAGGATGTGGCGCGCATGGCCGCCTGGGCGGCCGCGGAGGCAAACCCCGTCTATCCCGTGCCGGTCATCTACGACGAGTCGCGCTTTGCGCGCGTGATCGGGCGGGCGCGCACGGACGCAAACTTGACGGAGTCTTAACCCTGTTTTCTTGCAAAGCGCCGCCTGATTTGCTATAATGGCGGATATCAAAATGACGAATGGATGTTTCTTATGATCGGAGTTTACGACTATACCGTCGTGCTGACATACCTTTCGCTGCTGCTGGGGCTTGGCGGGATCTACGCCGCCGCGCAGGACAGACCGCTGCCGGCCATGCTCTGCCTGATGCTCTCCGGCCTGCTGGACGCCTTTGACGGCCGCGTCGCCCGCACGAAGAAGGACCGCACCGAGACGGGGAAGCGCTTTGGCATCCAGATCGACTCGCTCAACGATCTCGTGTGCTTCGGCGTGCTGCCTGCCGCCATCGGCTGGTCGACGGGCTGCGAGGGTGTGTGGTTCCTTGCCACGATGTCTTTTTTCGTGCTCTGCGCGCTCATCCGTCTGGCTTACTTCAACGTGCTGGAGGAGGAGCGGCAGGACACGACGAATGAGCTGCGCCACTGTTACCTCGGCGTACCGGTGACGGCCAGCGCGTTCGTGATGCCGCTTTTTTATCTGCTGGCGCTCTACTGCGCGCTCGACTGTCCGGCGGTCTACGCCGCGGGCGCGTTTGTCCTCGGCGTGCTGTACATCGCGCCGGTGCGCGTGAAGAAGCCGGGGCTTGGCGGCATCGCTGCCATGGCGGTGCTCGGCCTTGCCGAGCTGCTGGCGCTGATCCGCGTGATGCTGTAAGTGTAAGTACATACAAAAAAGCGGGCGGGGTCGCGATCCCTGCCCGCTTTTTTCAGTTTGCCGCGACCTCGCGGTAGAGGAGCGACGCCTCGCTCTTTCCCGCGGTCTCGGAGACGTCCAGCACCTCCACGGCGAGCACGCGCTCGCCGAAGTGCAGCGCGATCACGTCGCCGACCTTCACGTCGTATGACGCGCGGGCGACCTTGCCGTTGACCGTGACGCGTCCGCCGTCGCAGGCCTCGTTGGCCACGGTGCGCCGCTTGATCAGGCGCGAGACCTTAAGGTATTTATCCAGCCGCATGATCGTTCTCCTTTGGAAAAAGCGGCGGCGCATCGCGCCGCCGCTTTTATTGTTGAATGTCCGATTATTCCGCAACAGCGTCCTTGAACGCCTTGCCGGCCTTGAAGGTCGGGACCTTGGAGGCGGCGATGGTGATGCTCTCCTTGGTCTTGGGGTTGCGGCCGGTGCGCTCGGCGCGGTGCTTGGTCTCAAAAGAGCCGAAGCCGACGAGCTGAACCTTTTCGTCGTTCTTGAGGGTGTCGATGATGGTGTCGAGCGCGGCGTTGATAACGACCTCGGACTCCTTCTTGGAAATGTTTGCCTTTTCTGCAACGGCAGCAATGAGTTCGGTCTTATTCATTGGTTGTTCCTCCTGATAAAGTTTCCGGGGACAAAGCCCCGGGATATCTGAGCAAAAGGCGCGTCGCGCCTTTGATCATTCGTGGTGCTTGGCGGCGTTCCACAGCGCCGTCAACTCTTCGAGCGGGAGAGAGGACATATCCTCGCCGCGCGCATCGACCGCCTCCTCCACCTTGCGGAAGCGGGCGATGAATTTCTCGCAGGTCTTCGTCAGCGCCGCCTCGGGATCGACACCGCAGAAGCGGCCGACCTTCACGGCGGCAAAAAGCACGTCGCCCAGCTCTTCTTCAAAATTCGTGCCGTTCTCCACGGCCTGACGCAGCTCGCGCGTTTCCTCGTCGAGCTTGTCCAGCGCGCCGTTTACGTCGGCAAATTCAAAGCCCGCCTTCGCGGCCTTGCTTTGCAGCTTGTCCGCCCGCCAGAGGGCGGGGAGCGAGCGGGCGACGGAATCCATCGCCTCGGCTGTGGTGCGCTGGCCCTTTTCCGCGCGCTTGAGCCTGTCCCAGTTGACGAGCACCTGCTCGTCGGTGTCCGCCTGCACGGAGCCGAAGATGTGCGGATGGCGGAAGATGAGCTTGCGCACGATGTGGTCGGTCACGTCGTCGGTCGTGAAGCGGCCGGCGTCCTCCTCGATGTGGATGTTGAAGAGGACCTGCATGAGCATATCGCCCAGCTCCTCCTTCATCAGCTCCGGATCGTCGAGATCGAAAGCCTCGGCGGCCTCGTAGGCCTCCTCGAGAAAATTGCGGCGGTTGCTCTCGTGCGTCTGCACGCGGTCCCACGGGCAGCCGTCCGGCGCGCGCAGGATGCGCAAAATTTGAACGAGATCCTCGTAGGTATAGATCTCTTTCTTAGGATAATTTACCATAGTTTGCCTCTCAATGCAAGGAGTTTCTGCGTTTTTCCCTGATTTTTCAAGGGTTTCAGCGCACGTGCAGCAGCCGCGCGAGCTTGTCGCCCTTGGGCAGCAGCTCCAGATCCTCGCGCCGGATGCAGCGCAGCGCCAGCACGAGCGCGCCGTATACGACGACGGCTGCCAGAATGGCCGCTCCCACGCACGCGAGCAGCAGCATCCGGCTGCTCTCCTCCGTGAGCAGGAAGCGCGCGCAGAGCGCGTACACGCCGCGCGCGGTGAGGGCCATGGCAAGGGAGGCGAGCAGCGGGCGCAGGAAATAGCCGGGGTAGTTGAGCCGGAAGTCCGTGATGCGCGCGACCGCGATCAGGTTCAGAACGGCCGTGAGCGCGAAGCACACGAGCGTGCCGATGGGCGCGCCGTGGATGTTGATGGACGGCACGGCCACAAGGTTGTAGTTCAGCGCGATCTTCACCACGCCGCCGATGAGCATTGTGACGATGGGGATGTTCACGCGCCCGTAGGACTGCAGAATGGAGTTCGTAATGAGCATCAGGCAGACGAAGATGCTCGCAATGCCGAGCGTGGAGAGGAGCTGCCCGCCGAGCGCGCCGTCGTAGCGCGGATAGAACAGGCGGAAGATCGGGCCGCTGAGCGCCCACAGGCCGAGGCCCATCGGGAAGGCGAGCAGCGCCGTCACGCGGAACGACGAGCGCACGATGCGCGCGGTCTGCCGCGTGTTGCGCTGCGTGATGGCGGCGGAAACGGCGGGGATGACCGAGGCCGTGAGCGCGACCATCAGCGAGGAAGGCAGGTTGTAGAGATCCATGCAGGCGGAGTAGTTGCCGTAGAGCGCGCGCGTTTCATCGAGCGTATATTGCAGCGCGCTTTGCAGCCGCCCCTGCACGAGCGAGGTGTCGATCAGCGTGATGATGGAGACCATCGAGGACGCGATCGTGATGGGGATGGCCAGCGCCAGCAGACGGCGCAGGATCGCGCGGCCCGAGGCGCAGCGCTCGCCGCTTTGCACCTCCGGACGGTGGCGCAGATAGTCGAGCGCCATGTAGACGAGCGAGAGGATCGTGCCGATGGTCACGCCGCCGATGGCGCCCGCCGCGGCGATATAGTCCGGCTGGCCGATCTTCAAAAGCCACATGGACAGCGCAAGGCCGAAGATGAGCTTGCACAGCGCCTCTAAGATCTGCGAGACGGCCGTGGGCGTCATATACTGCCGCCCCTGGGCGTAGCCGCGGAAGGCCGACAGGCACCCCACGCACACCACCGCGGGCGCGAGCGTGCGGATGCCGTAGGCCGCGCGGGGATTGTTCAGAAGCCCCGCGAGGAACTCGTTGCCCCACCACATCAGCGCGAAGGACAAAAGCCCCAGCGCGAGGAACACGAGCAGCGAGATGTGGAACGTGCGCCGCGCCTGCCGCGTGCGTCCGCGCGCGTAGGATTCGCTCACGAGCTTGGAGAGCGCCACGGGAAGACCGGCCGTCGAGATGGTCAGCATCGTCGCATAGATGTTGTAGGCGTTGGAGAAGTCCGCGCTGCCGCCCTCGCCGAGAATGTTGCGCAGCGGGATCTTGAATACCGCGCCGATGATCTTGACCGCCACGATGCCGAATGCCAGCACCGCCGCGCCGCCAAGGAAGGATTGCTTTTTTTCCGTAGCCATAGGAAAATACGACCTTTTTGTCAGAAAATTTCAGCGCCCGCGCGGCCTTACAGCCGCTCGAGACAGCCGAGGATCAGCGCCGAGAAGCGCGGGGCGGACTGCTCCGCCATCTCGTTGACCTCCTCGCCGCAAAGCGGCTGGGCGAGCACGCCCGCGGCCATGTTGGCGCACAGCGTCACGCCGAGGATCTCATAGCCGCAGTGCGCGGCGGCGATGGCCTCCGGCGCGGTGGACATGCCGACGGCGTCCGCGCCTAGAACGCGCGCAGCGCGCACCTCGGCGGGCGTTTCAAACTGCGGGCCGGGGAAGTACATATAAACGCCCTCGCGCAGCGCGAGTCCTTGCGCCTGCGCGACCTCCTTTGCCAGCGCGCGCAGGCGCGGCGTGTAGACATTGGACATATCGGGGAAGCGCGTGCCGAATTCTTCGATGTTCGGGCCCCAGAGCGGGCCGAAGTCAAAGAGCTTGATGTGGTCGGAGATGAGCATGAGGTCGCCGGCGGAATACTCCGTGTTCACCGCGCCCGCGGCGTTCGTCACGATCATCGTCTTTGCGCCGAGCAGCCGGATGACGCGCACGGCGTAGGCCGCGTCCTCCATCGTGTAGCCCTCGTAGCAGTGCATCCGGCCCTGCATGACCGCAACGCGCCTGCCGCGAAGCATGCCGAAGACGAAGCGGCCCTCGTGGCCCGGCGCGGTGGAGGCGTGGAAGTGCGGAATGTCGCCGTAGCGCACATAGACGGGCGATTCGACCTGTTCGCCAAGAAAGCCCAGCCCGCTGCCGAGCACCAGCAGCGCCTCGGGCGCAAAGCCCGCGAGCTGCACGCGCAGATAGTCCGCGCTTTCCTGATAGTCTGCGAACGTGAAGTGCGGCCTGACCATGTCGGCGGTAAAGAGATCGGTTTTGTTCATCGTCATTCTCCCTGTTCGGCGTAGAAGCGGGCGAACTCCATCAGGTTCGCGCGGCGCTTTTCCGGCCGGTCGATGTATTCTCTCGGATATTTTGCGTTGAAGGCGCGGCGGATGAGCCCGCCGCCGACCATCTTGGTCGAGCCGCCCGCGCCCAGCGAAAGGATGGAATGCAGCTCCTCCATGATGTAGATGTTGTAAAGCCCCGTGCCGCCGGGCTTTGTCCAGCCGACATTTTCAAAGCTGCCGGACATGTATTTCTGGCGGTAGAGATAATAGGGGGCGAAACCATGCTTACGCAGCGCGGGGTCGGCATAGTCCAGCATTTGCGCGACCTCCTCCGCGCCGGGGATGCGGCTGCCCTCAAGCGTGATGCGGCTGCCCTTCTTGAGCGAGAGCGTGTGCACCGTGATATTGTCCGCGCCCATCGCGATGACCTCGTCGAGACTTCTCGCAAAGCCCTCGGGCGTATCCTCCGGAAGCCCCGCGATGAGATCCATGTTGACGTGCGGGAAGCCCGCTGCGCGCACCTCGTCCATTGCGCGGCGGATGTCGTCCGCCGTGTGCCGCCGTCCGATGGCGGCGAGGACGTTGTCCTCCATCGTCTGGGGGTTGATGGAAACGCGCGTGGTGTTGTGCGCGCGCAGCACGCGCAGCTTTTCTTCGTCGATCGTATCGGGGCGTCCAGCCTCGATCGTCAGCTCGGCAAGGCCGTTAAAATCAAAATTCTGCTCGAGCTTCGTAAGCAGCCGGTCCATCTGGCCAGCGGTCAGCGTGGTCGGCGTGCCGCCGCCCATGTAGAAGGATTTGACGTTCAATCCCAGCTCGCGCACGAGCTGTCCCGCCGCGGCGATCTCGTCGAAAAGCGCTTCGAGATACGGCTCGACCAGCGCGAACGACTTCTCCACGCTCTGCGCGACGAAGCTGCAATAGGCGCAGCGCGTCGGGCAGAAGGGGATGCCGACATAGAGCGAGATGTCGTTCGGCTCCAGCTCCGCTGCGGCGCGGATGCCCGCGTCTGCGGCCTCGATGGCAAGGCGGGCGCGCTGGGGCTGCACGCAGTAAAGCGTCTGCAATTCCTTCTCGGCGCGGGCTTTGCCGCCCTCGCGGATGAGCGCGAGCGCGACCTTGGCCGGCCGCACGCCCGTCAGGCTCCCCCATGCGGGAGAGATGCCGAGCAGATCCTTCGCCGCGCCGAAAAAGCTGATGCCGACGGCATGACGGCGCTGCCCCTCCTTCTCATAGTCCGTGCCGGAGAGGGGATAGTCGTAGCTGTGGGCGGCCATTTTGCCGTCCTGTCCCAGTTCCGTCGTCACCTGCACGCGCCCGTCCTCCTCGGTGAGCGTAATGCGCGCCCAGCAGGGATCTGCGGCAGGATCGACCGGCCCGTAGACCGGCCTTTCGTCGGGAAAGAGCGTGAGCAGGCTCTGCTCCACGGCATATTTTTCATCATGCCCAATGAGTTCTACTTTCATGTAAGCGCGTCCTTTTTACCGCATCGCCTGACGGAGATAGGGGTTGTGCGCCTTCTCGCGCGCGAGCGTCGTCGCGCCCATGTGGCCGGGATAGACCGTGTAGTCGTCCTCGAGCTGGCCGAGCCTGCGCAGCGAGGAAAACATCTGCGCGTCATTGCCGCCGGGGAGGTCGGTGCGGCCCATGGAGCCGGCAAAGAGCGTGTCGCCGGCGAACATCACGCCGCCCACGAGCAGCGTCACGCCGCCAAGCGTATGGCCCGGGGTGGCCAGCACACGGATGGTGAGCGAGCCGAGCGTCAGCGTGTCGCCCTCGCCGTAGAATTTGAGGTCAGGGATGTGGTCGGCCATGGGATAGTGGTAGATGCCGGTGGAGTGCTCGTCGCCGCGGCCGATATAGACCTCGGCCTCCGGCAGCGCGGCCTTGACCGCGGGTGCGGCCAGCGTATGGTCGCGGTGGCCGTGCGTCAGCAGGATGTACTTGAGCGTCACGCCCTCGTCTTTGATGAGCGCGAGGAGCCGTTCGGCCTCGTCGCCCGGGTCGATGAGCGCGGCGAGCTTCGTCTCCTCGTCGACGAGCAGGTAGCAGTTGGTCTGCAAGGCGCCGACAATGGTGGTGATGACTTTCATGGCAAGGACTCCTTTCCTGTCACTGCTTTTTGGGCGCGTCCAGATCGGCGGAATCGACGATCAGCGTGAACGGCCCGTCGTTGAGCGATTCGACCTCCATGTAGGCGCCGAATTCGCCGGTCTCCACATGGTAGCCCTTTTCGCGGCAGATGGCCACGAACTTTTCATACATCGGGATGGCGACCTCGGGCCGCGCCGCGCTTAAGAATTCAGGTCTTCTGCCCTTGCGGCAGTTGCCGTAGAGCGTGAACTGCGAGATGATGAGAAGCTCTCCGCCCACGTCGTCGAGCGAGAGGTTGATCTTGTCGTTCTCGTCGTCGAAAATGCGCAGCGAGCAGAGCTTATCCGCCAGCTTGCGGCACTTTTCCTCCGTATCGTCGGGCGCGACGCCCAGCAGGATGAGAAAGCCCTTTCCGATCCTGCCCTTGACCGCCCCGTCGATCGTGACGGAGGCGTGCTTTACCTTTGTCAATACTGCTCGCATATTTTTCTCCTTTTTGTTTCCCCAAAGGTGGTAGGTTCTCCGCGCTTCGCGCGGGCTTACAGTGCAGCGCGAAGCGCTGCTGCCAAGTCAAAGGGGGTATTCTCTTCTCGAAGAGAATACCCCCTTTGTATCCCCCAGAGAAGGACGAGGGGAGACCCCCTCGACCCCCGACATTGCAGGTCTTATTCTTGAAGAGCTGCACGCGCTGCGCAATCGAGTGCGGTGTACATGGCTTCGCCATGAATCTTCTGCAATTCGTTACTACTCTCAGCCGCGCCTTACTGCCGTGAGGCGCGAGTGACGTTTCCCCAGCGGCAGACTACTTGCCGAATGAGGCAGACGGCAACCACTCCGCACTCCTGCGAGATGAGCAGAGCGGGAGCGGATAATAGAAGTATACCAAGTCGTATTAGCAATATCTATGGCGGCGAGCAAAGCGATGCCGCCACGCAGGCATTTCCACTCCAGAGGCACCGCACCTCTTCGAGCGACAAACTGCCAATCGAGCCTTTCTCTGGGGGTTCCAAAGGGGGTATTCTCTTTTGCGAAAGAGAATACCTCCTTTGACTTCCGTTCCCCACATCAGGTGGGGTCAAAGCTTTCTTTCTCGGGAAAGAAAATGGGGGGGTGTGAAATGCAGCAGCGCTTCGCGCTGCATCTCCCTCCGCGCGACGCGCGGACAAGGGAGTACCTCTTTCCGAGAAAGAGAATACCTCCTTTGACTTCCGTCCCCACAATGCGGGGAAAGCGATTATCCCGCGGGGCGGTCGACCTTCATCACGCCGCTGATCTGGTGGATGCGGCGCATGACCGCGCCGAGATGCTCGGCGTCGGAAACGTAAATGCTCAGATGGATGACCGCGAAGCCGTCGGACGTCGTTGTGGCGTTGAGCGAGGCGACGCGCGTCTGCGTGCTCGACAGCACGGCGGAAATATCCAGCACGAGGTTGAGCCGGTCCTTGGCGTAGATGTCGAGCGCGGTCTGGTAGGACTCCTTCACGTCCTCGCCCCAGCTGACGCGGATCCAGCGGCCGTATTCCTCGGGCTTGCGCCGCTCAGGCGCGGCGTTGGGACAGTCGCAGCGGTGGACGGACACGCCGTAGCCGCGCGTGATATAGCCGATGATGGCGTCGCCCGGCACGGGCGTGCAGCACTTGGAAAACTTGACAAGGCAGTTCGACAGCCCCTCGACCACGATGCCCTGTTCGCTCTTGACGCGCTTGGGCACGGCGGGGCGCGTTGCGCCCGTGTTGTCCACGGGCACGGTGGCGGCGCGCTCGGCCTGGTGCTGCTTTTCCAGCTTCACGATCTCCTCGTGGATGCGGTTGACCGCCTTCTGCGCCGAGAAGCCGCCGTAGCCGATGGCGGCGTACATCTCGTCCATCGAGCCGAACGAGGTCTTCTTGAGCAGCGTCGCCTCGATGTCGGTGCCGAGCACCTCGTTCATCGGGATGCCGAGGTGCTTGAGCTCGGCCTCGAACGACAGCCGGCCGTTGATGATGTTCTCCTCGCGGCGCTCTTTTTTGAACCACTGACGGATCTTGCTGCGCGCTTCGCTCGACTGGGCGATCTTCAGCCAGTCGCGGCTGGGGCCGTGCGCGCTCTTGGAGGTCAGGATCTCCACCACGTCGCCGTTTTTGAGCTGATAGTCCAGCGGCGCGATGCGGCCGTTGACCTTTGCGCCCGTCATGCGGTTGCCGATGGCGGAGTGGATGGAATAGGCGAAGTCGATGGGCGTCGCGCCGGCGGGGAGATTCGTCACGTCGCCGCGCGGGGAAAAGACGAATACCTCGTCGGCGAACATATCGACCTTGAGCGTGTGGACGAACTCCTCGGCGTCGGTGTTCTCCTGATTTTCAAGAAGGCGGCGCACCCATTCATAGTTGTGCTCGTTCGCGCTGCCGGAGATGCCCTGCTTGTATTTCCAGTGCGCCGCCACGCCGTATTCGGCGATCTCATGCATCTCCTGCGTGCGGATCTGCACCTCAAAGGGGATGCCGTCCGCGCCGATGACGGTGGTGTGGAGCGACTGGTACATGTTCGGCTTCGGCGTGCCGATATAATCCTTGAAGCGGCCGAGCACGGGGCGGTAGAGGTCGTGGATGATGCCGAGCACATTGTAGCAGTCGGCCACGGTGTCGACGATGACGCGGAAAGCGAACAGGTCGAGCACCTCGTCCATCGTCTTGCTCTGGGCGTACATCTTGCGGTAGATGCTGTAGGGGTGCTTCATGCGCCCGTAGACGCGCTGATAGGGGATGTGCAGCTCCTGCAGCCTGGTCTCGATCTGGCCCTGCACGCGCTCCATGAAGGACTCGTATTCCGCGTGCTTGGCCTCGAGCGAGCGGGTGATCTCGTTATAGCCGACGGGATCGAGGTATTTGAGCGAGAGATCCTCGAGCTCCCACTTGATCTTCTGCATACCGAGGCGGTGGGCGATGGGGGCGTAGATCTCCATCGTTTCAAGCGACTTCTGCCGCTGCTTTTCCGCCGTCTGGTATTCCATGGTGCGCATATTGTGCGTGCGGTCGGCGAGCTTGATGAGGATGACGCGGATGTCCTTGGCCATGGCCATGAGCATCTTGCGCAGATTCTCCATCTGCTCCTCCTCCTTGCTCGCGTACTTTACGCGCGTGAGCTTGGAGACGCCTTCAACAAGGTCGGCAACGGCGGGCGTGAACTCCTTGGCGATCTCGTCATAGGTCGCGTCGGTGTCTTCGATGCAGTCGTGCAGGAGGGCGGCCTCGATGGACTCCGAATCCAGCCGCAGCTCCTCGGCGATGATCTGCGCCACAGCCAGCGGATGGGTGATGAAGGGGGAGCCGTCCTTGCGAAGCTGGCCGTTGTGGTGCGCGTCGGCATAGTAAAACGCCTTATCGATCTGGGGAAGATCCGCGCCGGGGTTGTAGTCGCGGATGGTCTTGACCAGACGCGCATACTGACCCATCACGAGCTGCGCCTGCTCGCCGGTCTCAACGACCTGGCGCGGCTCCTGTGCAGGGACCGTCCTGTTCTGTTCCTGTGGCGTCATAGCGATCGCCTCCTTTACGAAAGAAAGCCGTGCAGCGCGGACAGATAGGGGCTTGCGTCCAGCTCCACCTTTTTGCCGTCCGCGGTCAGGCGGAGCGTGAGCAGCGCCCCGTCGTGCGCGATGGTCACAAGTCCCCGCTCGGCAAAGACGTGCAGGCACATCGCCATGCGCAGAAACGTCTCTGCGCCGACCATCTCGGCGCTCAGCCGCCGCAGCAGCGGCAGCATCGGCTCGCTGACGCCCTGCGGGCCTACCTCGCGCTCGAGAATGCGCCAGGCGCGCACGAACTGGTCGCGCGAGGGCAGCGCGCGCGCCGCGTCGCGCGGGGAGAGCGTGCCGCCGCCGATGAGCTCGCGGCAGAGCGTGAGCGCCTCGTTCTCGCGGCCGCTGGGGTCGAGCGAGGGACGCAGGTCGATGAGCTGGAGCTGGATGGAGCGCTGGGAGCGGAATTCATTGATCTGGAGGAAGAATGCCGCGTCCACGCGCATCCCCGCGCTGACGCCGCATTCCTCGCTCGTGGTGGAGAAAAAGATGCCGTCGAAGTTCACGCGGCTTTTTTGCAGCCGGAGCTTGAGGTGGCGGTTCTGCCCCACGCTCTGCATGGCTTCGAGCGTCGCCCCGCGCAGACAGAACACGGGGCGGTTGTTGCCCGCGCCGTAGGGCTCGAGCAGCGCGAGCGACTCGACCTCCTCGAGCGAGACGAGCGCGGGGCGCGTGAGATCGACGTCGACCTCAAGAGACGATACCGGCGCGTGCTCGCCCGTGTGGGCGCGGACATACTGGTTCATCCGCGTGCGGAAGGCGGGGATGTTGCGCTCCTCGATGGTGAAGCCAGCGGCAAGCTCGTGCCCGCCGAAGCTGACGAGAAGATCGGAGCACGCCTCGAGCGCGCTGAAAAGGTTGAAGCCGCCGTAGCTGCGGCACGAGCCCTTGCCCGACCCGCCGGAGAGGTGAATCATAAAGCTGGGGCAGGAGAATTTTTCGGAAAGGCGCGAGGCGACGATGCCGACCACGCCCTGATGCCAGTCCTCGCTTGAGAGCACGAGCGCGCTGCGCTCGCTCTCGGGCAGATCCTCCATCTGCTCGATGGCGCGGCGGAAGATATCCTGCTCCACGCTCTGGCGCTCGCGGTTGAGCTCGCACAGCTCGCGCGCGAGCTTTTCCGCGCGGGCGGGATCGTCGGTCAGCAGCAGCTCGGCGGCCAGCTCCGCGCGGCCCATGCGGCCCGCGGCGTTGATGCGCGGGGCGAGCACAAAGCCGATCTGGATGGAGGAAACGGGACGGGCGGTGAGCCCCGCCTCGCGCAAAAGCGCGTGCAGGCCCGTAAAGTCGCTGCGGTCGATGCTCTCCAGCCCGCACTGCACGATGGTGCGGTTCTCGCCCTCCATGCGCATCACATCGGCGATCGTGCCGATGGCCGCGAGCGTGCAGTAACGCGCAAAGAGCGCGTCCTCGCGCCCCTCGCCGAGAGCCAGAACGAGCTTGAGTGCGACGCCCACGCCCGCGAGATGCTTGAACGGGTACGGGCAGTCCGGCCGGTGGGGGTCGACGACGGCGGCGGCCTGCGGCAGCTGCTCCTTGCACTCGTGATGGTCGGTGATGACAAGGTCGACGCCGAGCGACTTGGCGTAGGCCGTCTCCTCCACGCCCGTGATGCCGCAGTCCACCGTGACGATCAGCGTCACGCCGGACTCGCTCAGCGCGCGGATGGCGTCGCAGCCAAGGCCGTAGCCCTCCTCGATGCGGCGGGGAATGTGCATCGTCACGTCCGCGCCGCGCGAGCGGAGATAGTCGGTGAGCAGACACGTCGAGGTGATGCCGTCAACGTCGTAATCGCCGAAGACCGCAAGCTTTTCGCCGCGGGCAAAGGCCTCGTTGATGCGTGCGACGGCGCGGTCCATGTCTTTCATCAGGAACGGGGAATGGGAGAGCGTGTGCTCGCGCTCGAGCGCTTCGGCGGCCTGCTCGCTCGTAGCTACGCCGCGCGAGGCCAGCACCGACGAGACAAGATAAGGGTAGCCCGCGCCCATCAGCGCCTCCACGGTGCGCTCCGGCACGGCGGGGATCTGCCAGCGCTCGTATTTCACGGACCACTCACCCTCTTTCTGATAAGGCATACTGCCTCAGTCTATTATTTCAATCTACTATTTTACCAAAAACGCCCGAAAAGGTAAAGAGGAAATTTGACGGCGGGCGCCCCTTTGTGTTACAATAAGCGCAAAGTTTCGCCAAAAGGGGAGAAATGACAAATGAAACAAGGGACGATACGCCTGACGGCGCTGCTGCTCGCGCTGGCGATGACCATGACGCTCGCCTCCGCTGCGAACGTTTCCGGCTATTCCGACGTGCCGGACGGGCACTGGGCGGCGCAGAGCGTGCGCCGCTGCACGGAGCTGGGGCTTCTGCAGGGCGTGGGGAACGGAAGGTTCGGGCTGAAGCAGGAGATGTCGCGCGCGGCCTATGCCGCGGCGCTGTGCCGCCTTATGGGCTGGCAGACCGTCAAGCCGGAAAAGGGCAGCTTTGACGATAATCAGGACACGTCCAAGTGGTATTACAGCGCCATCGAGACGGCGAACGCGCACGACGTATTTTCGGGGCACAGCAGGCTCTGCCGTCCGACGGACGCGGTCACGCGCGAGGAGATGGCGGCCATGACCGTGCGCGCGCTGGGCTACGGCGTGCTCGCCGGCATCCTCGCCGACGCGGATACGCAGCCGGTGCAGAGCGATACGGTGGGCTTTGCGGGCCTGACGGCGAACATCGGCAAAAACTGTCCCTTCGCCGACTGCACGACGAACCGCGGCTACATCGCCCTTGCCTACCGCATGGGGATCATGACGGGCGTGAACAGCCGCAACTTTGACCCGGGAGCCGTCGCCACGCGCGAGCAGGCGGCGGCGGTGCTGCTGCGCGTCTATGACCGGCTGCACGCGGGCGTGAGCGTCAGGGACGCGCACTGGATCGTGACCGAGGGAGAGCCGACTGCGCTCGACGTGCCGGATGCAAGCTGCGTTTTCACCGCTGCAAATGCCGCGCGCAAGGGCGCGCAGTCCATCAGCCCGTGCGCCGCGCTCGAGGAGGTCTATGCCGCGGCGGTGCTTGCGGGCAGGGGCGGCAGCGTGCTGCTGAGCGCGGAGCCGCTGGCGCAGAGGGTGAACGGCAAGGGCGTGGTGCTCGAGGAGAGCGTCGCGCTCAGGGACGGGCAGTTCGAGCAGATGCTGGCCGATACGAAAAACACCAGCTTCCACCGCTCCACGCAGTACGAAAGCTCGTATCTCTATCATAAGAGCGGCGGTACGACGCTGTGCGTGTGGTATGAGAGCGAGGACGACCTTGCGCTCAAGACGGCGCTGTGCAGGATGCTGGGCGTGAAGACGGTCTATATTCTGCGCGAAAGCCCCGCCGCCGGCAGATAAGGAAAACGAAAAAACACAGAGGGATATCTCCCGCACGGGAGATATCCCTCTTGACTTGACAGGACGCTCAGCCCTCGCTGCTCCAGTCGCTGTGCGGCAGCTGCGGTTCCTCGGGCTTTGCCGTGGCGCGCAGATAAAAGCCGCAGATGGAGAGCTGGATATACGGCGTGAGGTAGAGCGAGGCGAGGCTGACGAGCAGCTGGTCGAGCAGCGTGGAGAGCAACAGCTCGGAAAGCGAGACGGGGTAGCTCCCCTGAAGAATGCCGGCCATACCGCCGTTGATGAGATACATGACGCCGGAGACCGCCGCGCCGGCGAGCAGCAGCCAGCCGAAAAAGCTCAGATTGAGCATGAAGAGCTGACCCTTGTAGCCGTAGGTCTGCTGCTTGCTGAGCTCCAGCGCCTCCATCACGCCGAGCGCGGGGTTTTCGCACAGGTTCAGCATGGCGAAGGAGTAGCGGTAGGCGGCGATGATGCCGGGGATGACGAACAGCAGCGACCACAGGAAGATGAAGACGCCCTGAACGATGCTCAGCAGGATCACCTTGCCCGCGAACGAGAACGCGTCGAACAGGCTCTCGAACGGCATATGCTCGCGGCGGTGGATGCCGAGGCAGTAGCAGGTGTAGCCCGTGCCCAGCACGAGCGCGACCAGCCCCACAAGGATGCTGACGAAGCTGAACGAGAGCACCGTGAAGCCGCCGGAGGATTCGACCATATAGCTCGTGGCGGAGTTGATCACATTGAGCACGAGCGTGATGGCAAGATACAGCGCGGTCATCTTGATGGGATTGACCGAGCCGGAGCGGATCAGCTCGCGCGCCTCGGCGCGGATCTCCTTGCGGTCGAGCAGGAGGATAGGCATAAAAAGCTCCTTTCTGTTCCCCGATGGGCGGGGACGGCAGCGCAAAAGCGGAAATTCTTAACAGAAGTATAGCATCTGCCAGTTGACACGTCAAGCGCTCGCCGCGGCGCGAAGCGGCACAGGATAACAAAGTATGCACCTCAATGACGCTTTTGACACAAAATATGGTGGAAAATGCCGAAACAGGCAGAAAAATATCCACAGGAAAGAATATTTTCTGGACATCGTGATAGAAAAGATGTATAATCGATCCGATTATGGAGCAGTACAAGCGCTGCTCTGGCAGTATAAAGATGAGGTGAAGACTATGGCACAGGCTTTCTTTGGCGGCGTTCATCCCAATGACATGAAGGCTGCCACAAATGAAAAGGCCATCGAACAGCTTGCTCCCCCCGCACAGGTGGTCATTCCCATGTCGATGCACTTCGGCGCACCCTGCACCCCCACGGTCTCCAAGGGCGATCACGTCAAGCTTGGGCAGAAGATCGGCGAATTCAAGGGCCTCGGCGCTCCCATTCACGCCAGCGTTTCCGGTACGGTCGCTGCGGTGGAGCCGCGTCCCTATTCCATGGGCGGCAAGGTCATGTCCGTCGTCATTGACAATGACTTCCAGGATGAGCTGAGCGAGGAGGTGGCCGCTCCGGCCGATCCCGACGCGCTGAGCGTGGACGAGATGGTCGAGATGGTCAAGCAGGCCGGTATCGTCGGCATGGGTGGTGCGACGTTCCCGACCCACACCAAGATCGCAAGCGGCATCGGCAAGGTCGATACGGTGATCATCAACGGCGCGGAATGCGAGCCGTACATCACCGGCGACCATCGCGCGATGCTTGAGCGCCCCGCCGAGATCATCGGCGGCTGCTGCTACCTCGCCAAGATGTTCGGCGTGGACAAGGTCGTCATCGGCGTGGAGGACAACAAGAAAAACGGCATCGACATGCTCAACAAGGTCATTGCCGAGCAGAAGGCGCCCGTTGTGGTCGAGGCGCTGCGCTGCCGCTACCCCCAGGGCGGCGAGAAGCAGCTCTGCCAGGCCATCACCGGCAAGCAGGTGCCCCCCGGCGGCCTGCCCGCGAGCATCGGCTGCGCCGTGTTCAACATCAACACCACCATCGCCATCTACCATGCCATCAAGGAAGGCATGCCCGTGGTGCGCAAGGTCGTCACGGTTTCCGGCAGCGGCGTTGTGGAGCCGAAGAACCTTGAATGCCCGATCGGCACGCCGGTCGCGCTGCTGTTCGACGCCTGCGGCGGCCTGAAGGACGAGACGTTCAAGCTCATCGCCGGCGGCCCGATGATGGGCATGGCGCAGGCCTCCGCCGACTTCCCCGTGGCCAAGGGTACGGGCGCGGTGCTGGCGTTTGCCGCCGATGAGAACAAGGTCTCCGACGACCCGACCTGCATCCGCTGCGGCCGCTGCGTCGAGGCGTGCCCCATGCACCTCGAGCCGCTCTACCTCTATATGTATGCGCAGAAGAACATGGTCGAGGAGCTGGAGGCCGCGCACGTGATGGACTGCATCGAGTGCGGCGCGTGCTCCTACATCTGCCCCGGCAGACTGCACCTGACCCACGCGTTCAAGGCCGGCAAGCAGAAGGTCAAGGACGCTGCCGCCAAGGCCAAGGCCGCGGCGGAGGCTGCCAAGACTGCCGAAGAAGCAAAGAAGGAGGCATAAGGCATGTTGAATGATTATAAGGGTCTGAAGCTGATCGCTTCCTCCAACCCCCATATCCGCAGCAACGAGGATACGCGCTCGATCATGCTCGACGTGGTCATCGCGCTGTGCCCGGCGCTGCTGATGAGCGTGATCCGCTTTGGCTTCCGCTCGCTGATCGCGGTGCTCGTCTCCGTGGTGTCCGCGATGTTCTTCGAGTGGCTTTACAGAAAGCTGCTGCACAAGTCCCAGACGATCGGCGATCTGTCCGCCGCCGTCACGGGCATGCTGCTCGCGTTCGTCTGCCCTGTGACGCTTCCGTACTGGATGCTGATCGTCGGCAATTTCTTCGCCATCTTCGTCGTCAAGCAGCTCTACGGCGGCCTTGGCAAGAACTTCCTCAACCCCGCGCTCGCCGGCCGCGCCGCGCTCGTCGCGTGCTACACGAGCCAGATGACCAGCTGGATCGCCCCGGGCGAGAAGGCGCCGCTGTTCGGCGGCCTTGCCGACGTGGTCACCTCCGCGACGCCGCTGACGATGATGAAGGAGAGCGGCCTTGCCGAGATCACCGCGCAGTATAACGTGCGCGATATGTTCGTCGGCAACATCGGCGGCTCGCTCGGCGAGATCTCGGCGATGATGCTGCTCATCGGCGGGCTGTACCTCATTTTCCGCAAGGTCATCTCCTGGCAGATCCCCGTGGCCTACATCGGCACGGTGGCCGTGCTGACGTTCCTGTTCCCGTGCGGCAACGACGCTTTGACGTGGATGCTCTACAACGTGCTCGGCGGCGGTCTGTTCCTCGGCGCGTTCTTTATGGCCACGGACTACGTCACCTCTCCCGTGACGAAGAAGGGCCAGCTCATCTTCGGCCTCGGCTGCGGCCTTATCACGGTGTTCATCCGCTACTTCGGCTCCTATCCCGAGGGCGTTTGCTACTCCATCCTGATCATGAACTGCTGCACGTGGCTGATCGACAAGTACACCAAGCCCACCCGCTTTGGCGTTGACAAGAAAGCAGCGAAGGAGGCGGCAAAGAAATGAAGATCGAAGGCAAGTTTATCTTTAAGGTAGCCGGCACGCTGACGGCGATCGCCCTCGTCGTTGCGCTGCTGCTGGGGCTTACCAATGTGCTGACGGCCGACAAGATCGAGGCCATCACCAAGCAGAAGACCGAGACGGCGCTCGCCAAGGTCGTTTCCGCGAGCGAGTGCGAGTTCCCGCCCATCGAGGACATCCCGCAGGAGGTCATCGACGCGGCGAGCGCGCAGGGCGGCAAGCTGACCGAGGTCTATGAGATCCTCGTCGGCGGCGAGAACGCGGGCTATGCGTTCAAGGTCACCGCCAGCGGCTCTCAGGGCAACATCGTAATGATCGTCGGCGTGGACGCCGACCTCGCCGTTACCGGCGTTTCCATCGTCAGCAACTCTGAGACCGCGGGCATCGGCTCGAAGGTCATGAACAATGAAGCGACCTCCGCGGGCACCGGCGCGCTCGATCAGTTCGTCGGCAAGTCCGGCGCGGGCACGCTCGTTGTCAAGCAGAACATCGACGCCGTCACCGGCGCGACGGTCTCCACCAAGGGCGTGACCAAGGGCGTCAATGCCGCTCTGGCCGCTGCCGAGGCCATGAACTGAGAAAGGGGGAAGAAGATCAATGAATTTTAAGAAACAGCTCAAAGACGGTCTGATCACCCAAAACCCCGTTCTGGTGCAGCTTCTGGGCATGTGCTCCACGATGGCCATTACCACCAGCATCTCCAACGGCGTCGGCATGGGCATTTCCGTCCTTATCATTCTGACGCTCTCCAACATCTTCATCGCCGCGCTGCGCAAGATCATCCCCAACGAGGTGCGCATCGCGTGCTACATCGTCGTCATCGCGGGCTTCGTCACGATCGTTGACCTGTGCTTACAGGCGTTCCTGCCGGATATCGCCGAGAGCCTTGGCGTGTTCATCCCGCTGATCGTCGTCAACTGCATTATTCTCGGCCGCGCCGAGGCCTTTGCCAGCAAGAACTCCGTCGCCGCCTCCGCGGTGGACGGCATCTGCCAAGGCATCGGCTACACGCTGGTCCTGATCGTTCTGTGCGCGTTCCGCGAGCTGTTCGGCGCGGGCACGCTGCTTGGCTTCCAGGTCATGCCTTCTTCCTATGTTCCGGCCAGTATGCTCACGCTGCCCGTCGGCGGCTTCCTGTGCCTCGGCACGCTGATCGCCGTGATGCAGTGGGCGCTTGCCAGAAGCGAAAAGAAGAACGCGGAAAAGAAAGAAGAGGAGGGTAAATAAAAATGGATGTGACAAAGCTTCTTGCTATTTCCCTCGGCGCGATCCTGACGAATAACTTCATCTTCTCGCAGTTCCTCGGCATCTGCCCGTTCCTCGGCGTTTCCAAGAAGAGCGACACCGCCGTCGGCATGGGTCTCGCCGTCACGTTCGTCATGGGTCTTGCCTCGGCGTTCTGCTATGGCGTGAACATCATCCTCGTCAAGCTCGGCCTTGGCTACATGCAGACCGTTGCGTTCATCCTTGTCATCGCCGGTCTGGTGCAGTTTATCGAGATGTTCCTCAAAAAGTCCATGCCGACGCTCTACACCGCCCTCGGCGTGTACCTGCCGCTGATCACCACTAACTGCGCCGTGCTCGGCGTGGTGCTGCTCAACGTGCAGAACGACTACAACTTCATCGAGTCCGTGGTTTACGGCATCACCGGCGGCCTTGGCTTCCTGCTGGCGATCTTCCTGTTTTCCACCATCCGCGAGCGCGTGCAGTTTGCCGACTATCCCAAGTCGTTTGAAGGCTTCCCCATCGCGCTGATCACCGCAGGTCTGATCGCCCTTGCATTCATGGGCTTTTCCGGCCTGCAGGTGTGGCCCATGTAAGGAGGGAACTGAAGTATGATGAACGTAATTTTTGCCGTCCTCGTGCTGGGCGTGATCGCCGTGATCTTCGGCCTGATCCTGTCCGTTGCGGCCAAGGTCTTTGAGGTCGAGGTCGACGAGCGTCTGCCGAAGATCCAGGAATGCCTTGCCGGCGCGAACTGCGGCGGCTGCGGCTATCCCGGCTGCGCCGGCTGCGCCGAAGCGATTCTTGCCGGTAAGGCTCCCGTCACCGCCTGCGCACCCGCGGGCGCCGAGGGTGCCGCGAAGATCGCCGCGATCATGGGTCTTGAGGCCCCCAGCGGCGAAAAGCAGGTCGCGCACGTGATCTGCAACGGCGGCGACGCCGCTGTGAAGAGCTTTGAATATGTCGGCCTGCACGACTGTCTCGCCGCGACGAAGGTCGCCGGCGGCCCGACCGCCTGCGCCTTTGGCTGCCTTGGCTTCGGCACGTGCGTCGCCGCCTGCCAGTTCGACGCGCTCCACATCAACGAAAAGGGCGTGGCCGAGGTCGACAAGGAAAAGTGCACCGACTGCGGCGCGTGCCGCGAGGTCTGCCCGCGCAAGCTGATCGTCGAGGTGCCCTACAAGCAGAAGGTCTTCGTCAACTGCGCGAATAAGGAGAAGGGCCCCGCCGTCACGAAGGTGTGCGCCAACTCCTGCATCGCCTGCGGCCTGTGCGAAAAGACCTGCAAGTTCGACGCCATCCATGTCGTCAACAACGTGGCCGTCATCGACTACAGCAAGTGCAAGAACTGCACCATGTGCGCCAAGGCCTGCCCGCGCAACGCCATCGAGCCGATCCCGACCCCCGAGGAGAAGGAGAAGTTCAAGGCCGCGCAGAAGGCTGCCGCCGAGCGCAAGGCCGCTGCCGCCAAGGCAGCCGCCGAGGCTGAGGCTGCCAAGGCCGAATAAGGCTTGTTGCTAAAAAGAGGAACGCGAAAGCGTTCCTCTTTTTTGCGCCTCACAAAGCGGCGATGCCGCTTTGTGAGAAGGTTTGCACTGCGCTGCATACACGCGCCAAAGGCGCACATACTCCGCTCCGTGAGAAATTACGACTAAAATACGTTTGCCGCCGGCGGGCGGCCTGGGCAGCCGTTAGCAGCTTTGCTGCTTTACGGATGCCGCGTACCCCTCGCGGGTAAAAGTCTGCGACCTTTCCTCTGCTTGCGGGTGCCTCGCAAAATTCCGCGCCCGAGGGCGCGGAAAAAATTGGGATCGTCAATCGCCGCGACCTGTGCGTGGCGATTGACTCTTCTCGCGGAGCGGGTGTCGAGCCGCAGGCGAGGCGCCGAGCGCAGTGAAATCTCTTCAAAAGTCAGGCCGCGACCTGACTTTTGCGTAGTTCACAAACTGTTTACACTGCCCCCTATTGACATTGGCAGTTGCTGGTGGTACACTGCGTTTAGCACTCAGGGGAAAGGAGTGCTAAAGCGACGAAAGGAGCGCGGCGCATGGACCTGACAGAGCGCAAAAAGCAGATCTTAAAGCGCGTGGTCGAGGATTATATCGCCGCGGCTGAGCCGGTCGGCTCCAAGGCGCTGGCCGAGGAGATGGGCGGCTCGGTAAGCTCGGCGACCATCCGCAACGAGCTTGCGGACTTAGTCGAGATGGGCTATCTTGAGCAGCCGCACACGTCCGCCGGACGCGTGCCGTCCCCCAAGGGCTACCGGCTGTATGTCAACGAGCTGATGGAAAAGCGCGAGGTCTCCGAAACGGAAGCGGAGGAGATCAACGAGCAGCTGAGATCCAAGCTCGGCGGCACGGACAGCGTGATCGCCAGAGCGGGACAGATGGTCTCCAGCATCGTCAATTACCCCGTCTACAGCGTGACGGGCGGGCGGCGCGAGGCAAGCGTGAAGCGCTTTGAGCTGATCGCCGTGGACGCGATGAGCTTCATCGTCGTCGTGATGGGCGAGGACAACCGCGTGAAGAGCCAGCTGCAGCGCTCCGAGCTGCCGTTTGACGCAGCAAGTCTCGCGGACGTGAAGGAGCTTTTGAACGCGCACTTTACCGGCTGCACGGCGGAGGAGATGAGCGCAAGGCTCATGAGCCTGTCGTCGCAGCTGCCGCCGGAGCTGTTCCTCGTGGTCTCCAAGGCTGTGGAGTACACGGTGAGCGTGCTCGAGCAGAGCGCGCGGCGCAGCGTGGAAACGGCCGGCGCGAGCCAGATCCTCAAGATGCCGGAGTACCGCGATGTGGACAAGGCGCACGAACTGGTGACGTTTCTGGTCGACAACAAGGAGGAGCTTCCCGTGCCGGACGACGGCGCGCCGCTCAAGATCCTGATCGGGCCGGAAAACGTGAACGAGGCGCTCAAGGAAACGAGCGTGGTCGTCGCCAGCTACGATATTGGCGACGGGATGCGCGGCCTCGTCGGCGTGGTGGGCCCGACAAGAATGGACTACGCCACCGTGACGGCGCGGCTGAGCTATTTTGCAGACAGCCTGACGCGGATGTTCGGCAAGAACGAGCTGCCGCCGAAGGAAGAAGATAAGGAGTAAGCAATGGGTAAGAAAGACAAGCAGAACGCGGCGGAGAATACGCCGGAGCAGGACGTGAACAAGACGCCCAAACAGGCGCAGGCCGCAGAGGCAGCCGCGGCGGACGCGGAGAAGACCGCGGACGTTCCCGAGGAGCAGGAGGTCTTCACCCTGACGCGCGAGCAGATGGAGAAGATGGAGGGCCTTGCCGCGGCGCTGGCCGCCGAGCAGGACAAATACCTCCGCCTTGCCGCCGAGTACGACAATTACCGCAAGCGCACCGCGAAGGAAAAGGAAAATCTCTACGCCGACGCGAAGATCGACACGATCAAGGCGCTGCTGGGCGTTTATGATAATCTCGAGCGCGGCATCGCACAGTACGGCGACGAGGAGTCGCCCCACCGCAAGGGCCTTGAGATGGTGTTCAGCCAGTTCAAGGAGAGCCTGAAAAAGCTGGGCGTTGAAACGATGGACGCCGTGGGGCAGCCCTTTGACCCCGAGAAGCACAACGCCGTGATGCATGTGGAGGACGAAAACTACGGGGAAAACACCGTGGCCGAGGTCTTGCAGCAGGGTTTCACGCTGGGCGATAAGGTTTTGAGATTTGCCATTGTGAAAGTGGCAAACTGAAAGTTCCTCAAAAATGTGTGGTACACATTTTTGAAAGGGCTTGCAGCCCTGTGCAGCGCACTCGCTGCGCTCGCACGTTTCAGGGCTGAGATGTGTTTTTTCTGACGCACACGCCCCAGAGCGGCTTCTCTTGCCGCTATGCGGCAATTCACCTTCTGTCGTCAGAAAAAACGATTTGGATTTGTTTCGCGTCTGCGGACGCGAAATGAACATATAAAGTGGTTAACAAAAAAATTAAGATAGATCTTAGGAGGACAACATTATGTCTAAAGTTATCGGTATTGACCTTGGTACGACCAATTCCTGTGTAGCAGTGATGGAGGGCGGCGAAGCCGTCGTCATCCCCAACGCCGAAGGCAACCGCACCACCCCGTCCGTCGTCGCGTTCTCGAAGACCGGCGAGCGTATGGTCGGTCAGGTGGCAAAGCGTCAGGCTATCACCAACCCCGACCGCACGATCTCCTCGATCAAGCGCGAGATGGGTTCCGATTATAAAGTCGAGGTCGACGGCAAGAAGTACACCCCGCAGGAGATCAGCGCGATGATCCTGCAGAAGCTTAAAAGCGACGCTGAGGCTTACCTCGGCGGCAGCGTGACCGAGGCTGTTATCACCGTTCCAGCCTACTTCACAGACGCGCAGCGTCAGGCGACCAAGGACGCCGGCAAGATCGCCGGTCTCGAGGTCAAGCGTATCATCAACGAGCCGACGGCCGCGGCGCTTGCCTACGGCGTCGACAAGGAGCAGAGCCAGAAGGTCATGGTCTACGACCTCGGAGGCGGCACGTTCGATGTCTCCATCCTTGATATCGACGACGGCGTGATCGAGGTGCTGGCCACCGCCGGCAACAACCGCCTTGGCGGCGACGACTTCGACGAGTGCATCATGAAGTGGATGGTCGGCGAGTTCAAGCGCACCGACGGCGTTGACCTCAGCGGCGACAAGGTCGCCATGCAGCGCCTGAAGGAAGCCGCCGAAAAGGCCAAGATCGAGCTTTCCGGCGTGACCTCCACCAACATCAACCTCCCGTATATCACGGCCGACGCCACCGGCCCGAAGCACCTCGACCTGACGCTCACGCGCGCAAAGTTCAACGAGCTGACCGCGCATCTGGTCGAAGCGACCGCCGGCCCTGTCCGTCAGGCGCTGAGCGATGCGGGCCTTTCCGGCAATGACATCCACAAGGTCCTGATGGTCGGCGGCTCGAGCCGTATCCCCGCCGTGCAGGAAATGGTCAAGAAGCTCACCGGCAAGGAGGGCTTCAAGGGCATCAACCCCGACGAGTGCGTCGCTATGGGCGCGGCGCTCCAGGCGGGCGTGCTGACCGGCGATGTCAAGGGCCTGCTGCTGCTCGACGTTACCCCGCTGAGTCTCGGCATTGAGACGATGGGCGGCGTCTGCACCAAGCTCATCGACCGCAACACCACCATCCCCGTGAAGAAGAGCCAGATCTTCTCCACCGCCGCCGACAACCAGACGAGCGTTGAGGTCAACGTGCTGCAGGGCGAGCGTGAGATGGCCGCCGCCAACAAGAGCCTCGGCCGCTTCCACCTCGACGGCATCGCTCCGGCCCGCCGCGGCGTGCCGCAGATCGAGGTCACGTTCGATATCGACGCCAACGGCATCGTGAACGTCAGCGCGAAGGATCTCGGCACCGGCACCGAGCAGCACATCACCATCACCTCCTCCTCCAACATGAGCAAGGAGGACATCGAGAAGGCCGTCAAGGAAGCGGAGCAGTACGCCGCTGAGGACGCCAAGATCAAGGAGAAGGTCGAAGTCCGCAACCAGGCCGACCAGATGGTCTACCAGAGCGAGAAGACGCTCGGCGAAGTGGGCGACAAGATCCCCGCGGACGAGAAAGCCAAGGTGCAGGCGGGCATCGACAAGCTGAAGGAGACCCTCAAGGGCGACGACACCGCCGCCATCAAGAGCGCGACGGAGGAGCTGACGCAGCTGTTCTACCAGATGAGCGAGAAGCTCTATCAGCAGGCGAACCCGCAGGGCGCTCAGGGCGCAGGCCCCGACATGGGCGGGCAGAACGGCGGCGCGCAGACCGGCCCGAACGGCCAGCAGTATTACGACGCCGACTACAAGGTCGTTGACGACGACGAGAACAAGAAGTAAAAAAACGATTTGGACGCGGCGGGGACAGTTTGATACTGCCCCCGATCGCGGCGTTTCAAGGGAGATCTGTGTATGGCAGACAAACGCGATTATTACGAGGTGCTGGGCATTTCCAAGGGCGCTTCGGAGGATGAGATCAAAAAAGCATACAAAAAGCTCGCGCGGAAGTACCATCCCGACATGAACCCCGGCGACAAGGAGGCCGAGGAGAAGTTCAAGGAGATCAACGAGGCGAACGAGGTCCTGAGCGATCCGGACAAGAAGGCGCGCTACGACCAGTTCGGCTTTGCGGGCGTGGACCCGAGCTACGGCGCGGGAGCGGGCGGCGGCGCTTACGGCGCGGGCGGCTTCGACTTCGGCGACCTCGGCGATATCTTCGGCAGCTTTTTCGGCGGGGGCTTCGGCGGCGGCACGCGCGCAAACCCCAACGCGCCGCAGCGCGGCGAGAGCCTGCGCACGAGCGTGAACATCAGCTTTGAGGAGGCGGCCTTCGGCTGCGAGAAGGAGGTCAGCATCGACCGCATCGAGCAGTGTCCCGACTGCCGCGGCTCAGGCTGCGCCAAGGGCACGACCGCGGAGATCTGTCCCGACTGCCGCGGCAGCGGCGTGATCCAGCAGCGCCGCCAGACGCCGCTGGGCTATATGTCCACCTCCGCGCCGTGCCAGCGCTGCGGCGGGCGCGGCAAGATCATCCATCAGCCCTGCCCCAAGTGCGGCGGCAAGGGCATGATCCGCCACCGCAAGACCATTAAAGTGAGCATTCCCGCGGGCATCGACAACGGGCAGACCATTTCGCTGCGCGCGCAGGGCAACGCCGGCAAGAACGGCGGCCCCGCGGGCGATCTTCTGATCGTCGTCTCCGTGCGGCCGCACGATATTTTCCGCCGCGAGGGCACGAGCGTTTTGTGCGAGGCGCCCATCACGTTCACGCAGGCAGCGCTCGGCGCGGAGCTGGAGATCCCGACGATCGACGGCAAGGTGAAGTACACCATCCCCGAGGGCACGCAGAGCGGCACGACCTTCCGTCTCAAGGGCAAGGGCATTCCCGGGCTCAACGGGCGCGGACGCGGCGACCAGTACGTCACGGTGCATATCGAGACGCCGCGGAACCTGAACCGCGAGCAGAAGGATGCGCTGCGGAAATTCGGCGAGCTGCTGGGCGAGAAGAATTACGAGGAGAGCAAGAGCTTTTTCGGAAAGTTCAAGCTGTAAGGGAACGGTATGTATCTATCGGATTATCACACGCACTGCGCGCTGTCGTTTGATTCGAAAACGCCCGCGGAGGACATGGTGCGCGCTGCTGTCACCGCCGGAATGCAGGAGCTGTGCCTGACCGACCATGTGGACCTTTTTTATCCGGGCGGTACGGAGCGCTGGGCGCTTGACTTTTCCGGCCGCGCGGAAACTTTTGCACGCGCCGAGCGCGCAGCAGAGGGCAGGCTGATCGTCAGGCGCGGCATCGAGCTGGGCGAGGCGGCGCGCGAGCCGGCGTATGCCGACACGCTGCTCTCCCAGTTGGGGGAACTGGACTTCATCATCGGCTCGCAGCACCAGCTCTCGGAGAAATACGGCTATAATGACCTCTATTTTATGCCGAAGGGCACGGAAGACGAGGCCGCGGCGCAGATCGCGGACTACCTTGCCCTTGTGCTGGAGACGGCAAAGGGCGGCAGGTTCTCAGTGCTGGGGCATTTGACGCTGCCGCTGCGCTATATGAATGAGAATCACGGGATGCACATGAGCTTCGACGGCTTTGCCGACGAGGTCGCGCAGATCCTGCGCACGGTGATCGAGAGCGGACGCGGCATCGAGTGCAACATCAACCGCGGCAATACGCCCCTGCCGGACGCGAAGTGGCTGAAGCTCTACCGCGAGCTCGGCGGCGAGATCGTCACGATCGGCACCGACGCGCACACGCCGGAGTTTGTCGGCATACACGTGCGGGAGACGCAGGAGCTGCTGCGGGACTGCGGGTTCCGGTATGTGTGTACATTTGAGAAGCAAAAACCGGTCTTTCACAAAATCTGACCGAATAAAAGGAGAAAACGACTATGAAGATCGCACTGGGCTGTGACCACGGCGGCTACGCCATGAAGGAAGACATCAAAAAGCAGCTGGAGGCCATGGGACACGAGGTCAAGGACTGCGGCACCTATTCTACCGAGAGCTGCGACTATCCCATCTTCGGTGAGGCGGCCGCGCGCGCCGTCGCGGGCGGGGAGTGCGAGTACGGCATCGTCGTGTGCACGACGGGCATCGGCATCTCCATCGCGGCGAACAAGGTCAGCGGCATCCGCTGCGCGCACTGTGCCGACGCGCTCGAGGCGCAGCTGTGCCGCCAGCACAACAACGCGAATATGCTGGCCATCGGCGCGGGCTTTACAGGCCCCAAGCTGGCCGCGGCCATGGTCGAGACGTTCCTCACCACCGAATTTGAGGGCGGGCGTCACGCGCGCCGCGTCGCGCTGCTGGACGAGATCCGCGGATGACCGACAAAAGGGAGAAAATCAACAGAAGCCTTAGGTTTCTGTTGATTTTTTCGTGCGGCACGAGTAAAATGTTGCAAAAAAGATCGTTAGGAAAGGCAGGCGAGGCAGATGGCCAAGGTGCGCGGTACGCGCGGCTACTCCAGCTATCGCGGGCGCAGAAACGGGAAGGGCCTGCTGGCCGCCGTGCTGGCGCTGGTGCTGATCGCGGCGTGCGGGTTTCTGTTCGCGCAGCGCTACATCGTCTACGTGGCGGACGGATCGTTCCGCTTCGAGCTGCCGTGGAAAAAGCCGCAGGCGGCCGCGCCGTCTCAGGATGACGGCGCGGCGCAGGACGGCGGAGATGCGACGGCGGCGCCGGACGACACCGAGCTTGTGATCGAGCCGCCGGAGGTCACGGATATACATGCCGTGGAGCTGGACGCATCCATCCTGACCGGCGGCTGGGAATCCGCGCTCGATACGCTTGACGAGGGAACGAACGCCGTTGCGATCCGGCTCAAGGAGGCGAGCGGCAGGCTGCTGTATGATTCCAGCGTGCAGGGCGCGATCGACTGCGGCGCCGTTACGGGTGGCAGCGTGGCGCGCAGCGCCATCGCGGGCATCACCGGCTCGGACTACTACACCATCGCGCGCATCAGCACGCTGCACGACAGCCTGTACGCTTACGCGCATATGACGGACGCGGCGGTCTGCCAGCTGACGGGCTATGTGTGGTACGATACGTACAGCACGCACTGGCTCGCGCCGGAAAAGGAGGGCGCGCGGCAGTATGTGACCGACATCGTGACAGAGTGTGCGTCGCTGGGCTTTGACGAGCTGCTGCTTGACGACTTCCACTATCCGCGCGACGGGCGCATGAGCCGCATCAAGACCGACGAGCGCACGATGACGCAGCAGGCGGCGCTCGCGCTGCTGGCCGACGATATCCGCGATGCGCTGAAGAAGGCGGATTATGCGGGCAGGCTTTCGGTCAGCGTGGACGCGGACATCGTGCTTGCGGGCAGCGAGGAGCGCACGGGCATCGTGATGAGCGAGCTTGCCGAAAAGTTCGACCGCGTGTATGTGCCCGTCACGCCGGAGCAGCTGGACGCGGTGACGGCGGCGATGAGCGCCTATGATACGGAGTTTGTGCCGATCGTCGGCGAGGCCGCGGAAAGCGGGAGTTATCTTATCGGGAAATAGGAAAACGCAGCGCCGGGCGCTGCTGCCAAGTCAAAGGGGGTATTCTCTTCTCGAAGAGAATACCCCCTTTGTATCCCCCGGAGAAGGACGAGGGGAGACCCCCTCGACCCCCGACATTGCAGGTCTTATTCTTGAAGAGCTGCACGCGCTGCGCAATCGAGTGCGGTGTACATGGCTTCGCCATGAATCTTCTGCAATTCGTTACTACTCTCAGCCGCGCCTTACTGCCGTGAGGCGCGAGTGACGTTTCCCCAGCGGCGGACTGCCTGCCGAATGCGGCATTGCTGCGCTCGCCGCATTGAGTAGTGCCTTGGTAGACGGAAATTAGTCCGCACTTCTACAAGATCAGCAGAGCGGCAGCGGATAGTAGAAGTATACCAAGTCGTATTAGCAATATCTATGGCGGCGAGCAAAGCGATGCCGTCACGCAGGTATTTCCACTCCAGAGGCACCGCACCTCTTTGAGCGACAAACTGCCAATCGAGCCTTTCTCTGGGGGTTCCAAAGGGGGTAGTCTCTTTTGCGAAAGAGACTACCCCCCTTTGACCTCCGTTCCCCACATCAGGTGGGGCCAAAGCTCTCTTTCTCGGGAAAGAAAATGGGGGGGTGTGAAATGCAGCAGCGTGATGCGCTGCATCTCTCTCCGCGCGACGCGCGGACAAGGGAGCATCTCTTTTGTGAAAGAGAATACCCCCTTTGCGTTACGTCCCCACGCGGCGGGACCTATTTCTTACCGCTTCATGCGCGCTTCTACCGCCTCGGCGCTCATTTTCGGGTTGATCGTCTCCTCGCTCTCGACCGCGAGGGCGGCCGCCGCCGTTCCGGCTGCGGCGCTCTCAGCAAGCGATCTTCCTGTGAGGTAGGACCACACGAGCGCCGCCATCATCGCGTCGCCCGCGCCGGTGGCGTTGACCGCGTCCGCCTTGCAGATAGGCACGATCTGCGTTTCGCCGCGCTGCGCAGCCAGCACGCCGCCCTCGCCGAGCGAGAGGAACACGCGCTGCACCCCCTGCAAAAGCAAGGCGCCCGCTGCCGCGCGCAGGCTCTTGCCGTCCGTGATCTTCACGCCGGTGAGCAGCTCCGCCTCGATGCGGTTGGGCTTGAGCGTGTGGACATGGCCGAGCAGGCCCGAGAGCTTTTCCGCCTTGGCGGTGGAGACGGGGTCGACGAAAAGCGGGGCGGTGCAGTGCTCCGCAAGATAGGCGAGCGATTCGCGCGGGAGGTTCGTGTCGAGCACGACCGCCGCCGCGCCGTTGAGAAACGCAAGCTGGGAAGCAAAGTAATCCGGCGTGAGCCGGTCGCAGATATCCATATCCGCGACGGCTACGGCCATATCGCCGTCGCTGCCGCCGACGAACACATAGGTCGAGGTGCGGCCGTCCGGCACGCGGAGGGCGCGGGAGAGGCCGATGCCGAGCGTTTTGCAGCTTTCCTCGACCTGAGCGGCGCGCGAATCACCGCCGAGCGCCGTCAAAAGCTCAACGTTCAGCCCCAGCAGGCGCATATTGTGCGCGATGTTGCGCCCCACGCCGCCGAGGCTCAGCTCGACCTTGCCGGGGTTGGAGTCCTTGGCGCGCAGCGGGGCGAAGGAATGCGCGCCGATATCGATGTTCACGCCGCCGCAGACGGCGACATAGGGGACAGGGTTTTGCATGGTGGGTCCTCCTCTTTGACCGGAACGGTGCGCGGCGAGAGCCGCGCACCGTGCATTTTATTTGTGGTAAAGACGCTTGTATTCGTATCTCGGCTCGCAGCTGACGTGGATGCCGAGACGCTTGTAGAGCTTGACATCCTCCTCCGAAATGATGACGGAGAAGTGCGCGTCGCAGCCGCGAAGGCTCCCGAGCTGCGCGCGCGCCATGTCGGCGAGGGGATTGGTGAGCGCGGAGATCGCCAGCGCGATGAGCACCTCGTCGGAATGCAGGCGCGGGTTGTGATGGCCGAGGGACTGGATCTTGAGCGCGGAGATCGGCTCGATGACCTGATTGGAGATGAGGTCCATATCCTTGCGGATGCCGGCGGTGGCCTTGAGCGCGTTCAGGAGCAGCGCCGCCGACGCACCGAGAAGCGACGAGGTCTTGCCCGTAATGACGCGACCGTCCGGCAGCACCATCGCGCCCGCGGGCGCGCCGGTCTCCTCCGCCTTTTGCAGCGAGGCGGCCACGGCGGGGCAGAGCTCGGGCGTCACCTCCGCCTGCTGCATGACGAGCTCGAGCTTGCGCAGCTGGCAGCTGTCGGCAACGCCGCGGGCCACGTCGACCTGCGCGGCATAGTAGCGGCGCAGGATCTCCATGCGCGAGGCCTGACGG
Organism: uncultured Oscillospiraceae bacterium; assembly: GCA_934572465.1. Lineage (GTDB taxonomy): Bacteria > Bacillota > Clostridia > Oscillospirales > Oscillospiraceae > Hominicoprocola. The sequence goes on from CAKTLG010000001.1 coordinate 73,552, forward strand.
CAGGCTGCATCGTCGACGATGCAGTTGCCCGCCATGTTGACGCCCATGTCGGTCGGGGACTGGTAGGGGCACTTGCCGGAGATGCGCTCGAAGATCGCGCGCAGGACGGGGAAGATCTCCACGTCGCGGTTGTAGTTGACGGTCGTTTCGCCGTAGGCCTCGAGATGGAATGGGTCGATCATGTTCACATCGTCAAGATCCGCGGTCGCGGCCTCGTAGGCGAGGTTTACGGGGTGCTTGAGCGGCAGGTTCCAGATGGGGAAGGTCTCGAATTTGGCGTAGCCCGCGCTGACGCCGTGCTTGTGCTCATGGTAGAGCTGGGAAAGGCAGGTCGCCATCTTGCCGCTGCCGGGCCCCGGCGCGGTCACGACCACGAGCGAATGCGTCGTTTCAATGTAGTCGTTGCGGCCGAAGCCCTCGTCGCTGACGATGTGGGCAACGTCCGAGGGGTAGCCGGCGATGGGGTAGTGCAGGTAGTTGCGCACGCCGAGCGCGTTGAGCCGCTTGATGAAGGCGTCCGCCGCGCTCTGGCCGGCGTACTGCGTGATGCAAACGCCGCCGACGTACAGCCCCAGCGCGCGGAACGCGTCGATCAGGCGCAGACAGTCGTCGTCATAGGTGATGCCGAGGTCGCCGCGCACCTTGTTCTTTTCAATGTCGCTGGCATTGACGGCGATGACGATCTCCACATCGTCCCGCAGCTGCTGGAGCATACGGATCTTGCTGTCGGGCTGGAAGCCGGGCAGCACGCGCGAGGCGTGGTAATCGTCAAACAGCTTGCCGCCGAACTCAAGATACAGCTTGCCGCCGAACTGGCTGATGCGCTCGCGGATGTGCGCAGACTGCATGGAAAGGTATTTGTCGTTATCGAAGCCGATTTGTCCCATCGTAAAAAGCACCCCATTTTCTCATCCAAGTACAAAATAACAGAGCTATTATATAGAACTCGCGCCCGCTTGACAAGAAAAGCCGCCGCAGAAATTTGACTGAAAAAGAGGGGCGAATTTCTGCTATTTTCCCGTCTTTACTTTTCCCTGCGCGCGGCGTATGCTATGAATAGTCTCCCTTTGCGGGCGAAATTTGCGTTTCTTTGCAAAAGGGGCTTGACAACTCGCGGCAAGTATAGTAATATGCTACTGTTCGGTTCGCGCGGTTAGCTCAGCTGGTAGAGCACATGCTTGACGTGCATGGGGTCACAGGTTCGAGTCCTGTACCGCGCACCAGAGAAAAGGCCTTGAAACGTAAGTTTCAAGGCTTTTTTGCTGCCCTGAAACGGGAGGTTTTCCTTTATCTGCATAATAAGATAGGGCGCGGAACTCTCTGCCGCGCCCTATGCTCATTTTCTCTGTATCGCCGGTCAGCCGTCCTGCGCGCGGATCTCGATCGTCCGGCCGCCAAGGCTCTCGTAGATGCGGTGCGAGATGGACAGCACTGTGCGCCCCTCGGACGCGCGGCGCAGCGCCTCAAGCACACGCGCCTCGGTCTCGGCGTCGAGATTGGCGGTGATCTCGTCGAGCAGCAGCACGGCGGGATCCGCCGCCGCAGCGCGCGCAATGGACAAAAGCTGCCACTCGCCCTGAGAAAACAGCCCGTCCGCACAGGGCGTATCATAGCCGTCCGGCAGCGTGCGGATGACCTCGTCGAGTCCTGCAAGGCGCGCGGCCTTTTCCGCCATGGCGCGGCTGATGCGCGCATCGCCCAGCGTGATCTGGTCGAGCACCGTGCCCGGCACGCGGGCAAAGTGCTGCTCCACGCAGCCGATGCACGCGCGGCGCTCTGCGTCTGTGATGGCGCAGGCGTCCGCGCCGCCGATGGCGACGCTGCCCTCCTGCGGGCGGTAGAGCCCCAGCAGCAGGCGGAAGACCGTGCTCTTGCCCGCGCCCGTGCGGCCAATGAGCGTGACCTGTTCGCCCTGCCTGACCGTGAAGGACAGATCCCTGAGCACCGTGCGCTCGCCGTAGCCGAAGGTCACGTGCGAAAGGACAACGTCCCCGTGCGCCGCCGCGCCCGCGCGCGGCGCGGGGATATCGCGCTCCGGCTGGGCGAGGAAGGCGTCGATGCGCCTGACGCCCGCCATCGCGGACTGGATGGTCTGGATCTCCATGCCGAGGCTCTCGATGGGGGTGAAGATGCGGGAGATGTAGTCGATGATGGTGACGGACGTGCCGACGGACATGCCGAACAGCGCCAGCACGCGCGCGTCGCCGGAGGCGGAGAGCAGCATCACCGCGCCGACCACCGCCGCGCTCAGCACGAGCACGACAGGGGAATAGATCGCGTCATAGAAGTTCGTGCGCTCGACTGCGGCGTAGCTCTCGCCGATGCGGCGGTCGTAGCGCCGGGACATATAGTCCTCCAGCCCGAGGGCGCGGATGGTGCGGATATTGTGCAGCGCCTCCGGCACCTGGCCGGAGATGGCGGCGACGGCGCGCCGGTTGTCGAGCTGGGCCGCGAGCATCCGCTTCTGCACGCGGCGCGTAAAGACCGTCAGCAGCGGCAGCACGAGCAGGAGCAGCAGCGCAAGCCCTGTATTTTTGGCCGCGATGACCGCGAGGATGGAGAGGATGCGGCAGGCGTCCGCCGCCATGGAGATCACGCCCGAGGTGAACAGCGCTTCGACCGTATCCACGTCGCCGGAAAAGCGCGCGGCGACCTCGCCGGGGTCCTGCGCGGCAAGCGACGCGGCGGGCAGCCGCGTCAGCTTGGCCGAAAGCTCCGAGCGCAGCGCGTGGGTCATCTTTTGCCCGAAGATCTCCAGAAGCGTCTCCTGTGCGGAGGATAGAAGGCCTTCGAGCGCGAGGGAGCCAAAGTACAGCAGCGCCGCCGTGAACACGAGCGGCGTACCGCCGGTCAGCGCGTCGATGATGCGGCCGAGCAGCAGCGGCGGCAGAAGGGAGGCGAGCACCGAGGCCGCCGCACAGAGCAGCGTTCCCGCGCTGAGCAGCTTGTGGCTGCCGGCCGCGGCGCGGGGGGCGGCGAACACGCCGCCTTTTGACTTATGTTTCATGTCCGTCGCCTCCCGTCTGACTTTCGTAGAGCGCGCGGTATTCCGCAGAGCGCGCGAGGAGATCTTCGTGCGTGCCGACGTCGGTTTTGCCATCCTCCATGAAGACGATCCTCTGCATCTCGGGGAAGTGGTACAGCCGGTGCGAGATCAGGAAGACGACCTTGTCGCGCGCATAGTGCCTGAGATTGGCGAACACCGCATCCTCCGTCGCGCGGTCGAGCGCGGAGAACGGATCGTCCAGCACGAGGACGGGGCGCGGATGCGCGAGCGTCCGCGCGAGCGCCAGACGCTGCGCCTGACCGCCGGAAAGGCGCACGCCGCCGCTGCCGACCATGGTGTCAAGCCCCTGCTCCATCGCGCGGACCTCGCCGTCGAGCGCGGTGAGCTTGAGATAGTCCATCGCGTCGCCGTCATCGCCGCAGAGAACGTTTGCCGCCACCGTGTCGTTCCACAGCTCCGGATCGTGGCCGAGATAACCGACCGCCGCCGCGACCTCGCGCGGCGCGAATTCTGACAGCTCCCGCCCGCCGATGGTCACGGAGCCGCCGTAGGGCCGCTCACAGAGGAAGACGCGTCCCAGCGTCGATTTCCCGCAGGCGACGGGGCCGGTGACGCCGATGATATCGCCTGGCGCGGCGGTGAGGGACAGCCCCTCGAAGATGGGCGTTCCGCCGTCATAGGCGAAGGACAGATCGCGGAGCGCGACCTCCTGCGCCGCCGGCACGGCGAGCGGCGCGAGCGGCTCGGGCTGCTTTATCAGCGGCTTGATGCGCTTCCATGAGACCTCCGCGCGCTGCACGGCGTTGAAAAGCTTTGCCGCCTTCGAGGATTTTGTGGACATCTTCATAAAGCAGGAGAGGAACGTTGTGAACGCGGCGATATCCCACGCGCGCCAGCCCGTGCCAAGCACGTTTTTCGCGCCGAACCACAGGATGAACAGCACGCTCAGGTTCGACACCGCAAGGTACAGCGGCGGCAGCGCCGACTGCCAGACGTTTGCGCGCACGGCGGAGACTTCATAGGCGTGCAGCGTGTCCTCGTAGCGCTGCTCGCGCACGTCCTCGCAGCCGTAAACGCGGTAGGTGACGGCATTTCTCGCGCGGTCGAGCGTCGCGGCGTTGAGCGCGGCGGCGGACTTTTTATAGGCGCTGCCCGCGCGCTGCACGGGCCTTTTCATCTTTTCGGCGCAGATGTAGGAGACCGGCGGGAAGATCAGGCACAAAAGCGCGAGCCGCCAGTCGTAGACGAGCAGCATCACGACATAGCCCACGAGCGCGACGCCGGTATCGAACAGCTCGGTGGTAAACTTGCGCATACCCTCGGCGCAGTCGTCCACGTCGGAGATGGCCTTGGTTACAAGCTCGCCCGCGCCCTCGTCCTCAAGCGCGCGGCGGCTCTGGCGGACAAGATTGGCGTAGAGCACGCCCTTCATGCGGCGGTTCACGTCGTTTGCAAAGCGGCGGACATAGAAGCGCTTGACAAAGCGCGCGGCCTGCACCGTCAGCGTCACGCCGACGTAAGCGAGAACGAGCACTGTCATCGCGCCGCCTGCCTCTTTGCCGCCGAGAATGTCGGCAAGGCACTGGGCGAGCCTGCCCTCGAACCACGGGCCTGCGAGCAGGCCGACATTGTATACCAGACCGGAGAGCGTGATGAACGCGAGCGGCAGCCACTCCATGCGGAAGTAGGAACCGATGCGGTCCGGACGGAAGGAATCAGCCTTTTTCATGTGCACCCTCCTCAAAAACGGGTCGCAGATGCGGGAAGCCCGCGCGGCTCTCCGTTTTCGAGCGGCGGTAGAGAATGTCGAGAGACGCGAGAAAGGCGGTCTGCTGCGCCTCGTCCAGTCCCGCCGTCAGATAGTCGTAAAAGGCGCTTTCCGCTTCGCTTTTGGTGTTGCGCAGCCCCTCGGCCCGTTCAGTCGCATAGAGCAGATGGCTGCGCCCGTCGTTCGGATTCGGCTCGCGGCGGAGATAGCCCTTGCGCTCAAGGCGCGCCGTCCGACGCGCGATGGCAGCCTTGTCGGAGTGCAGCATGGCTACAAGCTCGGCCTGTGTGATGCCGGGATGATGCCGCACGGCATGGATACAGTCGATCTCCGCCGTGCCGATGCCGTCGGCGCGCGACGCAAGCAGGACAAGGTGCTCCGCCTCGCGCGCGATCTTGGTGATTTTTCTTGCGGGGTGTTCCATGTTCGATTCCCTTGCTTTCTTTGAATCGTTGCAGGTACAACCAACAGGTTGCACGTACAACTTGTTTGCGGGGATACTATAGCACGGAAAATGGAGAAAAGCGAGTGGCAGAGAAAATTTACAGTGCCTCAGGCGAGCCGCTGTATGCGCGCTGGCGCATATGAAAGCAGACGGCCTCCCCGCGAGGGAGACCGTCCGCTTCGTGCCGGAGAGGGCGGCAGGCGCTGCGCAGAGGGATCGCCGCTGCCGCGCTTATTTGCAGAAAAGGATCAGAGCCAGGTGCTCGAGCGGCTCGCTGCCGATATTTTCAATGCTGTGGGACGAACCGCTTTTGCACTGCATCATATCGCCCTCGTAAAGAGTATAGCGTTTGCCATCCTCTACGACTTGCGCGGTGCCCTTGAGGATATAGTAGACCTCGAACTCGCCCTGATGACTGTGATAGCCGATCGAATCGCCCGGCTGGATGGTGTTGACTGCAAACATACGGCCCGTGCCGGCGGCGTCTTCGTTGGAAAGGAAGGAACGGCAGAGGATATCGCCCTTGCCGCCCATGAGCGCGCTGCGGATGGCAACGGGCTGGTCGTTCTTTCGTGTGTACATATTACATTTCCTCCGTTTTTTCGGCGCCCGCGGACTTCTTCCGCTTGATGCCGGAATAGATGCGGCTGGCGATCATGGCGGCCAGCAGCAGCCAGATCACAATGCAGACAGGGCGGTTGAAAAAGATCGCATAGCTGCCCTGAGAGATAATGAGGGAGCGGCGGAAACGGGATTCCACAAGATCCGCCAGCACGGGCGTTTTGCCCTCCCTTTTTCTATTCGATGCCGAACAGCCGCCGGCCGTTTTCGTTCGTGATGGCGATGATCTCGTCCGTGCTCATACCGCGGATCTCCGCAAGCCTTGCTGCGATATGGAAGACGTTTCGGGAGTCGTTGCGCGTCCCGCGCACAGGGACGGGGGCCATGTACGGGCTGTCCGTCTCCAGCAGAATGCGCTCGAGCGGGGCCATGCGTGCGACCTCGACGGTCTTCTTCGCGTTCTTATAAGTCAGCGGGCCGTCGAAGCCCAGATACCAGCCGCGCGCTATAAGCTCCCGGGCAGTTTCGGCGCTGCCGGAGAAGCAGTGGAACACGCCGCGCACCTGCGGAAATTCCTTCACGATGGCGAGGCTGTCGGCGTGCGCGTCGCGGTCGTGCACGATGACGGGAAGACCTAATTCCTGCGCAAGCGCGAGCTGGTCGCGGAAAACCTCCTGCTGAAATTCGCGCGGCGGATTCTGCTCCCAGTAGTAGTCCAGCCCGATCTCGCCGATGGCGACGACCTTGGGGTCGCCCGCCCAGGCGCGCAGCGCGTCAAGACTCGCGCGCGTGTAGGGCGCGCAGTTTTCCGGATGCCAGCCGACGGCGGCGTAGACGTGGGGATATTGCCGCGCGATCTCCACCGCGCGGCGGGAGGTATCAAGGTCACAGCCGGGGTCGACGATCAGCCCCACGCCGTTTTCCGGCATGGAGGAGAGCAATTCCTCGCGGTCAGCGTCGAACGCCTCGTCGTCATAATGGGCGTGGGTGTCAAAAATCAGATTCATTTCTTCTCCTGCTCGAAGATGAGGTCATATTCGAGGATCGCGCCGTTCGCCGTCTGCTTCATGGGCAGGAAGCCGACATATCGCCAGCCCTCCTCCGCCGCGCGGTCGATGATATTTCGATATTCGGGATCGATCGTGACCGCCGAAAAGCCGACCTTGGCGGAAACTTTTACATGAAAGTATTCGTACATAGTGAATTCTCCTTTGGTTCTTCGTGCGTCTCGCGCGGGAGTGGGGGAGCAGCCCTGCGGGCTGCACGGAAAAAAGGGGGCTGTTCTCTTTCCCGAAAGAGAACAGCCCCCTTTATATCCCCCAAGAGAAAGGGAACGCATTGTGGGCTTTATTCTCTTCGGCACTGCACGCGCTGGGCAGTGATGGTTCCTGTGTGGCGGCATTGCTTCGCTCGCCGCCATTGGTGCGTGCGAGACGATTTGTGATTGCTCCTACTATCCGCTGCCGCTCTGCCCATCTTGTAGAAGTACAGCCTAATTCCCGTCTACCGTGACACTCATCAATGCGGCGAGCGAAGCAATGCCGCATTCGGGACGCAGTTTGCCGCCGAAGTAGCGTCACTCGCGCCTCACGATAGTAAGGCGCGGTCGATGGTGGTAACGAGCAGTAGGGTTTCATGGCGAAGCCATGTACACCGCACTTGCAATGCGCAGCGCGTGCAGTTATTCAAGCCTCAGACCGGCAATGTGAGCCTTTCTCTGGGGGTTTCAAAGGGGGTGTTCTCTTTTGCGAAAGAGAACACCCCCTTTGACTTCCGTCCCCTGCATCGCGCAGGGAACCCTGAAAGGGGCTTGCCCCTTTTGCTTCAGCAGAGCTTTGCGCCCGCGGGGATCTTATTATCCACCATGATGAGGTTGAGGACCTCCTCGCCCTTTTCCGTGTGGACGGCGGAGAGCAGCATGCCGCAGCTCTCAAGCCCCATCATCTTGCGCGGGGGCAGGTTGACGATGGCGACGAGCGTCTTGCCGACGAGCTCTTCGGGCTTGTACCACTTGTGGATGCCGGAGAGGATCTGGCGGTCGGTGCCGGTGCCGTCGTCGAGCGTGAAGCGCAGGAGCTTGTCGCTCTTCTTCACGGCCTCGCAGGCCTTGACCTTGACGGCGCGGAAGTCGGACTTGCAGAACGTGTCGAAGTCGACGTTCTCGGTGAGCATCGGCTCAAACTCCAGCGCGGGCAGCGCGGCCTTCTTCTGCGCCTCCTGAATGGCGTCCAGCTCGGCGAGCGCCTTTTCCATGTCGATGCGCGGGAAGATGGCCTCGCCCTTGTGAACGGTGACTGTCGCGCTCAGGCTGCCCCACTTCGCGGCGCTGTCCCAATCGCGGCAGCATTCGCACGCGCCGATCTGATCAAAGATCTTATCGCAGGAATCGGGCATGAACGGCGTGAGCAGGACCGTGCAGATGCGGATGCTCTCGAGCAGGTTATACATGACGGAGGCAAGGCGGGGCTTGTTCGCCTCGTCCTTGGCGAGCGCCCAGGGCGCAGTCTCGTCGATATACTTGTTGGCGCGCTGGATGCACTTGAAGATAAGCTCGAGCGCGTTCTGGAACTGGAACTTCTCCATCTCAGCCTCATACCTGCCGCGAAGGGCGGAGAGCTGATTAACGAGGTCAGCGTCAAGCGGATCGTTCTGACGATCCTCGGGCAGCGTGCCGCCGAAGTATTTTTCAGCCATCGCCGTCGTGCGGGAGACGAGGTTGCCGAGGTCGTTGGCGAGATCGACGTTGATGGTGTTGATGAGCAGCTCGTTGGAGAAGTTGCCGTCCGAGCCGAACGGGAACGTGCGCAGCAGGAAGAAGCGCAGCGCGTCCACGCCGAAGTGCTCGGCAAGAACATAGGGGTCCACAACGTTGCCCTTGGACTTACTCATCTTGCCGCCGTCGAGCAGCAGCCAGCCGTGGCCGTAGACGTGCTTGGGAAGCGGCATACCCATGCTCATGAGCATCGCGGGCCAGATGATGGAGTGGAAGCGGACGATCTCCTTGCCGACAAAGTGGACGTCGGCGGGCCAGAACTTGTCGTAATCGTTGTACTTTTCATTCATGAAGCCGAGGGCCGTGCAGTAGTTGAACAGCGCATCGACCCAGACATAGACGACGTGGCCGGGATCGAAGTCCACGGGTACGCCCCAGGTGAAGCTCGTGCGGGAAACGCAGAGATCCTCGAGGCCGGGCTTGATGAAGTTGTTCACCATCTCGTTCACGCGGGAGCGCGGCTGGAGGAAGTCCGTGTTCTCCAGCAGATCCTGCACGCGGTCGGCGTATTTGGAAAGGCGGAAGAAGTAAGCCTCTTCCTCGGCGTCCTCGACCTCGCGGCCGCAGTCGGGGCACTTGCCGTCCACGAGCTGGGTCTCCGTCCAGAAGGCCTCGCAGGGCTTGCAGTACTTGCCCTTGTAGGTGCCCTTGTAGATGTCGCCGTTGTCGTGCATCTTCTTGAAGATCTTCTGGATGGCCTCGACGTGGTAGTCGTCCGTCGTGCGGATGAAGCGGTCGTTCGAAATATTCATCAGCTTCCACAGATCGAGAATGCCCTTTTCGCCGCAGACGATGTTGTCCACGAACTGCTGCGGGGTCACGCCCGCGGCGCGCGCCTTGTCCTCGATCTTCTGGCCGTGCTCGTCGGTGCCGGTCAGGAACATGACGTCGTAGCCCGTCAGGCGCTTATAGCGCGCCATCGCGTCGGTCGCCACGGTGCAGTAGGTGTGGCCGATGTGAAGCTTGTCGGAGGGGTAGTAGATGGGGGTCGTGATATAGAATCTCTTCTGTTCCATTGGCGTTTTCCTCTTTTCTGCCCGCGCCGAATGAAAGCGGGGCGTAATTATTTACAGTCTACCACCGAAAGGGCGGTATTTGCAAGGTTTTACAGAATATTTCCGCAAAAGAAGAAAGCGCGGCGCCAAAAGCGCCGCACTTTTCCGATTCAAGCGAGCAAAGCCGCCCCATTTGCCGCCGTCGGGCAGCAAACGGGCAAACAGGCAAAAAAGCGTCGCAGACTTTTACCCGCAAGGAGTATGCGGCATCCGTAAAGCAGCAGAGCTGCTAACGGCTGCCCAAGCGCCGCGCACGGCGGTAAACAGGCAAAAAAGCATCGCAGATTTTGCCGCCATCAGGCAGCAAACGGGCAAAGCGTCGCAGACTTTGCCGCCCGCAGGCGGCAAATGATCTAGATCATAAATCGCCGCGACATGCGCGTGGCGATTTATTCTTCTCAGCCTGCCAGCGTGCGAGCGGAGCGAGTGCGACGCAGCAGGCTGCAAACCTTCTCAAAGGTGTGACTTTGTCACACCTTTGAATTACAAAGAGTCATCCTCGTCGATCCATTTCTGCACGGGGATGATGTCGTATTCCTCCTCTGTCCGGCGCACGACGACCTCGTCGATACCGGCGTTGATGATCATGCGGCGGCACATGGGGCAGCTCGTCGCATCGTGCAGCAGCGCGCCGGTCTGTGCGTCGCGCCCCGCCAGATAGATCGTCGCGCCGACCATGTCGCGCCGCTGGGCGGAGATGATGGCGTTCGCCTCGGCGTGGACGCTGCGGCAGAGCTCGTAGCGCTCGCCGCGCGGCACCTTGAGCTGCTCACGCATGCAGAAGCCGAGATCGACGCAGTTTTTGCGCCCGCGCGGCGCGCCGTTATAGCCGGTGGAGATGATCTCATCGTTCTTGACGATGATCGCGCCGTAGACGCGGCGCAGGCACGTCGCGCGCTCAAGTACCGTCTGCGCGATGTCCAGATAATAGTTCCGCTTGCTGACACGCTCCATATCAAGTCCTCCTTGTATTATCTTATGTAAATATTACAAATGCTTATCAGAATTCGTGCTCGCAGTACGGGCAGCGGCCGTAGTCGAAATCGACGACTGCCCCGCAGACGGGGCACTTTTTGCGCGGCAGGCCGCCCGGTGCGTCGGGCGGAAGATAGCCGGAGCCGATCTCCGCCTCGTCCGCCGTGCCCGCAAATTTGTCGCTGCCGGGCTGGAAGAATTCAAGCTTTCCGCAGTTGGGGCAGGCGTAGATCTCGATCTCCATCGCGCCCGCAAAGAGATTCGGGAGATCGCCGAGCACCCAGCCGGTCTGGCCGAGCTGGAATTTCTCGCGCTTAATAAAATACATTCCCGCGCCGCAGCGCAGACAGCTGAGCTGGTTGGCCATCTCATACCCCCTGTAAGTCGAAGTCCGGTGTATATTCCTCTTTCGCGCTGGAAAGCTCCTGACAAAAGCCGTCGGTCAGGCCGCAGTCGCGCATGTACTGCACCGCCGTGCGGTATTCGCGCTCATTGAGCCGCCGTGCGAGCGCGCCGGCCGCGCCGCTCTGCGGCGTGTACTGGCTCATGAGGGAAAAGAGCACGGTCTTTGGCGGGAAGTGCGCCGATACATAGTCGATCACGCGCTTGGTGTTCTCCAGCTGCCCGGGCAGAACGAGGTGGCGCAGGATGACGCCCGACCGCATCAGCCCGTCCTCGTCGATCTGATACGCGCCGACCTGACGCACCATCTCGTCGATGGCCGCGGCGGCGACGGGAAAGTAGTCCGGCGCGGCGGACAGCTCGCGCGCGGGACGCTCCATGGCGTATTTGAGATCGGGCAGATAGATCTGCACCTTGCCCTCGAGCGTTTTGAGTGTTTCCACGCGCTCGTAGCCGCCGCTGTTCCACACGACGGGGACGCCGAGCGGCTCTTCAAGCGCTTCGAGCACCCACGGCGTAAAATGCGTCGGCGTGACGAGGTCGATGCAGTGTGCGCCCTGAGAGATGAGCTCCTCCATGATCCCGCGCAGGTGCGCGGGCGTGATGGCCCTGCCGAAATTCTCGTGGCTGATGCGCCCGTTCTGGCAGAACACGCAGCCTAAGTTGCAGCCCGAAAAGAAGATGCAGCCCGCGCCGTTTTTGCCGCTGAGGACGGGTTCCTCCCACATATGCAGCATCGCGCGGGCGACGACGATCCCCGCAGGCATCCGGCATACGCCGCCCGCCGTTTCCGCGGTGCGCTCAGCGCCGCAGCGGCGGGGGCAGATCTCGCAGCGCATCAGTCGCCCGTGCCCTGACCGTTGAAGTCGGGGCCGAGGTCGCCGAGCATCCAGTGGCGGCGGCAGAGGCCGATGTACTGGTCGTTTGCGCCGATGACGACCTGCGCGCCCTCCTTGAGCACGCGGCCGTGCGAATCGAAGCGCGCGTTGAACGCGGCCTTCTTGCCGCACCAGCAGATGGTCTTGACCTCCTCAAGCTTGTCGGCCATCACGAGCAGCTCGTAGCTGCCGGGGAAGAGATCGCCCTTGAAGTCCGCGCGCAGCCCGTAGCAGATGACGGGAATGCCGCAGTCGTCAACGAGGTGGACGAGGTACAAGACCTCCTCCTTCGTCAAAAACTGCGCCTCGTCCACGATGATGCAGGCGTTTTCCTTCAGCTCGTCCTCGCTCATCGCGCGCATCTCGTGGAAATACACGCAAGGGTATTCAAGGCCGATGCGCGAGTGGACCATGTGGTCGCCGTCGCGTGTGTCGAGCTGGGGCTTGCAGAGAAGCGTTTTCTGCCCGCGCTCCTCGTAGTTGAAGCGCGCCATCAGCGCGTTGGCCGTCTTGCTCGAGCCCATCGCGCCGTACTTGAAGTAAAGCTGTGCCATCGTCGTAGTCTCCCTCTCTAAAGCCGCGCGCGAACGAGCGCGGTGTATTTTTTGAATGCCGTGGGCAGCGCCAGCGCGTCAAAGGCCGCCGCGTCCGCCCAGAAAAGGTCGGTGTTTTCGCCGCTCACGTCGGCAAGATAGCCCTGCATGTCCCATTCGATGTGGGTGAAGATATGCTTCGCGCGTCCCGCCGCTTCGGCGGACGGCGCGGAAAGCCCCAGCCGCGCGAGCGCGAGAAGCGCGCCCGCTTCATCAAGGCTCTCCGGCACGTTGGGGAATTCCCACAGCCCCGCGAGAAGTCCCGTGTCCGAGCGCTTTCGCAGCGCGACTCTGCCGTTTTGGAACAGCAGCAGCACCGTGCGCTCCTCGATCCTACGCGCCTTTTTCCTCGCGCGCACGGGAAGCACCTCCGTAAGACCGTTTTTATACGCCTCGCACTTTGCGCGCGCGGGGCAGATCTCGCACTTCGGCGCGCCGTTCGGCAGACACACCGTCGCGCCGAGGTCCATCATCGCCTGATTGTACGCGCCGGGGCGCTCAGGGTCGATGGCGTCGTTGAGATGCGCGGTGAATTGCTTCCTCACCTTTGCGTCCATGATGTCGTCTGCGCAGCCGCTCACGCGCGCGGCGACGCGCAGCAAATTCCCGTCCACCGCGGCGACCGGCTCGCCGAAGTTGATGGACGCGATGGCGGCGGCGGTGTAAGCGCCGATACCCGGGAGGGTCAGGAGCGCGCCGTACGTTTGCGGCAGCGCGCCGCCGAAGCCGGAGACGACGAGCTTCGCCGCCCTCTGGAGGTTCCTTGCCCGCGAGTAGTAGCCAAGCCCCTCCCAAAGCTTGAAAAGCCGCTCCTCTGACACCGCCGCCAGCGCGGAAACGTCCGGCAGCTCGTCCATAAAGCGCGCAAAGTACGGAATGACCGCGCCGACGCGCGTCTGCTGGAGCATGATCTCCGAGACCCACGTGCGGTACGGCGTGACGACGCTGCGCCACGGCAGATCGCGGCCGTTGAGGTCGTACCACGCGAGCAGCGGAGCGGTCAGCGCATTTAAGTTTTCCCAATGTTCTGTCATCATATCATTTGTTGAAGCGCGCGGCGAAGCCGCAGCGGCGGCACAGCGCCTCGGCGGGCCTTCGCTGTGAAAAGCCCTCGCGGATGGCGCACGCGCGCGGGGAGCCCAGAATTTCATCAAGCGGCTGGGTGAAAATATTGCCCAGCGGGATATCGCCCTCGTGGTCGAGACAGCAGGGCACAAGCGTGCCGTCGCAGAGCACGCCGAGCTGGTCTCGCAGCCCGTAGCAGAACTGCGCGCCGGACTCGCCGGCGGAAAGATCAGGCCAGTCGAATTTGCCCGCGCGCTCCAGATAAAGCCGCTCGCGCAGCAAAAAGCTGCCGCCGCGCTTTTCGAGCCAGCCGCTTCCTGCGCGAGTGCGCAGAAAGTCAAGGATCTCGCCGTTGCGCGCGTCCGCGCCGCCGTCGTTCCAGAGCCGCAGCGCGACGATGACGCCTTTTTGCGCGGCTCGCTCGGCAAAGTCCCACACCTGCGTTAAATACGCAAGCTCCTGCTCGTCCGCGCCGTCGTTGCCCTCAAAGCTGTGGAGCGAGACGCTGATCTTGTGCAGGCTTTCGGCGGCAAGCAGCTCGTCCGCGCGCTTTTGCAGCAGCGTGCCGTTCGTTGTGATGCAGACCTTCATATCCCGCGCTTTGGCGAGGGCAAAAAGCCCAGGCAGCTCCGGATGCAGCAGCGGCTCGCCCATCACGTGGAGGTAGACGTACCGCACATGCCCCTCGAGCCGCGAGAGCACAAGGTCAAATTCGGAAGCCGACATCGTGCGCGGCGTTCGTTTCGTTTTCGGGCAGAAGGAGCAGGCGAGATTGCAGCGGTTCGTGATCTCGACGTAGGCTTTTTTCAGCATCGCGCGGCTCCTTTCCCAAAGCTACAAAATATCATACCATATCGCGGCGGAATTGCAAAGCTTTTTCCCTTGCGCCGGCGGCATATGTCTTCCCATTTTGGACGGCTTGTGATATAGTGATCACAATGTGATGATCAGACGCGAAAACAACGATTTCAGGAGGAAGATCAAAATGAAAAAGCTGTTGTCAGCAGTGCTTTACATTATATTGTGTGTGGCTACCATGCCAGTCTGTGCGTCCGCTGCGGAGACATCCTCTGCCGAAGCGCCGCCGATCCCGGAGAGCGGCGATGTGTGGGACGGCTCTATTTTGCAGCCAAGCAAGCTGGTGCAGAAAGGCGATGTGTATTATTATGAGATCACCAAATGCGCAGAGCTTGCTTTTGTGGCACAGACCGGCGGGGATTGGCTGTCGCGCAACTATATTCTTGGCAACAACCTCATTCTGAACGACGTCACATTGACGTGGGATGAAAAGGGAAATCTCACCAACGAAGAGGAACTGAAAGAGTGGACGCCCGTCGGCTGTGATGAGTTTTTCACGGGAAGATTCGATGGCAATGGTTATACCGTTTCCGGCCTGTATATCAGCAGCGGCGGCAGTAGCAAGGGCTTAATTGGCAAGCTGGGCGGAAATGCATCAGAGGTTTCCAACGTTAATGTGGTAAATGCCTATGTTTACAGCGGCTATTATGTCGGAGGGATCGTTGGAAATCATTATAGAGGCGAAGGGATCAAAAAACTGCTCATTTTCCGGACTGGTTCGGGCAGATAATACATGTGCCGGAGGAATCTGTGGGTATAGCAGAACTGGTTCCATAATGAACTGCCGAAACTATGGTACGATCATTGCCGATATTTGCGCCGGCGGTATTGTTGGCAACGGCGATGAGATCAGAGAATGCATCAATTACGGAAAAGTGATCAAGTCGGACGTGAATCCCTATGACAGCTACTATGGCCAGGAGTTTGGCGGCATTGCCGGAGGCACCTCGTGGGTTTACGATTGTGTCAACTATGGTAGCGTCTGCGGCGACTCCATGGTCGGGGGAATTGCGGGAGAGCTGTATAGCGCGGAGGATTGCGTCAATTACGGCAGTATTTCCGGCAATACCTACGTTGCAGGAATAGGAACCTTGGAAAAGGATTACAGCAGTTCTATTACCGATAGTTACGAAAGGTGCGCGAATTATGGCAGCGTGACGGCAACCGGCGACTATGTGGGAGGAATAACCGCGAATGCAAAAAGCGTGAGGAATGTTCTGGAATGCAGTAACGCCGGGACGGTCACAGGGAATTCTTACTGCGGCGGCATTGTAGGGCGCAGCCTAGCCAGAATTGAAAACTGCTATAATACCGGCTTTGTGAGCGGGAACACATATGTTGGCGGGATTTTGGGATCGGGCAAAAACTGCAGAGTTTCCAATTGCTATTCGATCGGCGCCGTTTCGGGGAGCGCGAGCGTAGGCGCCGTTCTGGTTGCAAGCGATGCGATCTGGGGCGACAGCAAAGTTTCTGCCTGCTATTATGGCAAGCAGGATGATCTGAATGCGGCAGTTTACGGCTGCGGAGATTCCGGACTGGATAGCGACATTGCGGGAACGGCGGCAAGGACGCTTGAGGAACTGAAAGAACAGGCCACCTATACGGGGTGGAGCTATGGAACGACATGGAGCATTTCAGAGTCGAAGAATGGGGGCTTTCCGTTTCTTGCATGGCAGGAGTCCCTGCTTGATGGAGGGACAAGGGTTCAAGGCGTAGCAATTTCCCAGCAGTCGCTCTCGCTTCCTCTTGGCGACGATCGCTATCTTGCCGCAAATGTTTCTCCGCAAAATGCAACTGTACAGACGGTGCGCTGGGAATCCTCGGCTCCGCATATTGCGGCGATATCTCAGACTGGCCGCGTTACCGCCGTTTCGCCGGGAACGGCGATCATCACCGTAACGACGTTAGATGGCGGATATACCGCCTCCTGCGCCGTAACGGTTACGGAACGTAAGGCTGAGGAATACCGGATCAACGGCATCACCGTTCGGGACAGCGGCGGGGAGCAGCTGACGGCTATACCGACCGGAAGCTTTCTTGCATCGGTGTCCATTACGAATCTGACCTCTGAGGGGGACACGATGGTGCTCCTTGCGGCCTATACCGCGCAGGGGCAGTACAAGGGGCTGATGTGGGTCTCTGTGCGAAATCTTCCCGTTGGCGCTTCGGTGGAGGTCACGCTGCCGGTTGAAAACAGCGATGGGACGATCGCACAGATGAAGGCGTTTCCCGTTGCATCCTTCAGCGACTTTACCTCTCTTGGCCCGTCGGCTGACTTTCCGCGGCGGTGAGCTGCGCGGAAAAGCGTTTTAAGCCCCTTGCGCCGGCGGGGGGAGTCTGCTATAATCCTACAGGCATACTTCCATCTTCCGCGCGAAAGGAGACTCCTCGCATGACCGTTACCTTCATCGCCCACAGCGCCTATCTTGTGGAGTGGGACAGATTTTACACGCTTTTCGACTACACGTGGGAGCCGGACTATACCGGCGCGCTGCCCGCGCTCGCTGAGGATAAGCCGCTGCTCGTCTTCGTGAGCCACAGCCATGAGGATCATTTCGACGCGAAGATCTTCGGCCTTTTGGACCAGCATCCCGACACGCGCTTTTTTATCTCGCGCGACATTCGCCTCACCGAGCGCAAGCGCAAATGGCTGAACATCTCCGACGAAGCCTTTGCCCGCACGACCGTCCTCCGGCACGACAGCATCCTGCTGACCGAGGCCGCGGGCGAGGAGCTGAGCATCCGCGCCATCAAGTCCACCGACATCGGCAACGCCTATCTCCTGCGCGCCGAGGGGAAAATGGTCTACCACGGGGGAGATCTCAACTGGTGGCACTGGGAGAGCGAGGGAAAGAGCTACTGCGCCGACATGGCCGTCCACTACCGCGCTGCGATCGACAAGCTTGCCGCCGCCGTGCGCGACGAGGCGGCGGACAACGGCATCGCGCCGGAGATATTCGCGGCGATGGCGCCGCTCGACCCGCGGCTCGGCGAGGCCGCCGAGGGGCTCGGCATCGAGCATCTGATGAAGTGCGTCGCGGTGAGGCATCTGTTCCCCATGCACATGTGGAAAAAATTCGAGGTCATCGACCGCTACCTTGCCGCCCACCCGGGACAGAGAGAGGTTGTCGCGCGCATCACGCGCGACGGCGAGACCTTTACGATCTGAAGCGCAAAAAGCTCTTTCCGCGTCAAGCGGAAAGAGCTTTTCTTATTGCTGCGTCCACTGGTGATGCTTGCGCGACTGCTCCGCGCTCATGCCGAACCAGCGCAGATCCGTGCGCCCGTACTGATCGCCCCACGTCACGTCGATATGGTATTCCCTGCCGTCGAGCGCCGCAAGCGTCCAGATGTGGCTGTCGTTGAACAGCGCCGAGCATTTGATGCCCTCGAGCTTCAGAAGCAGGTTGTATGCCCCCGTGTAGCCGTCGCACACGGCAAGCCCGTCAACAAGCGCGCCGTAGGCGAGGTGGCTGAGCGAATCGTCGCCCGCGTCCTGATCGTAGCGGC
This sequence comes from uncultured Oscillospiraceae bacterium, assembly GCA_934572465.1. Taxonomy (GTDB): domain Bacteria; phylum Bacillota; class Clostridia; order Oscillospirales; family Oscillospiraceae; genus Hominicoprocola. The sequence goes on from CAKTLG010000001.1 coordinate 91,442, forward strand.
AGTTGTCGCAAAGCCACAAAAAGTAGGTGCGCGCGATCTCATACTGGCTCATGCCGTAGTCCAGCATCCCGCTCTCCCAGAGCGAATCGTGCAGGGCGATGGCGGCGGCGAGCGTTTTGGCGCGGTAGGACGCGAGCGTTTCGTCCGTACAGGCCGTGGAGGAGAACGTCAGCACGACTCTGCCGCTGGAATAGACCTTGCAGGAAACGGCGTTGTACATCTGCTCGCAATAGGTCTTTACGCATGAGGTGAACGCCTGCGTCAGCGCGCTCGCGTTCGCGGCGGTGAGGGTCTTGGAATATTGCAGCGTGATCGTGCGTTCGCCGCGCGCGAGCATATCACGCACGAGCGTGTCGATCGCGGCGGTGTCCTTCGCGCCCGGCGCGGCGGGGAGACTGTCCGGCGCGCTGATAAGGCCCGCGAGCGTTTTGCCCGCGGCGGAGTGGTAGGGTGCGACGGTCCAGTCAAGCGTCAGGCGCGCTTCCGGCTCGACCACGCGCGTCAGAAGCGCCGCGATCTCCGCGCGGCTCACGCTGCGCTCGGGATAAAAGCTGCCCTTTTCGTCCATGCCGGAGAGAAGCCCTCTGCGGTACATCAGCAGGATCTCGCTGCGGTAGGGCGTTTTCTCCGTCACGTCGGCGATGAACTCGCCGCTGGCGACGCCCGAGGTCACGAGCGCGGCGTTGATATCCTCGTACCATTCCTCGGGCAGCGCGAAGGCGAAGATGCCCGCCATCTGCGCGCGCGAGGCGGGCAGGAGGTAGAAGCCCTCAAAGCTGTTGTCCAGCAGCTTTTCGCTCTTGAGATAGGCGACGTAGGGCGCGTACCACGGCGCGCCGTCTTCGCTCTCCGTCTCCGGCAGCGCGTCGCTGCCGGTCTGATAGATGCAGCGCAGACGCGCCGCGATCGTCAAAAGTTCTGCGATCGTGATGCTCTCCTGCGGGGCGAAGCGCCCTTCGCCGCGCCCGTTCAGCAGCCCGTATTCGTAGGCGGAGACGACGGCGGGGGCATACCAGCCGTCCTCGCTCACGTCGGAAAATTCGCCCTCATAGGCGCGCAGCGGCGTAAAGCGCGGCGCCTCCTCCGCCGTTTCCGCCTGCTCCGGCGGGATATCTTCGGCGGGATCGCTCTGGGCGAGGGCGCTGACCGTCATCAGCAGCGCCAGCGCGAGGAAAAGCGGCGCGGCGCGTAGTTTCATGGCCATGGTCTCTTTCTCACTCCTGCTCTTTCAAAGCGCCCCTTACGGGACAAGAATGTTCATATCCTCCGCGCTGATGTCGTCCACATAGGGATTCAGCGCGCTGTTGACAAGCGCCAGCACCGCCTCGGGGTCAAGCGTGTAGACCGACGCGCCCTTGTACCAGCCCGTGCCGTCGCCGGGCAGCGTGTGGAAGGAGATGGCGTCCGTGCCGCCCATTGAGAGCGCCTCGTTGCCCAGCCACACAAGGTTGCCGAGCGTCAGGTCGGTCTTGACATACTTGAGGAAGACCTCGGCCATCGCGGGCACATTTTCGATCTTGAGGAGCTTCTGCGCCACGGCCTTCAAAAACGCCTGCTGCGTGCCGATGCGGCCGATGTCCTCCGTGCCGTAGCCCGTTCCGTCGTTGTTGTGGCGGAAGCGCACGACCTCCATCGCCTGCTGGCCGTTCAGATGCTGCATCCCCTTTTTGAAGTGGATGTGCAGATCCTGATAAGGATCGTCATAGTCCATATTGATGGGCACGTCGAAGTCGACGCCATCGATCTGGTCGACCAGCTCGATAAAGCCCTTGAGATCGACGCTGACGTAAAAGTCCACCGGAATGCCGAGGAGATCGGCGATCTCGGCGCGCAGCTGGTCGGTGCCGCCTTTGGCGTAGGCGTAGTTGAGCTTGTGACCGCTGCTCATCAGCGAGTCGCGCGGCAGACTGACCAGATCAATGGTCTTGTTCACGGCGTCGAAGCGCATGAGGATGTTCGTGTCGCTGCCGCCGGCGCCATTGTCGATGCCGGAGAGCAGGATCGTATAGCAGTACTGCTTGCGCGCGCGGCCGTTGGCGATGACCTCGGTGTCGCCGCCGTCCGTCTCCGCGCCGTCCGTCTGCGTATCCTGCGGCGGCGTATCGTCCACCGGCTCGGGTGCGCGCACGACGTATTTGACGACCGCAACGCCCGCCACGACCAGAAACAGCAGCGACAGCAGCGTGACCGTCACCCTTTCCGCGCGCGGCCGTCTGGCCTTTTTCTTCCTGGGGCGCTTCGGCGCCGCGTCGTATCGTTCTTTCTCACTCATCGCTCTCATCCATTTCTCTGTTGGTTTACAATAATGCATTATAGCCGCTCCGGCGCGATTCTACAAGAGCCAATTTCCCCGCGCTGCGGCAAAAGGACGACCGGCATACGCAAAGCGGGTATGCCGATCGGCGGGAGCCTTATTTCATATAGACGGAAAAACGCGAAAAAAGTTTCCTCAAATGCTCAAAAACCTCTGTATTTTTTCCGCGTGGCCATGCCGCCGCGGATGTGGCGCTGGGCCTTGTTTTCCTCCAGCACCTCCTTCACCTGAAGGTAGAGACTGCGGTTGAACTGCGGCAGACGGTCCTGAAGATCCTTATGTACGGTCGACTTGCTCACGCCGAACTTCTTCGCCGCGGCGCGCACGGTGGCGCGGTTCTCGATGATGTAGGTAGCCAGCGCGCAGGCGCGATCTTCCATGTTTCCCTTCATGAAGCACACTCCTATCCCATGGTGCTCCATCTATATGCGCGCGTTTTGGGAAACATACCTGACGGCGAATGCCCGCGCGCATTTTACGCGCCGCGCGGGGAAGCCTTTACAGCAGCAGCGTCAGCACGGGGATCACGACAAAGCACGCGAGCGTCGAGAGCGCCGCGCCCTGCGCCGCGAGCTGCTCGTCCGCGCCGTATTCCGCCGCCGCCACGACCGTCTGCGTCACGACGGGCATCGCCGTCTCCACAGCAAGCACGCTGCGCGCAAGCCCCTCGACGCCCAGCAGCGCGCACAGCGCGAGCGAGAGCGCGGGCGAGAGCAGGAAGCGGAAGCTCATCGTCGCGGCCTGCACGCGGTCGACGCGCAGGTTTTTCAGCCCGATCTCATGGATGATGCAGCCTGTGAGCAGCAGCGCCAGCGGCGTGACGAGGTTGTTCATGTACCGGCAGTAGCTCATCACGAGCGGCGGCAGCTTGATGTCCAGCAGCACCAGCGCGAGGCCGAGGAAGACCGCGAGCACGGCCGGCGTTTTGAAAAACCGCGCGACGGCGCGGCGGTCAAAGCCGCCGCGGCTGCCCGACCAGCGCACGAGCGACAGACCCACGAGCTGGACGAAGCTGGTGTTGACAAGATAGTAGAGCATCACATAGGGCGTGCAGACCTCGCCGAAAAGCTCGGTGCACATCGGCAGGCCGATGAAAACGGCGTTGGACACCGAGCACATCATCATAAAGACGCCGAGCTGCCTGCGCGGCAGGCGCAGCAGCCGCCCCAGTCCCCACGAGAGCAGAAACGACGCGCTCGTGCATATGAGCGGCACGAGCAGAAAGCCCGCGGAGCCGACGAGCAGATCGTGCGTCAGATTGTTCGTCAGTCCGTAGACGCACATGCAGGGGATGGCGAGCGTCATCAGGAATTTGCTGATGAACGCCTTGGCGGGCTGCCCCATCCAGCCCATGGCCGCGCAGAGATAGCCGGAGGCCGTCAGCAGCAGGATCAGGGTGACGGAGGAGACCGCGTGAAGAAAGGTAGCCATGATATACCTCGCAGAAAAATAGTCGCTTTCAGTATACCACCTGCGGATGGAAAAGGGCAACACGGTTTTTGCGCGCAAAATGCACCTTGCAAAGCCGCGCGGGATGGGCTATGATGAATAGAGATTTTGCAAGGAGGAGCGCTACTATGAAAGCGGCACTGGTCATCATGGCGGCGGGCATGGGCTCGCGTTACGGCGGCAGCAAGCAGGTGGACGGGATCGGCCCCCACGGCGAGATCCTGATGGAATATTCGATCTACGACGCGCTGCGCGCGGGCTTCACCAAGGTGGTCTTCATCATCAAGCCCGATATGCGCGAGCTGATGCACACGCTTGTCGGCGAGCGGCTCGAAAAGCGCAGAACGGCGGACGGCGCGCCCGTCGAGGTCTGCTATGCGTATCAGGACTTTTCAAGCGTACCGGACTTCTACACCGTGCCAAAAGAGCGCGTCAAGCCGTTCGGCACGGTCCACGCGCTGCTGTGCGCGAAGGAGTGCGTGTGCGAGCCGTTCGTCGTCATCAACGCCGACGATTATTACGGCGCGGACGCGTTCAAAACGATCTATGCCGAGCTTTCGAGGCTCGCCGCGAGCGGCGAGGGCACGATGGTCGGCTACAGTCTGGTCAACACCGTCAGCGAGCACGGCACGGTCACGCGCGGCGTGTGCCATGTGGACGAGCACGGGATGCTTGACCGCGTGGTGGAGACGTTCCGCCTGAAGCCCTGCGCCGACGGGCAGATCCACGACCTGCAGGACGACGGCGACGGCCCCGTCTACGCGCCCGAGACGCCGGTGTCGATGAACTTCTGGGGCTTTACGCCGTGGCTCTTTGAAAAGCTGGAGGAATACTTCCACGCGTTCCTCCGCGCCCTCGCGCCGGACAGCATCAAGGCCGAGTGCCTGCTGCCGAGCATGGTCGGCGAGCTGATTGACCGCGGCGAGCTGCGCGTCTCGGTGCTGCATTCAAACGCGCGCTGGTTCGGCATGACCTATCACGAGGATAAGGAAATGGTGCAGCGCGAGCTCAAAAAGCTGCACGACGCGGGCGTGTATCCCGCGACGCTGCGCGAATAAATGAAGAAAAGCCGCCGCCTCCGGACATACTAAGTCCGGAGGTGAGCTTTTATGCGAAAGGACATGGGACTGCCGCGCGATCTGATGCCGATGCTCAAGGCGCGCTTCGGCCAGCCGGACGACTGCGCGGATCTCGTCAACAAGTACGGCACCTACAACATCCAGCCGACGTCCGACACGGAGAACGTGTTCCCGCTCATCGCGCCGGGGCTTCCCGAGCAGTGGAAGCGCATGGCCATCGGAAAGAACGAGCTGGAGCGCTTCAACGGCGCGGAGCTGCCGCCGCAATAGGAAAAAGAGGAGGGCAATATTGCCCTCCTCTTTCCGCTTTTGAAGCACGTTTTTGTGCAACTTTTCATCGGCATTTTTCAAGAAGAGTCAGCCTGCACAAAAAGAAAAGTGGCAAAATGGAGAAATTTATTACTGGTATACAAATTGCGGGGCTGACTGGCACTTGCTTTATCGGCGAAAAGAAGTAAAGTATTTGATAAGAGCATTTGCCTCAAAATCGGCTGTGAGAGAGGCCGGTTTTTGGGCACAGCTCACAATAAATCACAATAAAAAGGAGGAGAGAGAATGGAAACCAAAAGCAATGCCAAATTAAAGGCTCTGTTTATCATTCCATCTGTCATCGGCGTTATCCTGTTCATGATCCCGGTCAAGAACTCGGCGGGCGACTGGACCGTTGTGGTCAAGATCATCGCCGACATCATCGCGGGCGCCATCGGCGGCTTCCTGCCGCTTCTGTGCGTCATCATCCTGACGATCTCCGCCATCATGGCGCTGATCTCCCTGGCAAAGCCCAAGTTCATCATGGACAGCGACATTATGAGAGAGTGCTTCGCCTGCAAGCCAATCTGGATCGTTGTCCGCGTGCTGGCCGCCATCTTCGTGTGGCTCACCTATCTCGGTGTGGGCGAGGAAGACGTGGGTCTCGTCGGTATGATCACCGGCGGCGGTCAGGGCGGCTTTGTCCTCTATGACCTGCTCACCACGCTCGTCATCATCTTCGTCATCGCGGCGCTGCTGCTGCCGCTGCTGCTCGACTTCGGCCTGCTCGAATTCGTCGGCGCGCTGCTCACCAAGGTCATGCGTCCCCTCTTCAAGGTTCCCGGCCGTGCTGCGGTCGACTGCATCACCTCCTGGATCGGCGACGGTACGCTGGGCGTTATGCTCACCTGCAACCAGTATGAGGGCGGCTACTACTCCGCCAAGGAGGCCAGCATCATCGCGACGCTGTTCTCCGCCGTTTCCATTACCTTTACCCTCGTCGTTCTCGATACGGTCGGTATGCTCGATTACTTCGGCATTTACTACCTGATCGTCTGCTTCGTCGGTATCGTCTGCGCGATCATCTGCCCGTATCTCTATCCTCTGCGCAACAAGCCCAATACTTATCTGGTCGAAGGCAAGGCCGCGCCCGACACGCTCCCCGAGGGCTACAAGAGCAACTACGAGTACGGCATGGATCTCGCCATGAAGCGCGTCGCCGAGCATAAGGGCGTCGGCGAGTTCTTCAAGAGCGGCGCCAAGAACGCCTGCAGCATGTGGTTCGGCGTTCTGCCCTCCGTTATGGCTATCGGCACCGTCGCCCTGATTCTTGCGAACTTCACTCCGATCTTCGATTATCTGGGCCTGCCGTTCCGTCCCCTGCTCCAGCTGCTCGGCGTGCCCGAGGCTGAGGCGGTCGCTTCCACGATGATCGTCGGCTTCACCGACATGCTGACCCCCGCCATCCTGATCGCGGAGTCCACCAGCGAGATGGCAAAGTTCATCGTCGCGGTCGTTTCCGTTACGCAGGTCCTCTATCTCTCCGAGGTCGGCGGTCTGATCCTCGGCTCCAAGCTTCCTCTCAACATCTGGGAGCTGTTCGTGATCTTCCTTGAGCGCACCATCATCAGCCTTCTCATCGTCTGCCCGATCGCACACCTGATGTTCTGATTGGCAAGCGGCTGAAAAACGCTTGAAAAGCAATAAAAAACCGGAGACGCGCCAGCGTCTCCGGTTTTTTGCGGCAAGCAAATGGTTTTTTATCCGTTTGGCGCAAATGCACAAAAATGTCTGTACAAAATCCGTTTGCATGTGGTAAAATGACAGATGAGAGAGCGGCCTGCTGCATAGAGGGACGCGCTGCGCGTCCGCAGGCAAAGGAGAGAAGAGACCCATGAATATCAGGATCGACAAGGCGTCGAAGGTGCCCGTTTACCTTCAGATCGCCGATCAGATCAAATCGCAGATCATCAGCGGCGCGCTGCCGAGGGCGAGCGCGCTGCCGAGCGAGCGCGCCCTTGCGCAGCTTTTGGACGTGCACCGCAACACGGTCGTCAAGGCCTACAGCGAGCTCAAGAGCGACGCGTGGATTGAGTCGCGTCAGGGCGTGGGCTATGTTGTGGCTGCGTCCACCGCGGAAAGGGAGCCGGACGCGGAGACCGGCGGCGACGGCGCGCCCGTTCTCGGCCGCGTGAACTGGGTCGGCGAGGTCGCGGACAAATATCTCGACATGGAGAAGACCTTCGACGATCTGTTCCAGCGCTTCACCGACGAGAGCCGCTATTCCCTCGGCAGCGGCATCGCCGCGCGCGACGTGTTCTCGCCTGAGCGCGTGGCGCGCGATATTGCCTCGCTCGTCACCGGCAGCGGCCCGTGCCAGTATTTTTTCAGCCCCTACAAGGGCGACCGCGCCCTGCGGCAGAAGCTGGTCTCCTTCCTCGGCACCAAGGGCATCCGCGCCTCCTCCGGCGAGATCCAGATCCTCTCCGAGACGAATCAGGCGCTGGACTTTATCGTCACGCTCCTTGTCAAGCCGGGCGACAGCGTGGTGATGGAGGAGCCGGTGCATCCGGATATGTCCCGCGCGATGGAGCTGGCGGGTGCAAAGATCCTGACCGTGCCTGTCGACGAGGACGGCATGAACTGCGAGGTGCTGGAAAACCTGCTGAATAACACCCGCCCGCGCCTGATCTTTGTCAACTCGAGCTTTCACGATCCCACGGGCAGCATCCTCTCGCTCGAGCGGCGCAAGCGTCTGGTGGAGCTTTCCAACATCTACCGCGTGCCGATCATCGAGGAGGACGCGGCGAGCGAGCTGAGCTACGAGGGAGAAAGGCTCCCGCCGATCAAGGCGTTTGACACGATGGGCAACGTGATCTACATCTATTCCTTTTCGCTCACGTTCGTGCCGGGGCTGAGCCTTGCGTTCGTCGTGGGCAACCGCGACTTTATCCGCGCGATGAGCTACCTTGTCTCCGTGCGGCTGATGGCCTCGGACTGGCTGACGCAGAAGCTGCTCGGCATGTATCTGGACGACGGCAGCTACTATACGGCGCTGGGCGCCTTCCGCGCCGCCTATCACCGCAAGCGCGACCTTGTGTGCCGCAGGCTTGACGAGATGGCGCCGCTCGGCGTGCGCTACCAAAGGCCGAAGGGCGGCATATACGTCTGGTGCCAGCTGCCGGACGGGGTGGACAGCAAGAGCTTTATCAGCCGCGCCTACAACATGGGCGTTACGCTGATCCCCGGGCATGTGTTCTACCCCTTCAAAAACGGTGGACGCGACCATATCCGCATCAACTACTCCTATGAATCGGAGGAGCGGCTCGCGCGCGGCATGGACGTATTGCGCAAAGCGCTGGAAGAAGAGCTGGAGGAGTAACTGGCACGCGAAATACGCACAGCGCTGATACATTACAAGTCCCGCGCGCGGGCGTATACTTTAGCATGGAAATACAGAAAAGCGACCGCGGGCCGCGCGGCGCTTTGGCCGCCGGCCAAACAAATACATAGAGGGATGCACGGGCGGTTTGAGAGAGCCGCCGGCATTCCGGGAAGGAATCCGCCATGTATCCAGGCATTCATAATTTTTCCGAGATCGGTAAGCTCAACAAGGTGCTGCTGCACCGCCCGGGCGAGGAGCTGGAGGCGCTGACCCCCTCCACCCTCGGCAGACTTCTCTTTGATGATATTCCCTACCTCAAGATCGCACAGGAGGAGCACGATCACTTTGCCCAGATCCTGCGCGACAACGATGTCGAGGTTGTCTACTATGTCGACGAGGTCGCCAAGGCCATCTCCGATCCCGCCCACCAGATCCAGCTCGTCAACGACTTCCTCAACATCAGCAAGATCCACGCCAAGGGCCTGCGCGCCGCCATGACGAGCCTGCTGCTCGATATGCCGCCCAAGCAGATGGTCACGAAGCTCATCGCGGGCATCAAGCGCAGCGAGGTCGCGACGAAGGAGGCGACGTCCCTGATGGATCTGGTCGACGACGACTATCCGTTCGTTTCCGACCCGATGCCGAACCTCTACTTTACCCGCGATCCGGGCGCCTGCGTCGGCGAGGGCATCAACATCCACCGGATGCACACCCCCGCGCGCAAGCGCGAGAGCCTGCTGCTCAAGTACATGTTCCTCTACAACCGCGACTTTGCCACCTCTGAAAACAAGATGTGGTACGACCTGTCCGACAGCTACTCCATCGAGGGCGGCGACGTGCTCGTGCTCTCCAAGGATATCGTGGCCGTGGGCCTTTCCGAGCGCACCACCGTTTCCGGCGCGGAGAACTTTGCGCGCAACCTGCTGCAGAACTCCGGCTTCAAGAAGGTGCTGGCCTTCGATATCCCCGAGACCCGCGCGTTCATGCACCTCGACACCGTTTTCACGATGGTCGACTACGACAAGTTCACCATCCATCCCGAGATCGAAGGCCCGCTCGGCGTCTACGAGATGATGCTCGACGAGCACGGCGAGCTGAAGTTCAACGCGGTCAAGGACGAGCTGGAGAAGATCCTCGCCCTTGAGCTCAAGCTCCCCGCGGTCGATCTGATCCGCTGCGGCGGCGGCGATCTGCTGGCAGCCCAGCGCGAGCAGTGGAACGACGGCTCGAACACGCTCTGCATCCGCCCGGGCACCGTCGTCACCTATGACCGCAACTATGTCACCAACGACCTGCTTGCAAAGCACGGGCTGAACGTGCTGACCATGCCTTCGGCCGAGCTGTCGCGCGGCCGCGGCGGCCCGCGCTGTATGTCCTGCCCCGTCAACCGCGACGATCTGTAAGCCTCGCGGGCGGGACGGCGTTTCCGTCCCGCCGCTTTGTCCCTTGCACGAACACACGGCGCGCCATGCGTGGCCGCGCCGAGCATGGGGAGGGGTCGGATCGTGAAGACCAAACGACAGGAAAAGATCCTCGAGCTGATCGAAAAGTATGACATCGAAACGCAGGAGGAGTTGATCGCGCGTCTGGCGGAGTGCGGCATCGAGAGCAAGCAGACGACCGTTTCGCGCGACATCAAGGAGCTTTATCTCTACAAGGAGCCGTGCGGCGGCGGACGCAGCCGCTACGCCATCTCCGGCAAGGCGAACCATATCGACAACGGCAGGCGCCTGCGGCTGATCCTCAGCGAGTGCAGCGTGAGCGTGGACTGCGCCGGTATCGTCACCGTGCTCAAAACGCTGCCGGGACTTGCCGACGCGGCGGGCGCCGCGCTCGACGCGCTGCATCTTCCGCAGATGCTCGGCTGCATCTCGGGCAACGACTCTGTGGCGCTTATCGCGCGCAGCGAGAGCGACGCGTGCTCGCTCTGCCGCGAGCTGGAGAAATACTGCAAGTAAATAAAGGGCGAAGCGGATATCCGCTTCGCCCTTTTCCCTATAAGCGCGCAAAAGCAAGCGGCTGCAAGCCGCTTGCTTTTGCGCTTTGCTTAAACGTTGCCGATGGTGGCGACCATGACGGCCTTGATGGTGTGCATGCGGTTCTCCGCCTCGTCGAAGACCTTGGAGTTCGGGGAGAGGAAGACCTCGTCCGTGACCTCACGGATATCATAGCCCAGCTCCTTCTGAGAGGCGGCCATGGTGGTGTCGAAGTCGTGGAAGGAGGGCAGGCAGTGCAGGAAGATGCAGTCGCTGTTCTCGGTGGCCTTCATCACGTCGCCGGTGACCTTGTAGGGAGTGAGCTGCTTCACGCGCTCGGGAATCTTGTCCTCCTCGCCCATGGAAGCCCAGATATCGGTGTAGAGAGCGTCGGCGCCCTTGAGCAGAGCCTTGTCCTCGCCGTACTCGACGACGGCGCCGGTCTCCTTGGCGACCTCGCGGCAATACTCCACGACGTCAGCGGCGGGAGCGAGCTCCTTCGGGCCCCAGCCGACATAGTGCATGCCGAGCTTGGCGCAGATGTACATCAGGCAGTAGGCCACGTTGTTGCGGGTATCGCCGCAGAAGACGAGCTTGCACTTGTTGAGGGGCTTTTTGGTGTTCTCCATCAGCGTGAGGATGTCGGCCAGCGCCTGGGTGGGGTGGTCAACGTCCGTCAGGCCGTTCCAGACGGGCACGCCCGCGTTGGCGGCGAGACCCTCGACGACCTTCTGGTCGTAGCCGCGGTACTCGATGCCGTCGAAGAAGCGGCCGAGGACCTTCGCAGTGTCGGCCATCGTTTCCTTCTTGCCCATCTGGGAGGACTTGGAATCGAGGAACGTGACGTGCGCGCCCTCGTCATAGGCGGCAACTTCGAACGCGCAGCGGGTGCGGGTGGAGGTCTTCTCGAACAGCAGGACGATGTTCTTGCCGGCGAGCAGATCGCCGCGGATACCGGCGCGCTTCTTCGCCTTCAGGTCGGCGGCGAGGTTGAGCATATAGCGGATCTCATCGGGCGTGAAATCCTTCAGCGTGAGAAAAGAACGGCCTTTCAGATTAACGGGCATGGGGGTAGTCCTCCTTTATGTTTGTCTCATGATCTCTCATAAAGCATCCAAAAAATGCTACCATAATTATATCATTCTTGGTCAAAAAAGCAAGAGATTTCCAGCGTTCCCACGCCTTTGCGCGCGGCGCTGGACCACGCAAAAACGGGCGGTCTGGACTGCGGATAAAGCGGCGCAGGACGAAAAAAGCGGGCTTCCCTTCCGACGGGGATATGGTATACTGGGAGCAAAGAGGGGGGATGGCCATGAGCATCGCAGGCCTGCTGATCCGCCGCGAGCGGCTCGCACGCGGGTGGAGCCAGGAGGGGCTATGCCGCGGGATCTGCACCGCATCGTACCTGTCCAAGATCGAACAGGGCAGAGCGGAAGCGTCGGATGAGGTGCGAGAGCTGCTGTTTGCGCGACTGGGACTTTCGTGGACGGAAGATCCGGCCGGCGCGCTGCACGCGCGGACGGAGGAATGCATGGAGGCGCTGCTCTCGGGCGGCGGCGCGGCGTTCAAAGCCGCATTTGAACCGCTGCGCGCGGAGGAGGAGCGCTTCCTCGGCAGCCCCTGCGCGGCGGACTATCTTCTGCTGCGGGCATTTGCCTGCGAAAACGAGGGGGAAAGGCGCTCACTGGACGCAGAATTTGTTTCGTTTCTGGACCAGCGCCAGCTTGCGCTTCAGTGCGTGCTGGAGGAGCGGTACGAGGAGGCGGTGCGGCTGTATCCGGCGCCGGTGCTGCGGCTGTGGCAGGGGGCGTCGCTCTATGCGCGCGGCAGCTATACCGCCGCGATCGAAACGCTGCGGGCCGCCTATGACGCCGCGGCCGCGGAGGGCTTCGCCTGCATCATGATGAACAGCCGCGTCTATCTTGGCAACTGCTACTCGGATCTCGGCGATTTTGAGCGGATGCGGCGGCATTACGCGGTCGCGCAGCGGCTGGCCTCGGCGCTTGGCGAGCGTGAGACGCTTGCGGTCATCCGCTACAATACGGCGGCGACGCAGATCGAACGCGGGGATTTTGCGGCGGCCTATGCGTATTTCTCCGCGCTGGAGGAGCCGGGCGCAATAGCGCTGCACAAGCTTGCGATCTGCTGCGAGGCGCTCGGCAGGCGGGAGGAGGCCTTTGCCGCGCTCGACCGTGCGGAGGCGCTGCTTGGCAGCGGGGATATGGTGGAGCGGGAGATGCTTGCCCTCGTGCGCTATCGGCTGGAGCATCCCGATCATCTGCACGACGAGCGCTACGGCGCGCTGCTGACGGGCTGCTTTTCCCGCCTGCGGCGCGAGCGCGGCGCGGGCTATGCGCGCTTTCATCTGCCGTGGATGCTCGCGTGGTACAAGGCGAACCGCCAGTACAGGCAGGCGTGCCTGCTGCTGGAGGAATTTCCTGAGATCAAGTGAAAAACAGCGGTTAAGCGGTATCTGCGCGGGGAAACTTTCCCACAGATACCGCCTTTTTCTTTTTTACGGAACATGCCATAATGGTGGGCGAGGTGAGGAAAATGAAAAAGACGCTCTGGACGCGCGACTTCGTCCGCATCACGCTTGCGACTTCGCTCGGCGCGGCGGGCGGGATCGTCAGCGGTTTCGCGCTGTCGTTTCTGGTGTTCGACGAGACGGGGAGCACGCTGGCCTCGGCGCTCGTGCTGGCCATCCAGCTGCTGCCCGGCGCGGTGCTGCCGCTGTTTATCGCCCCGCTGATGGATCGCCTGCCGCGCAAGCCGTTTCTTGTCGGCGGCGATGCGGTCAACGCCGCGCTGTATGCGCTTGCGGGGCTGTATCTGCTGCGCTGCGCGTTTTCCTATACGGCGTATCTGGGCTTTTCGCTGCTGCTTGCCTGTCTCAGCGCATTCGACGAGCTGGCCTACGGAAGCTTTTATCCGCTCGTGCTGCCGGAGGGCATGGAGGAAAAGGGCTATACCGTTTCCTCCATGCTCTACCCCGTGCTCAAGGTGGTGATGACGCCCGTGGCCGCCGTGCTCTTTGACACGCTGGGGGTTGCAAGGATATTGCTCATCCAGTCTGCGCTGTCCCTTGCCGCCGCGCTGATCGAAAACCGCATCCGCGTTGCGGAGACGCGCCGCGACGGCGGCGAACGCTTTTCCCCGCGCGTCTGGTGGAGCGATATCCGCGAGGCGGCGGCATATCTCAGGGAGGAAAAGGGCCTGCGCGCGCTGTATGACTACATGGCGGTCACAAACGGGATGGCGGCAGGCTATTCGCCGCTGCTCGTCGCCTTTTTCCGCACGGCGCCGGGCTTTACCGCGGCGATGTATTCGCTGCTCTCCGTGGCGGAGTTTGCGGGGCGCTCGCTCGGCGGCGCGGTGCGCTACCGCTATGAGCTGCCGGAGAAGAAGCGCTTTCCCTTTATCTTCGGCGTTTACCAGATCTATGAGCTGATGGATGTGCTGCTTTTGTGGATGCCCTATCCGCTGATGCTCATGAACCGCGCCGCGTGCGGCTTTCTTGGCATCAACAGCGCGACGATCCGGCAGGCGGCGGTGCAGCGGTATCTTCCCGACCGCCTGCGCGCCCGACTCAACGCCTACGGCAGCATGCTGGTCACGGCGGCAAGCGCGGTTTTGTCGCTGCTGATCGGCGCGCTGGGCGAGCGGATGGACTACCGGCTCTGCGTCAGCGTGTGCGCGGCGTTTACGATGCTTTTCTGCTGGGGCTCCGTTTTTCGCCGCCGCGCGGAGGTCACCGCCGTCCTGCGCGGCAAAAATGCCGCAAAATGACAGGAATTCTTTCCTCTTTCCCTTGTTTTCTGCCGGAAAGTATAGTACAATCTAACAGAATATCTTCCGGCGTTCGGCGGGGCGTTTCCGCCGCGCCGCTCAAATTGCAAAGGATAGAGGAGAAGAAGCCATGAACATGATCCGCAGCGCCAAGAATCAGATCGCCGAGCTGACGACGGCCGCCTACCGCGCCGCCGTGCAGGAGGGCCTGCTGCCGGACGGCGTTACGACCGTCCCCGCCGTCGAGATCCCCAAGGACACCGCCAACGGCGACTACACCACGACGTTCTGCCTGGCCGCGTCCAAGGCCATGCACAAAAATCCCCGCGAGGTCGCGGGGAGCCTGACCAGCCACATGCAGCTGGAGGGCACATATTTTACCTCCGTCGAGATCGCCGGCCCCGGCTTCCTCAACTTCCGCCTCGGCGAGAAGTGGTACGACGATGTGCTTGCCGCCATCGAGCGCGAGGGCGCGGACTATGGCCGCGACAATTGGCTGAGCGGCAAGAAGTATATGGTCGAGTTCGTCTCCGCCAACCCCACCGGCCCCATGCACATGGGCAACGCCCGCGGCGGCGTGCTCGGCGACACGCTCGCCGAGGTGCTCGACTGGTCGGGTGCGGATGTGTGGCGCGAGTTCTACGTCAACGACTTCGGCAACCAGATCGAAAAGTTCGCCAAGAGCATCGAGGCGCGCTACTTCCAGATCATCAAGGGCGAGGACGCCGTCGAATTCCCCGAGGACGGCTACCATGGCGACGATATCCGCGAGCTGGCGCAGGCATTCTATGACGAGCACGGCGAGAGCTACGTGGACAAGACCACCGAGGAGCGCCATGCCGACATGGCCCGCTTCGGCCTTGACCGCAACATCCCGAAGATGAAGAGCGACCTTGAGCGCTACGGCATCAAGTTCGACGAGTGGTTCTTTGAATCCTCGCTGCACGAGTCCGGCTTCGTCGCCGACACGGCCAAAAAGCTCACCGACATGGGCTGGACGTATGAAAAGGACGGCGCGCTCTGGGTCAAGACCGCCGAGATCATGCGCGAGCAGTACCGCAAGCAGGGCAAGAAGGACGCCGACATCGACAAGCTCGATCTCAAGGACGACGTGCTGCGCCGCGCCAACGGCTTCTACACCTATCTTGCCGGCGATATCGCCTATCACCGCAACAAGTTCGAGGTGCGCAACTTCGACAAGGTCATCAACATCTGGGGCGCGGACCATCACGGCCACGTCGCCCGCCTCAAGGGCGCGATCGACGCGCTGGGACTCGACGGCACCAACCGGCTCGACATCGTGCTGATGCAGCTCGTCAAGCTCGTGCGCGACGGCGAGGTCGTGCGTATGTCCAAGCGCACGGGCAAGACCATTTCGCTGTCCGATCTGCTCGATGAGATCCCCGTCGACGCCTGCCGCTACTTCTTCAACGCCAAGCCCGACACGCAGATGGAATTTGACCTCGGCCTCGCCGTGCGCGAGGACAGCGAGAACCCCATCTACTACATTCAGTACGCCCACGCGCGCATTTGCAGTCTGCTGAAGGCGCTCTCCGAGGAGGGCCACAGCGCCCCCGCCTGCGCGGACGCCGACCTTTCCATTCTCTCGAGCGACACCGAGCGTGCGCTCATCAAGGAGCTTTCCTCCTTCGCCGAGGAGATCCGCATGGCCGCGCGCGATTACGATCCCAGCTATATCAACCGCTACCTCATGCGCCTTGCCGCGGCGTTCCACAAGTTCTACAACGCCTGCCGCATCAAGGGCGAGGACGAGGCCGTCATCGCCGCGCGTCTCAAGCTCGCCGAGGCGACGCGCCAGGTGCTCTCGAACGGCCTGAAGGTCATCGGCTGCACCGCGCCGGAGAAGATGTAAAAAAGCGGCATAAAAACCAATAAAAAAGGCGTCCGGCCATTGGCCGGACGCCTTTTTTGCGTGCTTTTACAGGACTTTGGCAAGGAACGATCGCAGCCTTTCGCTCTGCGGATGGTCGAAGATGTCGGCGGGCGAGCCCTCCTCGATGATCCTGCCCTCGGACATGAACACCACGCGGTCGGCGACCTCGCGGGCAAAGCCCATCTCGTGCGTCACCACGACCATCGTGATGCCGCTCGCGGCAAGGTCGCGCATCAGATCGAGCACCTCGCCGACCATCTCGGGGTCGAGCGCGCTCGTCGGCTCGTCAAAGAGCATGACCTCCGGGGACATCGCCAGCGCGCGCACGATGGCGATGCGCTGCTTCTGCCCGCCGGAGAGCATCGCGGGATAGGTGTCGGCCTTATCGGCAAGGCCGATGCGCTCAAGCAGCGACATGGCCTGAAGGTCGGCCTCCTCCTGCGTTTTGAGCTTCAGCGTCACGGGCGCGAGCGTGATATTCTGCTTGACCGTCATGTGCGGAAAGAGGTTGAAGTGCTGGAAGACCATGCCCATCTCGCGGCGGTGCAGGTCGATGTCCACGTGCTTGTCGTTCAGCGCCACGTCCTTGAAGGTGATGGTGCCGGAGGTCGGCGCTTCCAGCAGGTTCAGGCAGCGCAGCAGCGTCGATTTGCCGCTGCCGGAGGGGCCGATGATGGCTACGACCTCGCCCTGCATAACGCGCAGGTCGCAGTGGTGCAGCGCGTGTACCGCGCCGTTGTTGTAATCCTTGCAGACGTCCGATACGCGGATGAGCGTTTTAGTGCTTGTCGCCACGGCGCATCCTCCTTTCCAGCAGTTCGATCGCCTTGCCGGCGGGATAGACGATGCAGAAGTACATCAGCGCCGCCAGCACGTAAGGCGCAAGGGAGATGTAAGTGGAGGTCGCCACGGTCTTCGCGGCGAACATCAGCTCGACCATGCCGAGCGTGGAGCAGATCGACGATTCCTTGATCATCGCAACGACCTCGTTGCCGAGCGCGGGCAGCACGTTTTTCACCGCCTGCGGCAGCACGACGAGCTTCATCGTCTGCATGGACGAAAGCCCCAGCGAGCGCGCGGCCTCGGTCTGCCCGATGTCCACGGCGAGAATGCCCGCGCGGAAGATCTCGGCGACATAGGCCGAGCTGTTGAGCGCCAGCGCCACGACGCCGGGGATGAAGCGGCTGAGATCGATGAAGCCGAAGAGCACGATGCGGGGAATGGAGATCGCGCCGAAAAGGCCAAAGTAGATGATCGACAGCTGCACGAGCAGCGGCGTTGAGCGGAAGGCGGCGATGTACGCGCCGGAGAGCGCACTGACGAGCTTGCTTTTGCTCAGACGCATGAAGGCGAGGCACAGCGCAGGAATGACGGCGAGCGTCACGGAGACGACCGCCAGCAGCAGCGTGTAGCCCAGCGCCTGCAAAAAGTAGCCGCCGTATTTCGGCAGAAAGGAAAAATTGAAGAACGACGCCGGCGACATGCCGACGAAGAGACTGCTCCACCACGAGGCAAGGTCCATGGGAATAAGCTCCTTTCAGAATGGTTGGGAGGATGCGCCAAAGAGCAAAGCCGCTGGGGGCTTTGCTCTTTGGCTATGAGAGATAGTGAGAAGAGAGCAAATAAAGGGAGGACTTATGCCGCGGGGGCGTCGGCCGTGACCTCAACGGCCACACCGCTCAGATCGTCGGCAGCGGCGATGAACTCGTCGATCTTGTTTTCCTCCTGCATCTTGGCGATGGCGGCGTTGATGCCGGGGAGCAGACCCTTGGGGTCGCCCTTGGCGACGGCCACGCAGTAGGGCTCAGCCGTGCCGAGCTCGCTGGAGGCGGCGGCGATCACGAGATCGCTGTTGGAATCGGCATACTCCTGTGCGACGGCGCCGTCGAGCACGATGGCGTCCACCTTGCCGTAGACCAGCTCATTGACGAGGTCGGTCACAAGGGACAGGGAGACAAGGCTCGCGCCCTCCATGTCGTCCTTGACGATGTCCTCCTTGGTGGTGGCGGCCTGTGCGCCCACGCTCTTGCCGGCAAAGTCGGCAAGGGTCTGGTACTGGTCGGCGGCGTCAGCCTTGACGAGAATCATCGGGGGAATGTCGGTGTAGTAGGGATCGGAGAAGTCGGCGGACTCGAGACGCTCGGGCGTAGCCTCCATCGCGGCCATGACCATGTCGTAGTCGCCCTTGGCCAGCGCGGTCAGCAGGTACTCAAAGGCCATGTTCTCGACCTTGAGCTCCTTGCCCATCTCGTCGGCGATGTACTGCGCGGCGGAGACGTCGATGCCGGCGTACTGCATATCGCCGTTCGCGTCGGCGTACATGAATTCGAACGGCGCGTAGTCGGCGGAGGTGCCGAGCACCAGCGCATTGTCACTCTGCGTGTCGGCCTTCTGGCCGCAGGCCATCAGGGAAAGGCTCATCATGAGAGCCAGCATCAGTGCGGTAAACTTTTTCATCTTGGTAGCTCCTTTATCCATCTTGTATATTATTTTGTTTTGGAACGAATTTTCATGCGTTTCAGAAACGATAGCGCAAGTATAAATGTTTATTTATGCGTTGTCAATGGGTAGAAATTCAAAAATGCGAAGGAATTTCGCCCAGCTTCTGTGCGAGTTGCACAGAAAGCCGCCGCCACGCCAAAAAACCGGCGGGAATATACAAGATATTCACAAAATTATTCGCTTAGAGATGAGGGATCTCACGAAAAGACGCAGATAAAAAGCCACCCGTCAAAGACGGGTGGCTTTTTATGCTGTCAAATATTCGTCATTCGACCGAGCGGCGCGGCGGCGCGGCGGAGACGGCCTGGCGCTTCGGCCTGACATAGCACAGCCAATAGGCAAAGAGGCAGATCGGCAGTGCGGCAAAAACGTCGAGGATGGAATGCTGCTTCATGAACACCGTCGAGACGCTCACGAGAAACGCCGCGATCCCGGAGGCGATATGCCATGTGCGCGAGGAAAAGCGCGGCGTGTACCACAATCCGAGGAGCGAGGCGAGCGAGCCGATCACGTGCAGCGACGGGCAGACGTTGGTGTTGGTGTCGAAAACATAGAAGTGAGCGATGAAGCGCGTGAGCGCGTTGTCGCGCGGGAAGACGGCGGGGCGCAGCAGCTGGCAGGTGGGGAAGAGGAAATAGATGGCGAGCGTCACCGAATAGGTAAAAATGACGAACTGCATCATTTTGCGGAAGCTCGGCACATCAAAAAAGAATGTATATGCCAGCGCGCCGATGAGATACACGAACCAGAACAGGTACGGGATCAAAAACCATTCGTTGAAGGGGATGAGATCGTCGAGCGCGCAGTGCATGGCGTAGTAATGCGCCACGGGGTAATAGCGCTCCACAAACAGAAAGCCGAGGCCAAACAGGGGCCAGAACAGCAGCAGCTTCACATGGGAAAATTCCGGCGTGTTCAGCTTGCTGAGGCGGAACTGCCGGTAGTCTATGCTGGGGGTGATCATTGCGCAACCTCCGTATTGCTCATTTCAGAAAGAATGTTGGCCGCCGCATCGTGCGGGACGGCGGTGTCAAGCGCGTCGCCCATCTTTTCGAGCGTGGTCTCGTCGCTCAGCAGCCTGAGACTGACGCGCGCGATCTCCGCGGGGGTCTTGCCGGTCACGGCGCCGCCCGTGCGGAGGAAAAAGTCCTTGTTGTATTCCTCGCAGCCCGCGACCGCGTCGATAAAGACCATCGGCAGGCGCATCGAGGCCGCCTCGGTGACGCTGATGCCGCCGGGCTTGGTGAGGTAAAGGTCAGCAGAGTCCATCAGAAGCGCCATGTCCTTGACGTAAGCGCGCACGTGGACGTTCTGCACGCCGTCAAAGTAAAAGCGCAAACGGCGGTAGAGCCGCTCGTTCGTGCCGCACACGATCGTCAGATCCTGATCGTCCGGCAGTCCACGCCCGATGCGCCGCGCGATGCTCATGATCGGCCCACAGCCCATGCTGCCGCACATCATCACAAGATGGCGGTGCTCCGGCGGCACGCCGAAGGCGCGCTTGGCCTCGGCCTTGCGCCCGCTGGGGCGGAACATCTGCCGCACGGGGATGCCGCAGGCGCGCATCCGCTCACCCGTCACGCCGCCGCCGAGAAAGTCACCGCCGAGCGACGAGGCGGGGATGAAGTAGCGGTCGAGCGCGCTGTCCTTCACGCTGGGCGAGCAGGTGTAGTCCGTTGCGATGAAGCAGGTCTTCAGATGCGGCAGATGCGTCTTCACGATCTCGCTGACCATCAGCGCGGCGAAAACGTGCGTGCAGATCACAGTGTCGTATCCGCCGCCGGTGATGAAGCCGCTGAGCGTCTCCGCGCCCTGAGAAAGATAGCGGTAGAGCGTCGAGCCCTCGTGAAACTGCGCGGGGTGCTCCTCCGCGGCGCGGTAGCCCACGCGGAACAGACCCGGCGCGTGGCGGTAAATGCGCACGTGCCAGTTGGAGATGAAGCGCGAGACCTCGGGGGAGATGAAGCGCAGCGCGTCCTCGGTGTCGCAGGGGATGTGCTTGAGCGCGCATTCTTCTGCAAGCGCCGCGGCGCAGGAGTTGTGCCCCTCGCCGGTGTTGCAGCTCAAGATCAAAACTTTCATAAAAAATCCGATCCTTTACTGTTGTTCCTTATTTTTGCTCCGCCGCCGCTGTGCGGCGAGCAGCCGCTGCAGGCGGGGGCGGTTGTAGCGCTGGATCATGATGAACGGTACGTTGCCGAGCAGGATATAGACGAGCGTCAGCGCGGCGCCGCCCGCGCCGGGCCACAGCCGCAGCGTGTAGAGGCTGCAGACGCTCAGCAGCACGTGCGTCAGCTCCGCCACGCAGGTCTCCTCGATCATGCGTGGCAGCTGTGCGCGGAAATCCGCGTCCAGCTTTTTGGCGGGGATGAGCTTCGGGACGATCCTGCTCATATCCGGCGCCTTGTCCTGCCAGTCGTGTACGCGCAGCGCGCGGTAAAGCGCCGCCTCCCACGGCGCGCACCGGAAGGGAAAGCGGTCGCCGTGGAACCAGCCCTTCGGCAGCGCGCGGCCAAAGAAAAACGACACGACGCCCAGCGCGGCGTAGTAGATGCAGCAGCGCCAAAAGCCACTCATACAGACCTCCATAACGGTCGGCCCCGCCGTCCGCTTGCGCGCGGTCTCCGCGAGGTCGTCCGCATAGTATAGCATACCCGAAAGCGGAAATTATTAAAAATCTGAGAACTTCTTGACAAAATGTAAAAATTGCGCAAAGAGAAAGGGCTGCCCCCTGCGGGGACAGCCCTGAACGACCGATGCGGCCTGCGCGTCCGGAGACGCGGAGGCTTTTTGATGCGGCTCAGCCGCCGAGATACGCCTTGCGCACCGCGTCGCTCGCCATCAGCTCCGCGCCTGTGCCGGAGAGTGTGATGCGGCCGGTCTCGAGCACGTAGGCGCGGTCGGCGACGGAAAGCGCCGCCTGCGCGTTCTGCTCAACGAGCAGGATCGTCGTGCCCGCGGCGTGCAGCTCGCGGATGATATCGAAGATCTGCTCGACAAGGATCGGCGCAAGGCCCATCGACGGCTCGTCGAGCATCAGCAGCTTCGGCTTGCTCATCAGCGCGCGGCCCATGGCGAGCATCTGCTGCTCGCCGCCGGAGAGCGTGCCGGCGATCTGTCTGCGGCGCTCGGCAAGGCGCGGAAAGCGCTCGTACACGTCCGCGATGCCGGGGGCGACGGAGGAATTCGGCTGCGTGTACGCGCCCATCTCCAGGTTCTCCTCCACGGTCATCTGCAAAAAGACGTGCCGTCCCTCGGGCACCTGCGCAAGACCGTGCTCCACGATCTTGTGCGGGGCAACGCCCTTTAAGTCTTTGCCTTCAAATTCCACGCTGCCCGTCTGCGGGTGCAGCAGGCCGGAGACGGTGTTGAGCACCGTGGATTTGCCCGCGCCGTTCGCGCCGATCAGCGTGACGATCTCGCCCTCGTTCACCTCGAAGGACACGCCCTTGACGGCGTGGATGCTGCCGTAATAGACATGCAGATCGTTGACTTTCAGGATCTGGCTCATGCTCACGCCTCCTTCTTCTTGCCGAGGTACGCTTCAATGACCTCGGGGTTGGACTGGATATCGTCGGGCGAGCCCTTGGCGATGATGCGCCCGAAATTCAGCACCGCGATGCCCTCGCAGATGTTCATCACGAGGTTCATGTCGTGCTCGATGAGCAGCACCGCGATCTTGAAGGTGTCGCGGATGGAGCGGATATTTTCCATCAGCTCCGCCGTTTCGCTGGGGTTCATGCCCGCTGCCGGCTCGTCGAGCAGCAGCAGACACGGGTTCGTCGCCAGCGCGCGCAGGATCTCCAGACGGCGCTGCGCGCCATAGGGGAGAGAGCCGGCCTTGGCGTCGGCAAAGCCCTCCATGTGGAAGATGGACAAAAGCTCCATCGCGCGCTCATGCATGACGCGCTCCTCCTTCCAGAAGCGCGGAAGGCGGAAGATGCCCTCAGCCATGTTGTAGTGCATCTGGCTGTCCATGGCGGTGGTGATGTTCTCCTCCACCGAGAGGTTCTGGAACAGGCGGATGTTCTGGAACGTGCGCGCGATGCCCGCGCGGTTGATCTGCGCGGTGGTCAGGCCGTGAATGTCCTTGCCGTTTAAGAGGATGGTGCCGTGCGTGGGCTGGTATACCTTTGTCAGCAGGTTGAAGATCGTCGTCTTGCCCGCGCCGTTGGGGCCGATCAGGCCCGCGATCTCCGTGCGGCCGATGGTCACGTTGAAGCTGTCCACGGCCTTGAGGCCGCCGAAGGTGATGCCGAGGTCAATGCACTCGAGCACCGGCGATTTATCCGCATCGCGCTCGGTCAGCAGCGCCGGCTCGCGCGTGACGGGAACGAGCTTTGTTTTCTGCGTCATTGTTGATCCTCCTTTTCCGCGCTCTTGCGGCGCACGGGGATGAGTCTTGCAAAGAACGCCTTGCACTGCGGGTTATTGGTCGCAAGCATCACAAAGATCAGCACGACCGCGTACACGAGCATACGGAGATCCGCGAACTGGCGCAGCGCTTCGGGCAGGATCGTGAGCGCGGCGGCGGAGATCAGGCTGCCCCAGATGTTGCCCAGCCCGCCGAGCACCACGAACACCAGCACGAGGATGGAGGTGTTGAAGTTGAACTTGACGGCCTGCAGCGAGGAGTAGTTCAATCCGTACAGCGCGCCCGCCGCGCCCGCGAGGGCGGCGGAGGTGACGAAGGCCATCAGCTTGTACTTTGTCAGGTTCAGTCCGACGGACTGCGCGGCGATGGGGTTGTCGCGGATGGCCATGATCGCGCGGCCCGCGCGCGAGCGCGTCAGATTCAGCACGATCACGAGCGTTACCATCACGAGCACAAAGCCCGCAGCGAATGTGGCGATGGTCTTTGTGCCGGTCGCGCCCTGCGCGCCCTTGATGATGGCGTAGCCCGCGCTGTCAAGGCCCAGATCGTCCACGGTCTTGTCGCCCGTGGGGTTGAAGATGATGTGCAGCCCCGTGGAATCATAGCCCACGATCAGGCAGTTGATGAGATCCTTGATGATCTCGCCGAAGGCCAGCGTGACGATGGCAAGATAGTCGCCCTGTAAGCGGAGCACCGGCGTGCCGACAAGCACGCCCGCGATGGCCGCGAACAGCGCGCCGAGCAGCATGGCGACGGCAAGGCGCGCGCCGTCGCTGGGGATGGCGCCCTGCAGGCTCTGCGCGGCAATGATGCCGGAGAACGCGCCGACGCTCATAAAGCCCGCGTGGCCGAGGCTCAGCTCGCCGAGGATGCCGACCGTCAGGTTCAGCGAGACGGCCATGGACATATAGCAGCAGATGGGGATGAGCAGACCCGTCGCCTTGCGGTTCAAAAGCCCGTTGCTCTGCAGGATCAGCGTAATGGCGAACACAAGGATCACGCCGAGATAGGTCGCAAAGTCGACCTTGGTCGTTTTCTTGAGGGAGCGGAGTTTCTTTTGAAGCTTTGTCACGATCCTTACCTCACACTTTCTCCGGCACATACTTGCCGAGCAGTCCCGCGGGCTTGACGAGCAGCACCACGATCAGCACCGCGAACACGATGGCGTTGGCGAGGTTCGTGGAGATGTACGCCTTGGCTATGGCCTCGATGATGCCGAGCAGCAGTCCGCCGAGAAACGCGCCGGGGATGGAGCCGATGCCGCCGAACACCGCCGCGGTGAAGGCCTTGATGCCGGGCATGGAGCCGGTCGTCGGCATCAGCGAGGTGTTGAACGAGCACAGCAGCACGCCCGCGATGGCCGCGAGCGCCGAGCCGATGGCAAACGTTGCGGAAATGGTGGCGTTGACGTTGATGCCCATCAGCTGCGCCGCCGCCTTGTCCTCCGAGCAGGCGCGCATGGCCTTGCCCATCTTGCTCTTGTTGACGAACAGCGTCAGCGCGATCATGATGACGACGCAGGCGAAGATCGTCAGCAGCGAAACGTAGGAGACGGTCAGTCTGCCGCCGAAAAGCTGCGCGGAGCCCTCGACCACGGGGGGATAGACGCGCGCGGCGGCCTTCCAGATGAGCAGCGCCGAGTTCTGGAGAAAATAGCTCACGCCGATGGCGGTGATGAGCACCGCGAGGCTCGGCGCCGAGCGCAGGGGCTTGTATGCGAGCCGCTCGATCACGATGCCGAGCACCGTGCAGACAATGACGGCCAGCAGCACGGCTACGATGTTGGGAAGGCCGAGGTAGAACATCGCGCAGAACGAGATGTAGCCGCCGACCATGATGATGTCGCCGTGGGCAAAGTTCAGCATCTTGGCAATGCCGTAGACCATCGTGTAGCCCAGCGCGATGATGGCGTACACGCTGCCGAGACTGATGCCGCTGATGAGGTAGGACAGGAATTCCATATAGGTAGCACCTCTTTTTCGGACGTTTTTTCTGTGGCAGAAGCAAGGGCAGCGGGAAAGCGCACCTGCCCTCGGTTCCGCCATAGAATGGGCGCAAGCCGTCGGGAGCGGACGCTCCCGACAGCCTTTGCCTGTATGAGAGAGAATGAGAAGAGAGAACTTGTAAAGAGCGGGGTACGCTTACTTCATGACGTACTGGCCGTTTTCGATGACGGCGGCGAGAGGCGCCTTGGCGACCTCGCCGTCCGCGTTCCACGTCATGGCCTTACCGGTAAGACCGTCGACGCTGAGGGTGGGCATGACCTGGATGAGAGCCTCGCAGATATCGGCGGCGCTCATGTCGCCGGTGCAGCCGGCAGCCTCAAGAGCGGCCTTGATGATGTACACGCCGTCGTAGGCGTCAGCGGCGAACTGGTTGGGCTCCACACTGTACTTTTCGGTGTAGGTCTTGACGAAGTTCTGGGTCGCGGCGTCCTCGGAGTTGATGGAGAACGGAGTCAGGAGCATGACGCCCTCGGCGAGCGCGGGATCAAAGCCGGGCATCGTCAGGATGCCGTCCATGCCGTCCACACCGAAGAAGGTGGGGGCGTAGTTCATGGCCTTGGCCTGGCTGAGAATGACGGAGGCGGGCTGATAGTAGATGGGGAGGAACATGAGGTCGGCGCCGGCGCTCTGCGCGGAGGCGAGCTGGACGGAGAAGTCGGAGGCGGTGTCGGCGGTGAAGGTGCCCTGATAGACGATCTTGAACGCGCCCTTGGCCTCAGCCTCGGCTACGAAGGTGTTGCGGATGCCCTGGGAGTAAGCGTCGTCGTTGCGGTAGATGACGGCGACCTTCGCGCGGGGCATGTTCTCGGCGATGTAGTCAGCGGAGCCGGTGCCCTGGTTGGGGTCGGTGAAGCAGACCTGGAAGACATTGTCCTTGCCGGAGGTCACGTCGGGGGAGGAGGCGGACGGGGTCAGCATGAACACGCGGTCAGTGTTGGTCACGTCGGAAACGGAGAGGGAGGCGCCGGTGGTCGTCGGGCCGACGAGGACCTGCATGCCGTCGTCCATCATGGTGTTGTAGGCGTTGACGGCCTTTTCGCCGTCGGCCTCGTCGTCCTGCTGCAGGAAGTTGAACTTGATGGTGGAGCTGCTTGCGTTGATCTCCTCAACGGCAAGGCGCGCGCCGTTGACAACGGCCTGACCGTAGATCGCAGCGTCGCCGGTCAGCGGGCCGCAGGAGCCGATCGTAAAGGTCTGGGGCTCGGCCGAGGGCTGATCGCCGGTGTTGGTGCTGTCGCTCGTGCCGGTGTCATCGCTCTTGCTGCCGCAGGCGGCCATGGTGAAGACCATGACGGCGGCCATGAACATGCACATAAACTTCTTTTTCATCTTTTTGATCTCCTTTGAAAAATTGATGACGAAAAAATAATATACAAAAAAGCGGTCCCGCCGCACGGCGGAACCGCTTTGCTGTATCGGGATCAAAGCCCCCTCAGCTTTTCAGCGCTTCTGTTCCGCGTGCAAAAATGTAATGACCGGCAGAATGGAAATGGAAAGTACCAGAGCCGGAAGGATCATACGGCTCAAGCCCAGCGCAAAAATAAGAATGGACGCCATGATCATGGCGTCCATCTTAATAGAGCGGGAGGAGGACTGAGAGGCGCAGCAGGACGCAGCTTCAGCCTGCGCGGCAGAAGCGTTCATCGCGGTATTCTGATTTGCATAAGCAAAACGGAACATTGCATTACGTCCTTTCATGTTTCTCTCATG
Organism: uncultured Oscillospiraceae bacterium; assembly: GCA_934572465.1. GTDB lineage: Bacteria > Bacillota > Clostridia > Oscillospirales > Oscillospiraceae > Hominicoprocola. The sequence continues at coordinate 118,170 of CAKTLG010000001.1, forward strand.
TTTGATGGGCCCATTTTAGCGCATGAATATATAAAAGTCAATCCTGCATATTTACCAAAGAAAAAGAGGGCAAAGCCCCGTGGCTTTGCGCATTTGAACAATTTGACGAAAAACGCAGCCGGAAACTGGACGAAACGGAAAAGAAAACCACGTATTTTAGCACTCTGCCATAATAAGTGCTAAATGTTTACGGATAGGTCACAAATCGACGCGGTTTTCTGCTATACTCTGATTCAAATAGAATCAGAGGAGATGCTTTTATGGCAAAGAAATCATTTAAGGCGGAGTCCAAGCGCCTGCTGGACCTGATGATCAATTCGATCTATACCCACAAGGAGATATTCCTGCGCGAGCTGATCTCCAACGCGAGCGACGCCATCGACAAGCTCTGCTACGTCGCCCTGACGGACGATAAGGTCGGGCTGAACCGGAGCGATTTCAGGATCGAGCTTGCCGTCGACAAGGACGCGCGCACGCTGACTGTCTCCGATAACGGCATCGGCATGGACAAGGACGAGCTTGAAAACAACCTCGGCGTTATCGCCTCGTCCGGCTCCTACAAGTTCCGTCAGGAGACGGAGGGCGCGGACAGGAAGGACGCCGACATCGACATCATCGGCCAGTTCGGCGTGGGCTTCTACTCGGCGTTTATGGTCGCCGACGAGATCACCGTTATCACGAAGAAATACGGCTCCGAGCAGGCGTACCGCTGGCAGTCCTCCGGCGCGGACGGCTACACCGTCGCCGAATGCGAAAAGGAGAGCGCCGGTACGGACGTGATCCTGCACATCAAGGAGGATACCGAGGACGAGAAGTACAGCGACTACCTCGACGGCTATCAGCTCTATTCCCTCGTCAAGAAGTATTCCGACTACATCCGCTACCCCATCCGCATGATGACCCCCGTGCAGAAGGTCAAGGAGGGGAGCGATCCCGAAAAGCCCGAGTATGAGATGGTCGACGAGCTGACCACGGTCAACTCCATGGTCCCGCTCTGGCAGCGCAAGCGCAGCGAGGTCACGGACGAGGAGTATGCCAAGTTCTACTCCGAGCTCACGCGAGAGTTCGACAAGCCTCAGCGCGTCATCACCGTCTCGGCCGAGGGCAGCGTCACCTATAAGGCGCTGCTGTTCGTGCCGTCGAAGCGCCCGCTCAACTTCAACACCGAGGACTATCAGAAGGGGCTCCAGCTCTACTCCGCGGGCGTGATGATCATGGACAAGTGCGATGCGCTCCTGCCCGATTACCTGCGCTTTGTGCGCGGCGTGGTCGATTCGCCGGATCTGAGCCTCAATATCTCCCGCGAGCTTTTGCAGCACGACCGCCAGCTCAGGGTCATCGCGCAGAATCTGGAAAAGAAGATCCGCGCCGACCTTGAAAAGTTCCTCAAGGACGACCGCGAGGGCTATGAGAAGTTCTACGCGAACTATGGCCGGCAGATCGGCTACGGCATCGTCAGCGAGGGCGGCGAGAGCCGGAAGGACGCGCTCAAGGAGCTTTTGATGTTCTACTCCTCCACGCAGAAGAAGCTCACCACGCTGAGCGAGTATGTCTCGCGCATGAAGGAGGAGCAGAAGTGCATCTACTACGCTGCCGGAGAGAGCGTCGTCGCCATCGACCGTCTGCCGCAGACCGAGCTTTTGAAGGACAAGGACTATGAGGTGCTCTACCTCACCGGCGAGGCCGACGAGTTCGTGCTCCAGGCGCTGGCGGCATACGCGGAAAAGCCCTTCCGCTCCATCGTGGACGGCGAGCTGGAGCTTGGCGGCGAGGAGGAAAAGCTGCTCGACGAGAAGGAGGATCTGATGAAGTTCGTCAAGGAGACGCTTGGCGACAGGATCAAGGAGGCGAGGGCCTCTCACCGTCTCAGGACGCATCCGGTCTGCCTGACGGCGGGCGAGGGCTTCAGCTTCGAGATGGAGAAGTATTTTAAGAACTTCCAGATGCCCGAGCCGATCAAGGCCGACCGCATCCTCGAGCTGAACGTGAAGCATCCCGCCGTTATGGCGATGGAGACCGCGCTGCTGACCGACCGCGCTAAGGCCGAGCTGTACGCGAAGATCCTCTACGATCAGGCGCTGCTGATCGCGGGCCTGCCGCTCGACGATCCGGGCGAATACACCGACATGGTCGCTGAGCTGATGAAGTAAAGAAGGCTGCGCAGGGGCGCGCGGAGAGATATCTCCGCGCGCCCCGTTCACGTTTGGCGCTCCCGCCGCCTATACTGGCATACAGGCGTTCTTCCGCCTGAGAAACCGTAAAGGCGATGAAAACTTATGCTCAGATCTCTCACGTATGCAGCGCTCGGCACGCTCTTTACTTTCCTGATGACCGCGCTTGGCGCCGCGACGGTGTTTCTGGTAGGGCGCGGGACACGCGCGCAGACGCAGCGCGTGATGATGGGCTTTGCCGCGGGGGTGATGACGGCGGCCAGCATCTGGAGCCTCCTGCTGCCGGCCATTGAGCAGACGGCGGCGGAGGGACGTTTTCCGCCCGCGCTGCCCGCGTCGGCGGGCATTCTGCTGGGCGCGGCATTCCTCACGGGACTGGACGCCCTCTGCCCCCTGCTGCGCCGCGGCGGCGCACAGGACGATCATGCGCGCGGCGATCTGCTGCTCATGACCGCCATCACGCTCCACAACATCCCCGAGGGTATGGCCGTCGGCCTTGCCTTCGCCCTCGCGGCGGACGGGGAAAGCCTTGCCGCGGCAGCCGCGCTCGCGCTCGGCATCGGCGTGCAGAACTTTCCCGAGGGCGCGGCGGTCTCGCTGCCGCTGCATCAGATGGGGCGCTCGCGCCCGCGCGCGTTTTTGACGGGAATGCTCTCCGGCGCGGTCGAGCCGCTGTTCGGCGTGAGCGTGGTGCTCGCCGCGGCGGGCGCGCACGCGCTGATGCCGTGGCTTTTGAGCTTTGCCGCCGGCGCGATGCTCTGCGTCGTGGCGGAGGAGCTGCTGCCGCGCGCCCACAGCCGCGCGGGGACCTGCGGCTTCATCGGCGGCTTCCTTTTGATGATGGCGCTTGACGTGGCGCTGGGATAAGCGCCCGCGCCGCCGCATAGGATAAGCGCGAGGTGATAGTCCATGCTCATCCACACAGTCCGGCGCGGCGACACGATCGCCGCCATTGCCGCCATGCACGGCGTCGTTCCCATGCTCCTTGCCGCCGACAACGGCCTTGCCGTCGACAGCCCGCTTGCTGTCGGGCAGGCGATCGTCGTGCGCGTTCCGCGCACGCTCCACACCATCCGCACCGGCGATACGCTCTTTTCGCTTGCGCGGCACTACGGCCTGAGCGTCCGCACGCTCCTGCGCCGCAACTTCTACCTCCGTGGCCGCGCGGCGCTGCGCGCGGGAGAGCCGCTCGTTATCGACTACGAAGGCGAGGCACCCCTTGCCCGTCTGGGCGTGAACGCCTATGCCTATCCCCACATCGCGCCGGCACAGCTCGACGCGCTCCTGCCGTACCTGACGTATCTCACGCCCTTTACCTACGGCATCACGCCGGCGGGCGGCCTTGTCCCGCTTGCGGACGGCGCGCTGCTCGCCGCCGCGTCGCGCTATGGCGTCTCCGCGCTCATGCATCTTTCAACGCTCACGCCCGAGGGCAGCTTTTCAAGCGACAACGCCGCCCTTCTGCGCGATGAGCGGGCGCAGACCGCCCTGACAGCCGCCGTCTCCCGCGTGATGGAGGAGAAGGGGTACTACGGGCTGGACGTCGACTTTGAATATGTTCCGCCGGAGCTGCGCGAGGCCTACGCCGCCTTCGTCTGCCGCCTGCGCGATGCGCTCAATGCCGATGGCCGCCCCGTCATTGCCGCCCTCGCGCCCAAGACGAGCGCGCAGCAGCGCGGCCTTTTATACGAGGCGCACGATTACGCCCTGCTCAGCGAAGCGGCGAACGCCGTTTTCCTCATGACCTACGAATGGGGCTACACCTACGGCGAGCCGATGGCCGTCGCGCCGCTGCCGCAGGTGCGCGCCGTACTCGACTACGCGCTCACGGAGACCGTACCGGAAAAGCTCTTCCTCGGTCTGCCGCTCTACGGCTACGACTGGCCGCTGCCCTACGAGGCGGGCGTGACGAAGGCGGAAACGCTCTCGTCCCAGCAGGCGGCGGAGCGCGCGGCGCGCCTCGGCGCGGAGATCCACTTCGACGAGACGGCGCAGTCGCCGTACTACCGCTACTTTGATCCCGCGCGGCGGGAGCACGTGGTCTGGTTCGAGGACGCGCGTTCGCTCGGGCAAAAGCTCCGTCTCGCGGCGGAGAGCGGCTTACAGGGCGTCGGCTGCTGGCACCTCGGCCGCGCGCTGGCGCAGTTCTGGCCGCTGCTCGACGCGCTTGCCGATATCGAGGTCATCCCGCGCGAAAGCCCGCAATAGACGAAAAAACAGTCACGGGAGAATTCTCCCGTGACTGTTTTCCTGTGCAAAAAGCGTGCCGCTTACACGTTGAAGCGGAAGTAGATCATATCGCCGTCCTTGACGACGTACTCCTTGCCCTCGCTGCGAAGCAATCCCTTCTCCTTCGCCGCTGCGACGCTGCCGCAGCGGATCATGTCGTCGAAGTTGATCGTTTCGGCGCGGATGAAGCCGCGCTCGATGTCGGAGTGGATCTTGCCGGCGGCCTGCGGCGCCTTGGTGCCGTTTTTGATGGTCCAAGCCCTGCACTCGTCCTCGCCGTAGGTGAGGAACGAGATAAGGCCCAGCAGCGCATACGAGCACTTGATGAGCCGGTCGAGACCGGATTCCTGAATGCCCAGCTCCTCAAGGAACATCGCGCGGTCGTCGCCGTCGAGCTCGGCGATGTCCTGCTCAAGCTTGGCACAGATGGGCAGCACCTGCGCGCCCTCCTTGTCCGCAAGCTCCCTGACCTGCCGGAGATATTCGTTGCCGTCCTGATCGGCAAAGCCGTCCTCGTCCATGTTTGCGGCGTAGATGATGGGCTTGAGGCTCAGGAGATCGGCCGTCGCGATCAGCTCCGCGTCGTCCTTTGTAACCTCGAACGTGCGCGCGCTCTTGCCCGCGTCAAGGTGCTTGGCAAGCGCGGAAAACAGCTCTGCTTCGTGCAGGAACTTCTTGTCGCCCTTGGCCATCTTCTGCGCTTTTTCCACGCGGCGGTTGACCATCTCAAGGTCGGCCATGATGAGCTCGAGGTCGATCGTCTCAATGTCGCCGAGGGGGTCGACGGGCACGTTCGTGCTCGCATCGGCGACGACGTGCATGATGTTCTCATCGTCGAAGCAGCGCACGACATGGACGATGGCGTCCGTGCGGCGGATGTTCTCGAGGAACTTGTTGCCGAGGCCCGCGCCCTGGCTTGCGCCCTTGACAAGACCCGCGATGTCGACAAATTCGATGACGGCGGGCGTCTTCTTCTTGGGGTGGTACATCTCGGCGAGCCTGTCGAGCCGCTCGTCGGGCACGGCCACCATGCCGACGTTCGGCTCGATGGTGCAGAAGGGATAGTTGGCGCTCTCCGCGCCCGCGTTGGTGATGGCGTTGAACAGCGTGGACTTGCCGACGTTCGGCAGTCCGACGATACCTAATTTCATAAAAAGCAAGCTCCTTTGCTGTATATTCGGCTTCATATTATATCATCGCTGCGCGAAAAGTGCAAGCGCGGGTCAAAAAAGGAACGGCGTACCGCCGTTCCTTTTTCCTTAGAATGCGACCTGCATGAAAAGCGCCACGCAGCAGAGGATCACAGCCAGCGGCACATAGACGTAGCGGCCGATGCTGTACCACAGCGTGCCGCGCTTTTTCCCGCTGCCGGTGTTGACCGCGTCGAGCAGCTCGTCCTTTTTCATCACATAGAACCACGAGACCGCGCCCAGCGTTGCGCCGATGGGGATGATGTAGATGGACACGAGATCCATCCAGGGACCCCACTTGGCGATCGGCTCCATCCCCAGACCAAAGCCCAGGCACAGCGCGCAGAGGATCACGAGCACCGCCGTGCGGCTCAGCTTGGGGAATTTGTGCAGCAGCGACTCCGCAACGGCTTCGAACATATTCTGCAGGGAGCTGACGCCCGCGAAGATCATTGCGACATAGAGGATGACGGCGAACAGCCGCCCCATCGGGATATCCTGCAGGATGGTCGGCAGCGTGACAAACAGCAGCCCCGGCCCCGCGCCGACATCCAGCCCGTAGGAAAAGCACGCGGGGATGATGACCAGCGCCGCGACGACGGCGGCGATCGTATCAAAAATGGCGGTGTGGCGCGCAACGCCAACCACGTCCTCATCCTTGGAGAGATACGCGCCGTAGACGATCATGCCGCTGCCGGTGACGGACAGCGAGAAGAACGCCTGGCCCATCGCCCAGATCCAGATCATCGGGTCGGTCAGCGCCTCCCAGCGCGGGGTAAACATGAAGAGATAGCCCTCCGCCGCATCGGGCAGAAACGCCACGCGCACAGCCAGCACGAGGAAGATGATAAAAAATACGGGCATCATGACCTTGTTGGTCTTTTCAATGCTGTGCGCGCCGAGGTACAGCGTCAGCAGCGTGCCTACGACCACAACGATGTGAAACGGCACCACAGAGAAATCCGTCGAGGAAAACGCGCCGAACCACTCGCCCGCGTCCGCCGTCATCAGCGTGCCGAGCAGCGAATCGGTCAGCGCCTTGAGCACATAGGTCACGATCACGGCATAGCCGATGGCAATGCACAGCGAGCCCGCCAGCGGCAGCCAGCCGAGAAGGCCGCCGGCCTTTCCCATGGCCTTTCCGCGCGTTGCCCATGCGTTTTCATAGGCGCCCAGCGTGCCCGTAGCCGCGCGGCGGCCCATGGCGAACTCCGCCGGAAGCCCCACGTAGCTGAAGATGAACACGAACAGCAGATAGATCAGCAGGAACGCCCCGCCGCCGTTGCTGCCCATTTTGTTGGGAAAGCCCCAAACGTTTGCCATGCCGACCGCCGAGCCGACCGAAGCAAGGATGAAACCCCACCGGCTTGCAAAGCCTTTTGCGTTTTTGATCTGTTTCATCGTTTTTCCCCCACACACAATTACAAAAATGCCTGCGATGCGGAAAACATCGCAGGCGCTTGGCGCAGCGGGAGGGATTCGAACCCTCGTGAGGTTTCCCTCAAACTGATTTCGAGTCAGCCCCGTTATGACCACTTCGATACCGCTGCATATCAGTCGTCGTTCACGACCCTGTTATTATGCCATAGTTTTCCCCGTCTTGCAAGGCATTTTTTCGTTTTTTGCCGCATATTCTGCCGGTATGAGAAACATTTATCTGTCTGTACCGCTGAAAAATTACGAGGATGCGCTGCGTTTGACCGGCGCGCGCCCCGTTTCGGACGCCGCGTGCGCCGACGCGCTGCTGCTGACGGGCGGGGGAGACCTTGCGCCCGCCTGCTACGGGCAGGCGCTCTCCGGCGCGGAAGCGATCGATGCGGCGCGCGACGCGCGCGAGCTTGCTCTGGTGCGGGACTTTCTGGCCCGCGGCCTGCCGGTTCTCGGCATCTGCCGGGGGCTTCAGGTCGTCAACGTCTTCTTTGGCGGCACGCTGCGCCAGCACATTGAGGGACACAGCCAGATCGACGGACGGGATCGCCTGCACGCCGTCTGTGCGGAGAAGGGTCTGCTGCGCGCGCTGTACGGCCCGCGCTTCACCGTCAACAGCGCGCACCATCAGTCGGCCGACCGGCTGGGGGAGGGGCTTTGCGTTCTCGCCCGCGCGGACGACGGCACGGTCGAGGCCCTTGCGCACGAGACGCTGCCCGTCTTTGCCGTGCAGTGGCATCCCGAGCGGCTCTGCGGCGCGTTTGCGCGCCCCGACGCGGCTGACGGCGCGGCGCTTTTTGCCGCTTTACTACGGCGGTGCAAAAAAGTGAAATGAAATTCCGGAAAGCTGTTGACAAACGAGGGCAATGATGCTATTATAACGAAGCTGACGATTTTTGCGGAGGGCGAATGCAGGTGTAGCACAATGGCCAGGGCACCAGCCTTCCAAGCTGGGGATGCGGGTTCGATTCCCGTCACCTGCTCCAT
>CAKTLG010000002.1 GCA_934572465.1 uncultured Oscillospiraceae bacterium
TCCGCGTCGGAGAGCGCGGTCAGGCAGTGGGGGCACCAGTTGATGATGCGGCTGCCCTTGTAGATGAGGCCCTTGTCATAAAGCTCGCAGAACGTCTCGCGCACGGCGCGGGAGCAGCCCTCGTCCATCGTGAAGCGGGAGCGCGACCAGTCGCAGCTCGCGCCCATCTTCTTCTGCTGTTCGACGATGCGGTTGCCGTACTTTTCCTTCCAGTCCCACACGCGCTTCAGGAATTTCTCGCGGCCGAGGTCATAGCGCGTCAAGCCCTCCTTGGTGCGCAGCTCCTCCTCGACCTTGATCTGCGTGGCGATGCCCGCATGGTCTGTGCCGGGGAGCCACAGGGCGGAATAGCCCTGCATCCGCTTAAAGCGCGTCAGGATATCCTGAAGGGTCGAATCCATCGCGTGGCCCATGTGCAGCTGGCCGGTGACGTTCGGCGGCGGCATGACGATGGAAAACGGCTTTTTGTCGGGGTCCGGCTCGGCCTTGAAGCAGTCGTGCTCCATCCACATCTGGTAGATGCGGCCCTCGACCTGCTGGGGCTCATACACTTTCGGTAATTCTTTCATTGGTTTTCTCCTATCTTGAAATCTTTCAAAGCTTTTTTATTGCTGCTCCGTCCGGTATATGCTGACGGCATGCGCGGCGAGGAACGCGGTAAACGCCTCCGGCTCGCCCGCAAGATCCTTTTTTTGCAGCACTGTCGCCTGCCCCTGATAGGTCAGCAGGTACAGACGCGGCGTTTCGACGAGCAGCTCAACGTCGGCATACGGGACGCTGCGCGCGCTGTCCTGCGCGCTGACGGACATACCGCCGCCGTCGAAAGAGACCTGCACGTCTGCCGCCGCACGGCTCATGTTTTGCAGCAGCACCACCGCGGCCTGACGGAAGGTGCCGCTCTGCTGGGCGAGCCTTGCGCGCAGCAGGCGCAGAAGACCGAGGATCATGATGAGGGCCCCCGGCGTTACGAGCCCCCGCAGCGGCGCGGAGAGCAGCCCGATGAGCACGAGCAGCGCGCCGGCCAGCAGCAGGATGCGCGGAAAACTGCTGCGCAGCTGACCCTTCCGCGCCGCGCCGCCCGCGGCAAAATTCCGCAGACTGTCCGTCGTTTTCCACATTTTCGGGTGCGCCGCGCGCGAGATGACCTCCGTCCGCTTTTCAAGCGCCGCGGCAAGCTCGCCCTCCAATCCTGCTTCATAGACCGTGGGGGTAAAGGTATACTGTTCCATACTTTCCTCCTGTGACGGCAAAAACGCCCTGAGCAGTGATCTGCTCAGGGCGAACAAAGGTCCGTGGTACCACCTGAATTTCCGCTTTTCGCGGACACTCGTGACTCTGTAACGGGAGTTCCCGTCCGGCTTACTCGATGCGTTCAGCGCGGCAGCTCCAAGGCGACTTCCCCACATCCTGCACGAGAGCTTACACCGGCCGCCCTCTCTCTTTGCTTTCGGATGCGGATACTGCTCCTTTTCCTTGCTTTTCCGCTTCGCATCATACCGTTTTTTGCGCCGCTTGTCAACTCATTTTGATAATTTCCTTGCGAAGACGCACGATGATGCGCTTTTCCAGCCGCGAAATGTAGCTCTGGGATATCCCCATGAGGTCGGCGACCTCCTTCTGCGTCTTTTCCTCCCGCCCGCCAAGTCCGAAGCGCAGCGTGATGATCTGCTTTTCGCGCGGGGAAAGGCGGTCGACCGCGTCGCTCAGAAGCTGACGGTCCACATCGTCCTCGATGGGCTTCATGACCATGTCCTCATCGGTGCCGAGAATGTCGGAGAGCAGCAGCTCGTTGCCGTCCCAGTCGGTGTTGAGCGGCTCGTCGAAGCTGACCTCGGACTTCTGCGGCGCGGTCTTGCGCAGATGCATGAGGATCTCGTTTTCGATGCAGCGCGAGGCGTAGGTCGCAAGCTTGATGTTCTTGTCGCTGCGGTAGGTATTTACCGCTTTGATAAGACCGATCGTGCCGATGGAGATGAGGTCTTCAATGTTGATGCCGGTATTCTCAAAGCGGCGGGCGATGTAGGCGACGAGCCGCAGGTTGTGCTCGATGAGCGTGCGGCGCACGCTCTCGTCGCCCGCGTCCATGCGCGCGATCAGCGCCGCCTCCTCCGCGCGCTCGAGCGGGGGCGGCAGCGTGTCGCTGCCGCCGATGTAGAATATTCCGTGCCGCGCGATCAGCCCCCAGTCGATGAGACGGAAGCGCAGCTTAAGCCATAGCCGTCTGAGCATGATGTTCCCCCTTTTCTTCTCCCTCGCACCAGAGCCCCGCGTAGGCGCCGCCGTCGCCAAGCGGCCGCTCTGTCAGCGCGATGGCACGCGGCCCCAGCGATACTCCGTCAAGTGAAACCGCCTCACAGTAAAGCAGCGGCAGCGTTCCATCGGCGCAGCCGAGGCTGCAATATGGGATGCGCGGCAGCGAGTCGAGCTCCTTCGCGTCAACAAGTCCTCCAAGCGCGTGAACGTCGACGACCGGCACGCCGCGCCCTGTCGCCGGGTCGCGGAGCGTGTTGCCTGTGTCGCGCAGGAGCCGCACGCGCGCAGTCTTCCCGCGGTAGGAAATGCTCAGCTCCGCCGTCCCCCCGCCCGTGTGCGCCGCGCCGCCGCGGAACACCACGGAGAGCAGTATGTAGGACAGTCCCGCCGCGATCAGGAATACGCCCCACGGCAGCTTCGCCGTCACGACGCCGCGCGCAAGGCGCGCCATCGACCCGAAATGCTGCCCCATGAGCACCACGACGCCCGCAAGGCCGCAGGCGACGAGAAAAACGAGCAGCGTCAGCTTCACCGCCCGACCGCTGCCGCGATATGCCGCCGCGCCCATCAGCGCGAGCGCCGGCAGCAGGAGCAGCGCGCCGTGCGGCAGATAAAGCTGCGCCGCCGCGTAAGCGCCGCCGACCGCCGCGCCGAGCAGCAGCCGCGCGCGCACGACCGTGCGTCCCGCGAGCCGCGCCGCGCCGAACAGCAGCAGGTAATCGACGAGAAAATTGAAGACGAACACGTCCTCCCAATAAATGACCATCGCGCGCCTCCCCTCCTGACACGTCCCCATTATAGCGGGGCGCGCGGTGGGAAAAGGGCGAAAAAATGCCCCGCGCCGAAATTTGGCGCAGGGCTTCTGGACTTTATAAGTACGGCACGATCATCGACGCAACGAGCGACAGGATCATCACCGCGACCAGTAGGATCGCGACGGCGCGCGTTTTCTTATTCATGCGGCTCCTCCCTTTCTACGATTTTCTTGATGCCCTTTTCCGCCTTAGCGCGCGGCAGCATCACCTCGCGGCCGCAGCGCGTGCATCTGAGCTTGATGTCCATGCCCACGCGCGTCACGAGCCATATTTTCTCGCCGCATGGATGCGGCTTCTTCATTTCCACTTTATCATTCAGTCTCAGATCCATGCGCTCACCCCTTGATCGCTTCCCAGTACTGCGCGGCGGCGCGCTCGACCTTATTGTCGCCGTAATGGTAGTACTGTACGTCTTTCAGCTCGTCGGGCAGATACTGCTGCTTCACCCAGTGGTTCGGGTAGGAATGCGGGTATTTGTAGTTCTGCCCCTGCGCGCCGCCGGTCGAATCGGCGTGGACGTTCTGGAGGCAGCGCGGGAAGTTCCCGCTCTTGCCCGCCTTCACGTCCGCCCATGCAGCGCCGATGCCCTCGACCACGCTGTTGGATTTCGGCGCGGTGGCAAGCAGCACCGCCGCCTGCGCCAGCGGCAGCTGCGCTTCGGGAAGGCCGAGCTGCATCGCCGTGTCGACGCAGGCCTTGACGATGGCGACAGCCTGCGGATAGGCCATGCCGATATCCTCGCTCGCCGAGCACAGGAGCCTGCGGCACGGGGTCACAAGGTCGCCTGCTTCGAGAAAGCGCGCCAGATAGTGCAGCGCCGCGTCGGGATCGCTGCCGCGCAGCGACTTCATCAGAGCGCTCGCGCAGTCGTACATCGCGTCGCCGCCCTTATCGTAACGCATGGCGCTGCGCTGCGCGACCTGTAAGGCGTCTTCACTTTTCAGCAAAAGCTCGCCGTTCGTGACGTCTGCCGCCTCATAGAGAAGCTCGCACGCGCTCACGGCCTTGCGCACGTCGCCGCCGCACTGCTGTGCGATGACGCGCGGCACATCGTCCTCCCACGAGAGCGGCAGCTCGCTGCGCCCTTTCAGAATGCCGAGCGCGCGCTCGACCGCGGGGATCGTCTCCTCCGCGCTGACGTTCTTAAACTCGAACACCGTTGAGCGCGAGAGCAGCGCGCCGTAAACGTAAAAATACGGATTCTCCGTCGTGGACGCGATGAGCGTGATGGAGCCGTTTTCCATAAACTCAAGCAGGCTCTGCTGCTGCTTTTTGTTGAAATACTGGATCTCGTCGAGGTAGAGCAGGATGCCGCCCGGGGCCATCATCGTGCCGACGTCGGAGATGATGCTCTTGACATCCTGTAAGCTTGCGGTCGTCGCGTTCAGGCGGTACAGGGTCTTGTTCGTGCGGTTTGCGATGATGTTCGCAATGGTCGTTTTGCCCGTGCCCGACGGGCCGTAGAAGATCATGTTCGCGCTCGAGCCGGACTCGATAAGGCGGCGCAGCAGCGCGCCCTTTGCAAGCAGGTGCTTCTGCCCCACGACCTCGTCGAGCGTCAGCGGGCGGATCTCATCCGCCAGCGGTCGTTTCGTGTCCATGCTCATCCGTTGCTCCTGCTGCATTTTTCCGCATCGATGGCCAGCACGACCATCAGCGCGCCCAGCGCGTCCTGCGGGTCGGTAACGTCGATGACGTAGGTATCCGTCCAGCGGAACAGCTCCTTCGTGATCGTCGCGATGCAGCCGCGCGAGGCGCTGTCGATCGTGTAGTCCCACTCCATGAAGCTGCCGTTTACCTCCCAGTCGTTGCACTCGAGCGTGAAGCGCGGGGCAAGAAAGGTAAATTCCTTGCGGATGCAGCCGTAAAACTCCTCGCCGACGTAAAGCTCGAACTTCGGCAGGAACGTCAGCACCCGCTGCTGCACAGTGCCGATGTGCTCGCCCGCGGCGTTCATGATGTGCAGACAGTGTCCCCATGCGAGCCTGCCCTCGACCGTGAAGACGGTATTGCCGTCCTCGTCATAGATATCGTAGCTGTCGAACCAAGAGAAAAAGCGCTGCTTGAACAAAAGGCGCATCGCATAAGCCCCCTTTTTACAGATGACACGATTATAGCACGTTTTTTCTTCGCTGCACAGACTTTTTCTGTCGATTTTTCCGCACGTCTGTGCTATACTGTCGGCAGTATCGTACAGGAGGTACCTGCCATGAAGTCCAAAGCCGCCGTCCGGCGCATCGTAGAGGGGCTGAAGACCCTCTATCCCGACGCGCGCTGCTCGCTCGAATACAAAAAGGATTATGAGCTTTTGTTCGCCGTGCGTCTTTCCGCCCAGTGCACCGACGCGCGCGTCAACATGGTCACGCCGTCGCTCTACCGGAAATTTCCGACGCTCGAGGCCTTTGCAAATGCGAGCTATGAGGAGGTTGGCGAGGCGATCCGCTCCTGCGGGTTCTACAACACGAAGTCAAAAGACCTTGTCGAGTGCGCGAAGATCCTGCTCGAAAAGCACGGCGGCAAGGTCCCCGGCACGATGGAGGAGCTGACGGCGCTGCCCGGCATCGGACGCAAGACGGCGAACCTCATCCTCGGCGACATTTACGGTCAGCCCGCCTATGTGTGCGACACGCACTGCATCCGCATCACGGGCCGCCTTGGGCTGACCGACGGCAGCAAGGATCCGCTGCGCGTCGAGCAGCAGCTGCGCGCCATCCTGCCGCCGGAGGAGTCGAGCGATTTCTGCCACCGGCTGGTGCTCTTTGGCCGCGACGTGTGCACCGCGCGCAAGGCAAACTGCGGCGGCTGCCCGCTCCGGAAGGATTGCGACTACGGAAGGACGCAGGAATAAAGCGGCGCCAAAGCGTTTTTCGCCGTGCACATGCCCTGGCAAAGACGATCTGATTTTATGTTCCGCGGGCAAGCCCTTTCAAATATGGCAAAGATCCCGCGCAGCTGCTGCGCGGGATCTCTTTTCCTTTGTGAGCCGATATATGGTCTTCTTCTCAACGGCCCTTTACCCGATATGCGCGTCAGGGAACGCGGTCTCTTTCATTCCCTTCCGATTTTTTCCCAAAAAGGACAGGCGGCAGGACACAACTTTCCCCCGCGCGGTCATATACTGATACGGAACCGTAAGCCTTTGGAGGGATGACCATGGATGCGAAAACGCTTGGGATCATTGATAAGTTCAAGAAAAATCAGGAGCTTGCACAAAAGATCATGTCCGGCAGCGACGGCCAGCAGCTCATGCAGCTGCTCACCGCGCGTGACGGCGGCGCGGCGCTGCAGCGGGCGGCGCAGCAGGCGGAAAAGGGCGACACCAAGGCGCTCACGCAGCTGCTCAGCGGTCTGATGCAAAGCCCCGAGGGGGCGAAGCTGATGCAGCGGCTGAACGACACGGCAAAGAAGTAAGCATACGGGAGGCGCGGCATGGCTGAGTGGGAGGAAAAACTGAATACCCTGCTCTCCGATCCGGACGCCATGGCGCAGGTGATGCAGATGGCGCAGAGCCTCTCGCAGCAGCTTGGAACGCAGGGCGGCGGCGCGCAGCCGGAGCAGAACGGTGCAGCTCCGCCGCCGAACGGAACAGCCTCCGCTCCGCCCCCGCCGCCGGATGGCGCGGGCACTTCCGGCGCGGCGCTGCCCGACCTGTCCGCGCTGCTTGGCAGCATCGACCCCGCAACGATCCGGAAGCTCATGCCCGTGCTCGCGCAGATGAACCGGCCGGAGAGCGGCGAGACCGCCGCGCTGCTGCATGCGCTGCGCCCCTTTCTCAAGCAGGAGCGGCAGGAAAAGGTCGATCGGGCCGCACAGCTCGCGCGGCTCATCCATCTGGCCAAAACGTTTCTTTTGAGCGGGGAGGGCTGAGATGTATAACCGGTATCTGCGCAACGACGAGGGCGTCTATACGCGTGTTCCCATGCCGGACGCGCCGCCCGCGCCCGAACAGGGCCGCTCCACTTCTCCACCCCCGCCCTCACCGCAGCCCAGACCGGAGACGGCGCACGGCGAGCGGGAGAGCGCGCAGCTTTTGTCGCGGCTGCTCGACAAGCTGCCGCTCAAGGGCGTGGACAAGGGCGATCTTTTGCTGCTGCTCATTCTCTTTTTCCTTTTTGAAGAAAAGGCGGATGATGAGCTTCTGATCGCGCTGGGGCTGCTGCTCATCCTGTAGAAGCGCTGCAAAAAGCCGTCCGGAGGAAGCCCCCTCCGGACGGCTCTATTGTTTTTTTCGTGCTCAGCGCTCCACGCGCTCCGTCCGGCTCTCATGCAGGACTGCGCCGTCCGGCAGGACGAATACGTCCTCCGCCAGCTCGCCCGTGTTGACGGTCAGCCCCGCCATGCGGTAAACGACCTCGTCTCCGTTGAGCTTTTCCGCCGCGCAGAGCAGCCCGTCGCTCACGCTGACCCAATAGCGCTCCAGATAGCCGTCCTCATCGGCGAACGTTTCGACAAATATACAGTCCACCGTTTCGAGCACGCGGTAATCCGCGAGCGCGATATGGGAAACGTCCATGTGCAGGATATCCTCATAGGTGGGGATGCCCTGCTCCTCGTCGGCGCTGAAGGGCGCGGCGCTTTTGAAGTACTGCGTCCCGCTGCCGTACCAGAGCCACAGGCTCTCGCCGTCCGTGATGGTGTGGCTCAGCTCGCCGCCGCTGTGCTCGGTGTCGACGCGCATCCACGGCCCGTCAACATATACGCTGCTGCGATCCACGCCGCTGCCGCCGTCATAGTAGCGCTCGATGGTGATGGTGCGCGTATAGCGCGCGGGACGCTCGAGCGTGGCGATGGCGCTCTGCACCGTATCGGCGCGGATGGCGACGCGGCCCGTGCTGCTGTCATCCGCCGTCTCGCCGCCGTCGCCGCCGCTGCTCGTCTCCTGCGGCAGAACGATGCGCGTCGGCTGGTGGAGCGTGCCGCGCACCATGAAGAAAACGACGAACAGAACGAGCGCGGCAAAGGCCGCGCCGATCGGCGTCAGCTTCCGTTTTCCCATTCCGCTCCCCGCCTCCTTCCTCGTTTTTATCGGCTCAAATGCCGAAATCGTCGGGCCGTGTGGCCCTCCTGCCAAAGCGCCAGAGGATCGCATCGGCGATGCGCGCGCAGGCGTGCCCGTCGCCGTAGGGGTTGACGGCGTGCGCCATCGCATCATAGGCATCCTTGCTGCGCAGCAGCTCGCTGCCCATGCGCAGCACATCGCCGTACTCCACGCCGCAGAGCTTCACCGTTCCGGCGGCGACGGCCTCCGGCCGCTCGGTCTCCCTTCTCATGACGAGCACGGGCTTGCCGAGCGCGGGCGCCTCCTCCTGAAGTCCGCCGCTGTCGGTCATGACCATATAGCAGCGCGCCATGAGATTGTGCATCTCGTCCGCGCTCAGCGGGTCGATCAGATGCACGCGCGGCGTGCCGGCAAGGAACTTCTGCGCGTTTTCGCGCACGACAGGGCTGAGGTGCACGGGATAGACCAGCTCGCAGTCCTCGTTCCGGAGGGCGATGTCGCGCAGCGCGGTCATGATGTTCTCCATGGGCTGACCGTAATTCTCGCGGCGGTGGCACGTGACGAGCACGACCTTGCGCGAATAGTCCAGCTCGTTGAGAAGCTGTGTTGTAAAGTGATAATCCTTGCGCACTGTTGTTTTCAGCGCGTCAATGACCGTATTGCCCGTGATGAACAGGCCGTCGGTCACGCCTTCTTTCAAGAGGTTGTCTCGGTTATTTTTCGTCGGGCAGAAATAGAGGTCGGCGATGGCCGTGACGAGCTTGCGGTTCATCTCCTCGGGAAACGGGGAGTATTTGTCATACGTGCGAAGCCCTGCCTCCACGTGCCCGACAGGTACCTTATGGTAAAATGCCGAGAGTGCGCCGGCAAAGGTCGTCGACGTATCGCCGTGGACAAGGATCATATCGGGCTTCAGCCGCTCGATGGCGTCGTCCATGCCGAGAAGGCATTTGCTCGTGATCGTAGAGAGCGTCTGCCGCGGGGTCATGATGTCAAGGTCGCAGTCGGCCTTGAGGCCGAAGACCTGCATGACGCTGTCGAGCATCTCGCGGTGCTGCGCGGTCACGCAGCAAAGGCTCTCGATCTCGCCGCGGCTCGCCAGCTCCTTAACGAGCGGCGCCATCTTGATGGCCTCCGGCCGCGTGCCAAACACGCTCATAATGCGCAGTTTTTCCATTTATGCGTCCTCTTTTTCTCCGTCGGTTTTGTCTGCCTCCAGAGCGTCCGCTTCCTGCGTGGCTTCCTCTGCGGCGGGCTTTTCCGTTTTCTTTTCTTCTTCCTGTTCCGCCTGCAGCGCCTTGTCGATGTCGCGGCGGAAGATCACGCGCGAGGCGAGAAATGCCGCAACGGCCAGCGCCATCAAAAGGAGCATCGCCTTGACCGCGCCGCTCGATGTGAGCACCACGGCGGAAAGGCCCAGAATGCTGCTGATGACATACAGCGCCGCGACGGCCTGCTTCTGGCTGAGGCCCATGTCGATGAGGCGGTGATGGATATGGCCGCGATCCGGTGCCATGGGGTTCTGCCCGTGGGCAAGGCGGCGGATGATGGCAAAGAGCGTGTCGAACATCGGGAGGCCGAGGATCAGGAACGGCACCGCGAACGACACGATAGCGTAATACTTGAAAAGCCCCTGAATGGAGATCGTGGCAAGGATATAGCCGAGAAATGTCGAGCCGGTGTCGCCCATGAACATCTTGGCGGGGTTCCTGTTATACGGCATGAAGCCGAGACACGCGCCGACGAGCGATGCCATCACGAGCGCCACGTCCCCCTCGGAGACGAGCAGCGCGATGACCAGCATCGATACGGCGCTGATGGTGGAAACGCCGCAGGCAAGGCCGTCCAGCCCGTCAATGAGGTTGACGGCGTTCGTGATGCCGACGATCCACAGGACCGTAATGGGGATGGAGAGCCAGTTCAGCTCCCAGTAGGGGTTCTCTGCAAAAACGTTGGGGTTCGAGAGGATCTCGATCACAACGCCGTGGAACACGGCGACGAGCGCCGCGACGATCTGCACGCAGAACTTGAACGACGCGCGCAGCGGGGACATGTCGTCCACCACGCCGAGCACCACGATGATCGACGCGCCGAGCAGGATACCCTTGAGCTGATGGTCGATCCTGACGAACAGCAGCATACTGACCATAAAGCCAAGGAAGATGGCGAGGCCGCCGAGACGCGGCACAGGCTTTTTGTGCATACGGCGGTTATCCTTCGGCACGTCGATCGCGCCGATCCGATAGGCAAAGGACTTGACCAACGGGCACATCAGAAAGCTCACGGCGAAGGCGCACAGCAGCGCCGCGCCCACGCTGAGCAGCAGCTCTTTTGGAATTCCGTTCATGCTTCTCACCCTTTACCGCGCCACAAAGCCGACCTTCTTGCAGACCTTGCGCAGCGTCTTTTCGGCGACGTAGGACGCCTTCTGCGCGCCCGCGCGGTACACGGACTCGAGATACGCCTTGTCGGCGAGGATGCGCTCGGCCTCCTCGCGGATGGGGCGCAGCGTCTCAATGACGGCGTCGCCCACGGCGGGCTTGAACGCACCGTAGCCCTGGCCGGCAAATTCACGCTCGATCTCATCGAAGCTCCGGCCGGTCACGGCAGAGTAAATGGACATCAGGTTTGCAACGCCGGGCTTGTTCGCCGGATCGTAGCGCACGCAGTTCTCCGTGTCGCTGTCGGTCACGGCGCGCTTGAACTTGCGGCGGATGTCCTCGGGCTTCTCCATGAGGTAGATCGAGCCGTTGGGATCCTTGTCAGACTTCGACATCTTGGCGGCGGGGTCGCTCAGGCTCATCACGCGCGCGCCGACCTTCGGGATATAAGGCTCGGGCATCTTGAACACCTCGCCATAGATGCCGTTGAAGCGCTGGACGATGTTGCGGCAGAGCTCGACGTGCTGCTTCTGATCCTCGCCCACGGGGACGTAATCCGGCTGGTAGAGCAGGATATCCGCCGCCATCAGCGCAGGATAGGTGAAAAGTCCGCCGTTGATGTTCTCGCTGTTTTTCGCGGACTTGTCCTTGAACTGCGTCATGCGCGAGAGCTCGCCGAACATGGTGTAGCAGTTGAGGATCCAGCCGAGCTCCGCGTGCTGCGGCACATGGGACTGGATGAAAAGCGTATTCTTCTCGGGGTCGAGGCCGCAGGCGATGTACTGCGCGAGCTGCTCGAGCGTGCGGCGGCGCAGCGCTGCGGGATCCTGACGCACGGTGATCGAGTGCATATCCGCCATGAAGTAGTAGTTGTCAAATTCCTCGGCGCGGCCCGACCAGTTCTTGATGGCGCCGAGATACGAGCCAAGCGTCAGATCGCCGCTGGGCTGGATGCCCG
Source organism: uncultured Oscillospiraceae bacterium (assembly GCA_934572465.1). GTDB lineage: Bacteria > Bacillota > Clostridia > Oscillospirales > Oscillospiraceae > Hominicoprocola. The sequence goes on from CAKTLG010000002.1 coordinate 11,407, forward strand.
ACAGCATCACCTTTTTGCGCGCCGCCTGTTCCATGTTTTCCATAGTTTTTTCTCTCCGATCTATCGTTTTCTATCGATTTTTCTATCTCTCTGCGCCAAATCGCACAGCTATCGACCCAATATGTTATGTTACCATAAAGCATGGGAAAATACAAGCACTTTTCCCCCGCGCGGCAAAAAGCGCCGCTCCCCGCAAAGCGGCGGGGGGGGCGGCGCTCGCATATGCTGTTATTCCCCGCTCCGCCGCGGCTTCGGCCGGTAGAGCACCTCGCTGACGGTGTATACCGTCACAAAGGCGGCGGGATCCTCGCGGGCGAGGAAATCCATGAGCTGGCGGTACTCGTTTTTGTCCACGATCGTCACGATCTCGGCGCCGGAAAAGCCGCCGTAAGCGCCGCGCGCGTCATAGAGCGTCGCGCCGCTGTGGAGCGTATCGAGGAGAAAGGCGATGATCTCCCGCTGCTTGTGCGAGATGATGCAGACCTTGCGCTTGGTGTTGGTGCCGAAGATGAAGTAATCCAGCACGATGCCGCTGAGATACGTCCCCAGCACGCTGAGCACGACCGTCTTCTTGTCGTAGACCAGCGCGGAGGAGAGCGCGATCGCCATACCGACGGCCGCGATCGCCTTGCCTATGTTGACGCGGAAGAATTTGTTGAGGATCTTGCCGACGATGTCCAGCCCGCCGGAGGAGGCGTTCTGACTGAAGAGGATCGACTGGCCGAAGCTCACCACGAACAGACAGCACACCATATCGACAAAGGCGTCGTTCGTCAGCGAGGTATTTTCAGGAAAGCGCAGCTCCAGCAGCCACAGAAAAACGGGCAGCAGCAGCGAGGTGTAGACCGTCCGCGCGCCGAATTCCCGCCCGATGAGCAAAAAGCCGAGCAGCAGCAGCGCCACATTGACGATCATGGAGATGGCCGCGACGCTCAGCGGCAGGAACTGCTCGAGCACAACGGCGAGACCGGCGACGCTCCCCATCGCAAGGTGGGCTGGCTGCATAAAGAAGAATACCGCGGCCGCGATGATCGCCGTGCCAAGCGTGATGAGGGCAAACTCCCTGAGGACCGTTTTGGACTTCATAGCGCGTCTCCTTGTGTGTCGTTCGGGGGACGCCGTCTATTATACGACAGGAGCGCATCGCGCGCAAGGGGGATCGTTCAGCCGCGCACGGGGCGCAGGCGCGCTCCCCTCGCCTTCTCCTCCGTATCGTCAGACTCGTCGTAGGCGTCGTAGAGCGCGCTGGGATCATGCGCTTTCTTTCTGAACGGCGAGCAGAGCTCGCCCTTATGCGCAAAGGCAAAGGAAAGATCGTCCGTCCAGCCGGTGTGTCCGGTGAGGAGCATCGGGTGCAGGCCGCGCTCGCGCAGCCTGCGCTCCAGCGCCGCGAGCGACCTCACCGCGAGCTTGTTGTCCTCGGCAAGCGCGGAGATGAAGCTGTAGCCGCCGTCCGCACCGAACCAGATGGTATCGCCCGTGAAAAGGTATTTGTCATCGATGAGGTACACCATGTGTCCCCAAGTGTGGCCAGGGACGAGGAAGCACTCGACCCTGATGCCCTCGATCTCAAAGACCTCGCCGTCCTTGAGCAGCACCTTTTCATTGTTGATCGTCACCTGCGGCAGCTTGTAGAGATGGTAGATGACCCTGCGCCGCACCTCGCCGGTGAGATAGCGGTTCTCGATCTCGCCGACATAGAGCGTCGCGTCACGGAACAGGCCCGGGCTGTCCGCCTCTACCGCGCCGACATGGTCGGTGTCCTGATGCGTGATGAGGATATGGCGGATAGACTTGGAATCGATGCCGAGCCAGCCCATCTTTTCTCCCAGCCGGTCATAGTTGTAGCCCGCGTCGATCATAATGGTCGTATCGCCCTTGCGGTAAAAGAAGATGTTCGCCACCCACTCGCGCACGCAGGCCACATGCTCGTCGACCCAGCCGGTATTGAGCGGCTTGAATATCTCCTTGCCGCGGTACATTTTGCTCATTTCCTTTTTCTGGAATTCCGTTGCCTTTTTTGACATGCCGCACCTCCTGAGACCGCCGCGCGCGGTATCTGCGCGCGGCGCGTCGATTAGATATGTCTAACTCCATATTGTATCCTTCCGTGCCCCGCTTGTCAAGGCGCCTTGTCGCCGACCGTCCCAAAAGCCGCCTCGTTCCTTCGCCTCAGGTGAAAAGAGTGCAAATGCGCCGTGCTTTTGCACTCTTTTTTGCAAAAAATGCATTAATTTTGCGTTAAATTGCCGATTGATATAGCGGCGCAAATCGGTATAATGATAATGTATCATCCTTTGGTATGAGGAAGATGCCGCTTATCCCGAACGATCTCTCAGGAGTTTTGATATGATGGACGATCTGCTGCTGCATGACGCAGCCCGATATGCAAAGCTGCGCGCACGCAGACGAAAATGGCATCGCGTGCTGACGTTCCTTGCGGCGATCGTGGTGTTTTCCACCACCTACGCGCTCATTCTGCCGGCGATCACGATGACCGCCTCGCACGTTCATGACGAGAGCTGCTATACGCCGCTCTCCGCCGTCACGGAAAAGGCGCTCAGCTGCCCCGCCGCCGAAGCGGGCGCTCCGCTCGCGCTGCATCGGCACGACGCGGAATGCTGCGATGAAAACGGACTTCTCCGGTGCACGCTGCCGGAGAAGGCGGCGCATACGCACACCGACGCCTGCTATGCCCTCCCCGAAGAAGCGGGCGAGGACGCGGAGCCGGTGCTTATCTGCGGGCAGGAGGAGCTTTTGCCCCATCTCCATGACGACGCCTGCCGCGACGCGGACGGCGCGCTCGTCTGCACGCTGCCGGAGGTCATCGTGCACCAGCACGGCGCAGCGTGCTTCACGCTTGTCGACGTGCCCGTTGATCCGGACGCGCTGACATGCACCGATCTCTCCCCCGAGCATGTGCACGGCCCGCTGTGCTACGGCGCATGGAGGCTGACGTGCGATCAGGGCGAGGACGATGCCGCAGCTGACGGCGGCATCGCGGACAGCGACAGCCCCGCTGAGGACGGCGACAGCCTCGCCCCCGACGAGGAGGAACGCGGCGCATCGCAGAGCGTGCTGGATTTTTATGTCTACCTTGACGGCGAGCCGCACCTTGTCAGCTCGGCGACCGCCTATCTTGCGACGGAAAACGGCCGCCACTATATCACGGCGGAGGCGCTGGAGGAGGTCTACGGCAAATTCGGCTTCAGCGCCGACGGCTTCAACGGCGAGCGCATCTTCCCGCACACAGACCATACCGGCCCCGCCACGCTCTGGGCGGACGCCGTCCCCTATCAGGCGGCAGCGGACGGCGGGATGGAATGGCGCATCCCGCTCAGCGCGCGAAACACCTGCTACGTCTACTATCTCCCGCACAATCTTGAGGGACAGCAAGGCTACTTCACCCGCAGCCAAAGCGTTTCCGACCCGATCATCATCCGTATGAACAGCTTTTACAGGGTCAGCATCTCCGCGCCCGCCGGCACGGCGGCGGAGAGCCGCGTGGACTATCTGTCCGCCGGAGAGGACTACGCGCTTTCCCTTCCCGCGCTTGACGGCTACACCTGGCGCATCCTCAACGCAGACGGCGAGCCTGTCGCGCCGACCTCCGCCGAGCAGCAGGCCGACGGCAGCACGCTCTATACTTTCTCGCCCCTCCCCTGCTCGCTCACAGTCTCGGCCGTTTCCAACGCCGGCGGCGCCGGCCCCTGCACCATCCGGTATCAGGCCAATACGCTCGGCTCCTGCCTGCAGAATCTCAGCGGCGAGGTAAGCGCCGGTACGCAGTTCATCGTCACGGACGGCACGATCGGCGGTCTCGGCAGCGTCACCGACCGCGTCGATCTCTCTCAGGAGGAGACGCTGCTTCTGCGCTCGCCGGACACGCAGTACGCGATCGCAGGCACGAACGCGCAGAAAAATCAGGTCAAACGATTCTTCTACTCCTTCCGCGGCTGGCGCGTGAAAAGCACGGGCGACCTCCTACCCGCCGGCACGACGCTGACCGCCGCGCAGCTTTCCGCCTGCGAGGCCGGCGGCATGATCGAGCTGAGCGCCGTGTGGAGCGCGCTCGACGAGCGCGGCAGGATCGCCTCGGCCAATTTCTACATCAACCTCAACTGCGAGATCAAGGACTCGCACGGCAACGGCTTCAGCCACAACGAGCAGGAGGATTACACCAGATCCGTCTTTACCACCGGACTGCTCGGCACCGGCCAGAACGACAAGGTGCAGGACAACTACCTGATGCTCGCGCCCCCCACGACCGATTCCGCCGCCTACGAGGTAGACGGCATCATGCGCGCCATGACGGATACGGCCTGCGACGGCATCACGATGGCGAGCTTCCCGAGCGATCAGGATATCTTTGCAGCCATCCGGAGCGAGGGCTATTCCATCAAGATCGAGGGCGTCGAGATCCCGATGCAGTACCTTACGGCGGATCACTTCCAGATCCGCTGGGCCTCGCTCAAGTATCACGCGAGCGACGGCTGGCACGCCGACGGCGTGCTCGTTGCGCGGGAGGCAAAGCTGCGCGTGACGAAAACGTTCCTTGGCGACGAGGCCGCCATCGAGCGGATCAAGGCGCAGACCGGCGCGCAGGAATACAGTATTCTCGTGCATGACAGCTATGCCTCCGGCACAGACACCCTCCTGACGCTTTTCCCCGCCGCCGCTGAGAGCCGCGAGAACTGCGTCGGCTACAGCTCCTATGATGCATCGAGCGGCACCTATACGTGGATCGTCGGCGGCCATATCGACGGGTATTACACGCTCTCGGAGCAGAACTATCTCCTTGCGGACTCGCCCGCCGCCGCGTTCTACCGCGTCTATGAGACCACCGATTCCGGCGACTGGCAGAGCTATGCGGACGACGGCGGCGTCACCGTCCGCATGAAGTCCTACCCGAACGACGTTTCCTCCGACAGCTATCAGGCCGTCGCGTTCCGCAACTACTATGTCAGCGCCGGAACGCTGACGCTGCGCAAGATCGATTCCTTCACCCACAGCGGCCTTGCAGACGTATCGTTCACGCTGACGCAGAACGATACCGGCGCGAGCGCCGGACTTTACCGCAGGCCGGGCACCAGTATGTATGCCGGCGGCGGCGTCGACGGGTACAGCGAAAAGGCAGACGCCATCGTGACCGACCGGAACGGCGACATTTTCCTGATGCTCTCCGCCGGCAGCTACACGCTGGCAGAGAACTTCCCCGAGGGCTACAGCGGCGCATCGCGGATCCGCTTCGCGGTGGATGACCACGGCACGCTGACGAGCCTCACCTATGAGGGCGGCAGCGCCCCCGCCGACCTGCTCTCCGGCATCGGCACCTCTGTGCTGACGGTCGAGAACCATTCGCGTCTTTTGACCACCGTCACCGCCGTGAAGGATTGGGGCGGCGTGCCGGAGGACTGGCAAAAGCCCGTCGCCGTCACGCTGATGTGCGGCGGTCTCTCCCTTGGCGGCAGCGACGGCCGCTACACGCGGGTCCTCAGCGCGGAAAACGACTGGACCTGCGTTTGGGAAGATCTCCCGCTCTTTATCGATGGAGCGGTCGCGGACTATTCGCTCAAGGAGACGATGATCGGCGACACTGCCTATGATTCGAGCCTTGACAGTGCGGACGGCTATCTGAACTACGCCGTCACCTACGATCCCGCCAAATACCGCGAGGGCGATACCGGCGCGTATGACGACCCTGTGAAGCGGGTCGACGCAAGCGGCACGGTGCATTTTGCAAACCATGTGCTGCTCACCGTCCACAACCGGCCCGACGGGAACAGCGGCGAGATCACGGTCGAAAAGCTTTTTGAGAGCATGGATGGCACCGGCCTGTCTAAGATCGACGGCACGTACCATTTCGGCGTTTACGATTCCCCGGCAGCCTCCGGCGTCCCGCTTCAGACGGTCGAGATCGTCTACGGCAGCGGCACGGTAACGCCCGCGGGCGGCACTGCGGTCTTCACCGGTCTGACGATCGGCAAGACATACTACGTCTTTGAGCTGGATGACAGCGGCAAAGCCGTGCACGACGGCAGCCCCGCCATTATCAGCGGAACGCCTTTCACCGTTCTCGGCGGCGGTGAGGCCGTCACGCTCAGCGCCGACCAGCCCGCCGGAGCCGTTTCCATCACAAACCGCATCAGCTATGCCGAGCTGCCGGAGACCGGCGGCGCCGGCAGCGGGATGCTCTATGCCATCGGCGGCGTACAGGCCGCCGGCACCGCCCTGCTGCTGGCAGGGAAAAGGCGCACCTATAGAGGGAAACGCGAGCGCCGCGGCTGAGCATCATACACCGGAAAAAAAGCGCTCCATGCGGATCGATCCGCATGGAGCGCTTTTATCATTTCGCTGCCGCTTGCTTTGCTTTCGGTCATAGTATATAATATCATATCTTCATTTTCCGGAGAAGGCTTTATGAAAAACGAGCAGGATCTATTTTCCATCGGCGAGGTCGCACGGGCCGTCGGCATCACCCGCCGCATCATCCTTAACTATGAGGAGCTTGGGCTGGTCGAGCCGGACGTCAAGGACAGCGCCACGGGCAACCGCTACTACACCATTGACACCTTCACCAAGATCCGCACCATCCGCATCTTCCAAAACCTCGGGCTGTCCCTCAGCGAGATCCGCGGCTACTTTGACGGCTCCTTCGCCCTGCCGCCGCTGATCCGCCGGCTGGAGCTGCTGCGGGATGAGCTGGATCGTCATATCGAAAAGCTGCGCGAGCGCGCAAACAGCTCTCCCGCGCAGATCAGGGATATCCGTCTTCCCCAGCAGACCGTCTATCGCCGCACCTATCAGGCCGCGACCGTGGCGGAAAAGACGGTGCTGCTCCGAAATACCGCGCTCGCGGCCATGCGCGCCTACGGCACGGACATCACCCAGCGGATGTACTTCGTGGAGTATCCTATCCACCGTCCCGCCGAGGTATCGTTCTGCGTGGCCGTCCCGCCGGAGAGCGAGGGCGAATTTGTCGAGACGCTGCCGCCTACTCGGGCGCTCAGCCTTTACCATCACGGCGCCTACGAGGCGCTGCCCGCCGTCGCGCAGCATCTTATGGACTACGCCCGCGCACACGACGAGACACCCTGCGGCACCCTTCGCCACATCTATCTGGAGGGGCCGCCGCAGCATAAGGACAAGAGCAAATTCATCACGCAGGTCGTCCTGCCGGTCGAGGACTAACAAAAAAGCGCCGGACGAGCCCGTCCGGCGCAAAGCGCGCGGTATTTTCGTATTCTGCCCGTCGCACCGTTCACGCTTTTCCATGCCGGCGATGAGGAGGAGAATCAGCGGCGGGTCATCGATGCAGCTTTTTTTGAATCGGCGAGATAACACAGTCTCTGACAATAGACCGAAAATAAGCATATTCACCGCAACGATGGTAGCACGCCCATAATGCTGCGTTGGGAAATACCGCCGTGATCAGTGTCATTATAGCAAATCTGGAAACTGTCACATTCGGCAGCAAAATGAGCCGACGAATATTCAGCATGGCTATCAATACGACCGCAAGCAGTAATATCCTTTTCAGATACTTGGCGAAGAATGGTTTGCATGAGACCTCAAATCCATATTTTAGAAGAATAATAGGATCGTACCACAGATTCACCGCCGCACGAGAGAGAAATGTTGCAAATAAGACTCCAAATACCCCCCAAGAATTGCCAAGCAGAACAGATAGGATTATGTTCAAAGCTGCAACAATGATCGGCCTAAACTTTCCCTGTTCGAATAACCCAAGGGTTGAGCGGAATACCCAAAGCGTATTCATATAGCCCGCCACAAAGAAATTAATTGCAATCGCAATAGATACCGGTAGTCCAAGCACAAAACGACTGCCGGCCCACAGCTGTACAAAGGGGTCAAGTAAGGTCGCCAATGCAATAAAGCTAAATCCGTACAGCCAAAAATTCAGGAACTCCACTCTCTTAAACAACTCGTATCCAGCTTGTTTATCCTCTGTTGCAAAAAAGTTTCCAAGACTACCTGTAATAGCTGCTGTGATCTGGCAAAGCACACTGGTAACCGAATCACATATGAGTGTATAATTTGAAAGCCGTCCCACCCACAGAACACCAACAACTGCTGAAATGATGATGTTATCCGTGCCATTCAGCACAACGTGGCCTATTTTTGTAAGAAAAAGGGCCTTTGTATCTCTAAGCACTTGGCGCTTTTCGTTACTGCTCAGCTTACTATTTCTATATGTTGCAACTTCTGGATATTTTTTATCCGCTAAATACGCTACATAAACGTTTACAAAAACTGTTCCAGCTAGTTGAACCAAAAGATATGCCAAATATGCTCTGAACAGAAGTAATAGCAAAACTTGCAGCACAGCTTGGACAATGGATACTACATTCTGAACATTTGTTCGTACATAGCTTTTTTGATCTGCTGAAAAAAGCATTCCCTTGCAGGCCCCAAAGCAATATGATAATCCAGAGTTTAGAAGAAAAATAAGATAATATAAAGTTAACCATGGGACGTTAGGCCTGTCTTTGATAATTACATCCATAAAAGGAATAATACAAAGGCCCAACGTTACTATTACTCCCCCTATAATGCAATATGCTTTTCTAAAAAACAATAAAAGCTCTGAGATTTTCTGGTATTTTTGCTTTGCCATTGGCTCATACATATGATAAACCATAGCAGAACCAAATCCCAATTCGGCAAGGGAAAGTACAGTCAAGATATTACTATACAGGCCATTTACACTGAGATACGCTTCACTTAAACAATGAATGAAAATCGTTCTCACCAAAAAATTCAGAATAATTGTAAGTCCTCTCCCCAACAGGCCTGTTGCCAAATTGAGGGTAGAGTTCTTCAAACGACTATTCACCATTAATTAGGTCTCCAGATACTTTAATATAGTGGTTTTCCTTTTCCCTGTACAATATGCAGCGCCCAGTGTAGGGCATATCTGATTTTCCGCTTTACCTTCTGGGTTGTTTTTTCTTGAAAAAACAACCCGATCGCTTCTTTTAGGCTATACTTCTTAGCGTATTTGTAAAAATCCGATCTCATGGATCCCATACAAAATGATTTAATAACGCCTTGATTATATTTCAATACATTTATAAGCTCAACACGGTAACATGGTATAGCTGTTTTTCTGAAGAAGACATCCCCTTTTTGTGTGGTGGCAATTACTACCGAAATTCCTTTATTGTCATCGATATCAGGCACTTCAATCTCAGATCCCCAGAAATCCCCGATAATTAAATCGCCTCCACTCGCAAAATTACGGAATTTGCAGGAAAAGCATCCTTCTTTTAGCGAAACTCCACGAAAGTATCCTTGCATATATGTATCAATGGTCATAGGCTTTAAATATGTCTTTCCATTCTCAAACTCCATCCTTACGGAGCTATTATGCCAGCCCTTAGCCTTATTACGGAATTCCATTCGTTTGAGCTTTGCGCCATATCGCTTTTCCTGCATACTGATATACGTTTGCAGCATCTGGTCGCTGGGAATGCCGTGGCAAATCAACTCCACAAGCAGTAAATTCTGATAGTCCTCTCCAAGATAAGTTCGCAAGCCTGCAACTTGGCAAGGGCAGCCGCTGAATAGAACTTTCTCTCCTGCTTTGAGCTTTTCTTTGATCTCCCGATAACAGTATCCCATATCGCTTTGCGCATACTTGGAACCCATCATACGGAAAAGATACTTTCGCGTATTGGAAACGATATGCCTGACATGAAAGTGCCCATCAAATACCGCACCGCAAATATATCCACCATCATGGAGCATCTGGTTGGCAAGCTCATAAAAGATACCGCCGGAACTGCTGCGCAAACGTATCTGCTCGTTGTCACTTTTTGCTGCAAATGCTAAGGGATATCCGTCTGCCGGCCTTTTCTTTGCTCCCAAAAGCGGACAGGCCTTTTCGCATTGCCCGCACCGAACGCAGAGCGCAGCGTTGATCTCTGGATAGCAAAAATCCAAATATGCTTTGCTAAAGCTGATCGCATCTGTGGGGCAAGCGTTGACACATGATCCACACAGCGTACAATCCTGAACAGATATCTTGTCTATCATCTTCCCTCATCCTTCAGCACTTCGTCGATATACGCCTTAGAGCGGGCGATCTCGTCCCCCAGACGCCGGTGCACTGCTTCCCAATCCGTGTTGAGCGGGACAGCTCCCCCCGCTGTCACCATATGGTCAGACAGGCCCAGCAGCGCCGTGAGATCGCGCATACGCGTGTTGATTTTTTCCCTGCGCTCCACCACGGCAAATTCTTTTTCAAAGATCACAGAAAACGCCGCCGCATGGAACGAATTGGACAATACGAACGATGCCCCCTGTATCAACCCCAGAAATTCCTGCGGGCCGCAAAGCGCAAAGCAGCGCTCGGCATACGGGAGATCAAAAATCGAATATATCCTTAATCCCTGCTGAGAAGCTATGCGCTGGGCCAGCTCACGAACAGCGGCGCTGTTGTCAAAATCATATACCAGCAGATAGGGAGCTTTCAGCTTTTCGGGGGGACGGCCCATCTCCTCCCACTGTGCACGTTTAAGCAAAAACACCGGATCGAGCACAGCTGCCGCAGTCTCCACCCCCAGCGTTTTCAGCACGGAAAGGCCTGACTTTTCCCGCACAGAGATATGGTCAAACCGGCTAAGGTACCTCGCCGCCGCACCGCGCAGCTCCTCCGGAAACTCATCCACGGCGAAGCTGGCGGCATAGGACGCGCGGATCCCCTGTTGTACAAAATCCAGGTAAAACGCTGGGTCCTTTCCGTTTGGAAACAGCGGGTTCCATATCTGGTCGCTTCCTGCAAAATAGATATCCGCCTCGGGGGGATCTGCTTTCAACTCCTCGTTCGCCGCATATCGCCGCGTCAGATCAAGATGCTTGGCCGTGAAGCTGTCAAACGCCTTCTTTCTCGGCAACACGCGAAGCCGCCCCGGCAGCTTCGCCAAAAGATACGCCTCGCGGACAAAAGGCTTGTCGTATTTTGGATTGCCGACGACATCCAGCCGGTAATGCTTCGAGAGGTAATCCGGTTTATAGTCGATGATCTTCACGTCATGCCCCAGCGACTTCAAATAGGTTTGCAGGGCGTAAGCCTGTAAGGATGCGCCGACGTTATAGACATCGTGGCAGGTGATCGTACAAATTTTCATGACTTGACCCTTTTCGTAATCCTCCGCTATATTCGTCCAACTTTCGCTCTGATCTGCTTTCTTTTCGGCAACCAACTCATCGAATACCAGTGGATCGAGTAGGTGTTCTCCGTTTTTGTCAGCTTGCCTGTTACGCTGTCCAGCGTTTCATCTTTTTAGCCATCTAAAGCAATCTACGCCAAATATTCGATGAAACACTCTGGTGATTCGGGAGCGCAGCCGAACATTTTGCGGCAACCATGATTTATTGAACCAGTGAATTGCCGCAGTATTGTCGGTTCTTCGAAGGACCCCTGTCTCATTTTCAAATGGGCAGAAAAAATCTGATGGATAAAAGGTAAACTCCGCAACTGTCTGGAGTTTACCGTTCAGTTTCAATCCATGCATCAACATAATATTTGTAATCGACACACAATTCGTTGTCGTATCTTGAGAGCCATCGTCATTAAGGAAGTGCCTGCCCGTATAATAGTCTAATAGCTCATGAATGATTGGAACTCCTTTTTCAGAAGCCATAATTCCTGTCGGAACATAACGCGTAGACTCAAAGCCAGAGAATGCCTTGCATGTCAAAAACTCTTCCAGCGGGCGCACAACTTCAACATCAGTGTCCATGTAAATTCCACCGCACGTATACAGGGCATATAGTCTTACATAGTCCGTAACAAACGCGTATTTCTTGCTTGCATAAGCTTCTTCAACATACGGGCAGCAATGGATATCAAAGTTGTCCTCGTTCCACTCGCGGATCTCAAAATCCGGGCAGAACTTCTTCCAGCTGGCGATACACTTTTTGGCAAGCTCTAGCTTTTCGCCGCGGCCAAACCAGCAGTAGTGGATGATTTTGGGAATCATGGGTCAGTCCTCCATCAGCGCGTAGATCTTCTCGACCTCCGCGCTGTTCGTGTAGTCTCGCTCTTTGCAGTTCTCCGCAAGCCGTCGCATTCGTGCAGGATCACGCAGCAGCGCGGCAATGCCGGCGGCGCAGCCCGCGTTGTCCATCGGAACGATCACGCCGTCCGCGCCATCCTCCAGCTGGCTGCCGGAGGTCGCGTAGTCCGTGATAATGACCGGCTTCCCCAGCAGCTGCGCCTCGCGCACGGTGACGGCCTTACCCTCATAACGGGACGGCTGAACATACAGATCGCACGCACGCATATAGGGATAGGGGTTATCCTTCTTGCCGAGAATGATGACGCGATCCTGCATACCGGCCTCGGTAATTCTTTGGCGGATCAACGGCTCGTCGCCGCCGTAGCCGATGAGATACCACTTTACATCAAGCCCATCTTCTACCAAACGGCGGCAGATATCCGGCACATTGTCAAAATTCTTGGCATCACAGAACCGGCCAACGGAGAGCAGCGCCATGCTGTTATCTGCCGGCATATCGCTCTGTCCTTCCTGCGCCTGCAGGCAGATCAGCTCTTTTGGAAGAATGTTTTCGATTGTCCGTACCCTTTCGGCAAGCGACGGAAAAACCTTTTGAAAGCCCTGTGTTACCTGCTCGGATACGCCGCAGATGGCATCGTACCCGCCCCACATGGCAAGCTCCGCCGCGCGGTCAAAGGACAGCGCGGTGTAGTCCGTATGGATCCACGCAGCGTATTTCTTCGCCTTGACCCGTTCCCGCGCAAAGTAATGCGGCGTCAGGAGGCTGATGGCAAGATCATAGGTCTTGTCCGAGATCTGCGGCATGGATTGCAGCGTATACTTATGACTGTAGGTCAGTGCTGTAACAGATGGCTTGTCACTGGGGTGCCGCTTATCGAAGCGCTGCGCCGCAAGTTTTCCATGCAGCCGACCGCAAAGCACGCCCAATTGCCCCGTTTTGATAAGCGATGCCATTGGCACAGCCAGCGATGCATACTGCGGGAGCCCCGGCAGGAGGCGCGCTCTTTGGTTCAGACATGGCATCAGCTCTCCGCTGCGCCGCATCAGGAAAACGTCAACGTCATAGTGATCATAATCGATGGCATCCAACAGTCCCAGCAGACTGCGCTCCACGCCGCCAAGCTCCATGGCCTGAGAGAAGATGAGAATGGATGGTTTCATTGAGCCTTCCTTCTGATATACCCCGTCAGTGCCCATCCCGCCGGTGTGCACAGTACCGTAAGCAACTTGCGCGGAGATCTTCTGATATAGCTCCGGTCTCCGGCGATCTGACTGCTGGAGCAGTAGTGGATGCAATCCATCACCAATCGCTTGAACGATTCCGGATACTGCATCTTTACTATGCGCCAGAAAGCAAAGCCTTTTGGGTTCTTCAAATATTGCCGAAGCATATTGTTGCTGGAGCCGTCCGGCTGGTATTCTACATTGCAGAGCACCTCGTTCAGCACCGCCAGCTTATAATCCTGGTCAATCAACAGGTATTTGTACGCAAGGCTGACATATTTCTCCCCCTCAAATGCGGGGTACTCCGGATAAGCATTGATAATATCTGTACGATAGACCAGTTTCTTATCGCCGGCACCGCCAGCGGCATAGTAGCCGGAGATCGTCGTCTCCGTCATCCCGTCGGGGAAGTCCCTGCCGATGATCTTGCCTTGAAAATCGGCATCGACCCCCACAAGGCCCGCATAACTGGCTTCTTTGACCGCAGCCCATTTCTTCAGGATTTTTTCCACCGCGCCGTCCGCCAGCATATCATCAGAATCAATGCAGGTGTTCAATTCCGTATGTATATTGGCGTAGGCCACATTGTGTGCCGTGTGCATCCCGCCGTTTTCCTTGTAAATGTATCGTATCTCGAATCCGTTGTCGCGCCGCTGCCAGCTGCGCACCAGCTCAGCGGTATTATCCGTGGAGCCGTCATCCACGATCAGCCAGACAAAGTCCTTGCAGTTTTGACGGCAAAGGCTCTCATAGGTGCGCGGCAGCGTATGGGCCCGATTGTAGGCGGGGGTAAAGATCGTGAGAATAGGTTCAACAATTCTGTTCATAAGCGTTGATGTAAAACTCCTGTAGTTTTACAGCCTCGGTAGTGATATCGAAGCCATGTGCGGCAATTTCATTCCGGCGGTCGGTACGAGGAAAATCTCGTTTCTCAAGGATCTTCTCCGCCCAAACCTCCGGATCTGCCGATAAGGTCTGGACATCCACCAAGCCTTTCGTAATAATGCATTCCGGCGGGACTTTGTCGGAGATCAGACACGGAAGGCCGGCCGCCTGCGCTTCCACCATTGTCACAGGCAGCCCTTCATACAGCGACGGGAACACAAATACATCCATCGCCTGCATGAGATCGGCGACATCGCTGCGGACGCCGAGGAAACGGACGTGCTCCGCAATGCCTAATGCTTGCACCTTTGCCTGTATTTTCGGCATATCCCCTCCGCCGCCGACCAGCAAAAGGACGGCATCTGGTTCCTTTTTCAGCAGTGCGGCAAAGATGTCGATGAGAAATGGATGATTTTTTTGTGGGTTGAAACGGCCCACATGTCCGACTGTCAATTCATTTGTGAGACCAAGCCGCCGACGCATCTCGACACGCTTCATCGGATCACAGGTATAGGCCGCGGCATCGATCGCGTTGTTCAGCATAATAAACCGACCTTCATTTTCCCTTCCGTAGAGCCATCTGCCTGACTCGATACCGCACATAAACAAATGTGTCAAATGCGGTATCATGCGCTTCTTAAAATACGTCCGCATGATCATCTTCGCATCGAAGCCGTGAGGTGCATTATGTGCGTGACAGATCCTCACAGGTACGCCGTTCCGTTCAGCCTCACAAAACGCAAAATACCCCAGCTCTGACATATGGGAATGCACGATCCTATACTCTGGATGCTCTTGAAAAAAGACACGGAGTTCGCGCTTATAGCGTACAAAGTTCTGGGGATAGATGGGGCACATTCGGTATATCCTGCCGCCCAGCGCTTCGATCTCGTCATCATAGGCTCCCCGACGTTCTCGATGAACGAGGAAATCGAACTGCACCTTTGTCCGATCAATATGTCGATAATAGTTCATCACCATGGTCTCTGCACCGCCGCGATCCATGATGGTGAACATATTCAGCACCCTGATCGGCTGCTGCACTGAATTTTCACTCATCCTTTTATCCTTTCCATGCACTTCAAGAGCAGGAATACTCCTGCTGCAAAATTCAGCTTGCAGCAGGCAAAAAACGCCCACCAATGTAAGGGGAAATATCTCATCGGCAAGTTCTTGATCGCCACACGATATTCCTCATCCGACAGAATGCTATGTATCTCCCGCAAAGCCTCGCGGTTCGGAAGCGCCAATGCATTCAGCCCCAAACCAATAACGCTCAGGCTGATGCGATTATTGAGTGCTTCTTCAAGATATGGAGTACTTTTGCTCTCCTTAATGTAAGCTCGCATATCGGAAAACAGATTTTTCCATTGGGATGCCAGCCGGTCTCTATACTTTGAGGTCATGCCTGTGTTTTTGCGATAGTGACTAAAATATTCGGGAATATAAACGGCATTCTTTATTTTTGAAAAGTAATGAAGATTAAATAGCCCATCTTCATATGTCCCTATGCGCCGCAGATCAACAAAACGAATACCGTTTTGCGCAATAATATCTCTCCGGTAGAGCTTTCCCCATACAGTTGAAAGGGCATCGGCATTCTCAGGATGTGCAAGCTCCTCTCCCAAAGGTCCTATCATACGGCGCTGAAGTCCCTTGCATTCCGCTTCATCAAAGCGCCTATGTTCTGAAAAAACGACCTTGGGAGCACTATGATCCGGAAACTCACGGATATACGGCCACATGATCATGTCAGCAAGCAGCTTTTCAGCCTGTAAGACTACCTTTTCACAAGTTACGACATCGATCCAGTCATCGCTGTCTACAAAGGTCACATACTTACCGGATGCGCGGGAAAGCGCTAGATTTCGTGCAAATGCTACTCCTGAGTTCTTGATGTGCAAAGCGGAAATTCTGGGATCATTCTTCTCATATTGCTCCAATATTTCGCTGCTTGCATCAGTCGAGCCGTCATCTACACAAATGATCTCAATATTCCGGTAGGTTTGTCTGACCAAGCTGTCCATGCATTGCCGAAGATACGGCGCAGTATTGTAGACAGGTACGATAATACTGACTTTCGGCGTTTGCTCCATATCCTGTTATCCTCCCGCCAAGCTGAAATATTCCGACAAGCTCAGCCTTGCAAATCCATGGTCAAACGGCTGATTGATTGCATTTGCATAGTAGAAATACGCAAGGTATCCCAGCACCGCGAGCAGCGTTATCAGCCCTCCATCTTTTCTGCCGAGTTTTCTCAGCATCCACGGAAGCGACAGTGTCTGGAAGATCAAAAAATAATTGGCAAGCCGGCCAAAATAGTTTGCCGTACCAAACAGTCCGATGAACATGATCGCTCCATTAAGCATCGCGAGGTTCACCATGAGGTTCTCTTCCCCTGTGCTGTCCGCAAACAGTCTTTCCCTGTACAGAAACGACAAAACAAGCGGGACATTGCTGACAAGGACACGAAAGACATTGACGCCCTCGCCCGTAAAAGACGATACGGTATATTCCTCGCCGAGCAGCGTTGTGACGCTGACCAGCGAGCCGAGCAGCGGACGAAGCAAAAAGCCCGCCGCAAGGAAAGCTACCAGCATCCAATAGGTCTTTTTCCTCCACGGACGAAACTGCGCAAACGGCACCAGAAAATACATGAACGCATACGGATGGATCAGGATGGCTGCGACCATGCCGACGGCAAAGGGCGCCCATTTCCTTTTCAATGCAAATGTCACCGCGATGAGCGCGACCCCGACCGCCGCAGCCTGCTTGATCCCCGCAAATACAAAGGTATAGCAGCCCGTTGTAAACAGCAGAAAAATCGTCAAGGGATAATCGACCGAATAGCGGTGCAGGAACGCAAGATAACAGCCCACCGTCAAAAACGCCCAGAACATCAGAAAATTCTGCGTGGATACGCCGTGCAGCTTCAATCGATAATTGATCCAGTTGAACAGCGGATTTGAGCCGATGCTTTTGTCAGAATATTCCCACCAGCTCCCTGTGATCAGCTCGTAAGCGCGGCGGTATGCGCCGGTATCATTATAGCGCGTACGCAGGCCCGCGAAGCCGGCCAGCAGAATGATGAGCAGTATCGTGCAAATGACGAGCCGGTGTCTCCGTTTAGGGTCTACCGGCCCAAACGCAACGTGATCCGCACACCACGCCAGAGCTACCGCGGATAACATCAGCAATACCAAATCAATCATGCATGATCCCCAAATGCTTCATCGTTTCCTCTACCACCATCGCTTTATCAAAGCACCGTTCCATCCGCTCCCTGCCGCGGCGACCCATTTCAGCCCTCCGCGCCTCCGGCAGCCCCATAAAGCGTTCCATCGCGCCGTACAGCGCGTCGGCATCCCTAACGGGGCAGAGCCAGCCGCTGACGCCGTCCTCGACCGCCTCGCGGCAGCCCGGGATATTGCTGGTGATAAGCGGCTGCCCAGAGGCGGCAGCCTCCAGCAGCACGTTGGACATACCCTCGTGGTACGACGGCAGCACGATACAGCTCGCCATTGCGTAGAACGGCTTCATATCCGGCTGATGACCGTGGTATTTGACGACACAAGCTTTCTCTAACTCGTCCATAATGGGCTTATAAGCTTCTTCAAAAGAACCGACGATGTGGAACTCCACGTCGTCGCCAAATTTCTGCTTCATTCGCTTTGCAGCGGCGAACAGCTCGTCCACACCCTTTTCGTGCATAACGCGACCCACAAAGAGAAACCGTACCGGCCGCTCCTGCGGGTAAGCTTGATATGGATAATCCGCCAAATTGACTCCTGCACCGCTGAGCACCGCGTCGCGCCCCTTCGGCACAACACCGGCCGCCACAAGCGCATTACGGTTTTCCGCGTTCTCGAAGAACACGACCGTTGCAGCCTTCAGCGCCGAGCGGTAAAGCATCAACACAAATTTTCTGAGCCAGCCGCCGTTTTCAATGGCACTGCCAAGGCCGGTAATGTTCACGGCATAGGGGATGCGCGCCATCCGGCAGGCCAAACCGCCGTAGATGTTGGGCTTGACGGTGTAAGTCAGGACCAGATCCGGCTCGACTTCTCGCAGCATGGCGCGATATTGGCGGAACAGCTTGCCGTCGCGCAGAGGATTCATCCCACGGCGATCGATGGGTGTATGAATGAAACGGCAGCCAAGCTGCACCAATTCCGAGATGAAATCACCATACGGCAGTGAGATATATACTTCATTCTCTTCGTCCAAGAGTGCCGCAAGCAGGTCTTTCCGAAAGCGGTATAGTCCAACATCGTTGTTCGCAAGTACTAGAATTCGCTTATTTGATTTTCCTTGCAGGGACTCCGACATAGGTTCCTCTCTCCTTGATATCGTGAATGACAACAGCGCCAGCACCGATCACACAATGGTCGCAGATAAAGACGTTGTTGCTCACGACAGCACCGATGCCGATCCAAGCATGACCGCCAACCGACACGTTTCCTCCCAGCCTTGCACCGACAGAGATATGAGTAAAGTCTCCGATTCGATCATCATGCTCTACAACCGCCATTGTATTGATAATGCAGTGCTTCCCGATTTGAGCCGACGGGTTTATGACAGCATTTGCCATTACAGCGCTGCCCTCCCCGATCTGTGTCTCTGATTCAGAAACAACAGCTGACGGGTGTACCGCTGTATACCACCGCGATCCGTCGATAAGGTTTACGATTCGTTCCCGAACGTCAGAATCTCCAATGCCAACGATAAATGCTGCATCCGGATAGTTCTTGAATTCAGAAATCTTCCCCAACACCGGAAAACCTCCCACTTTGGAAGGAAGCGTTTCGCTGTCATCCAAAAAGCCGAGCAATGTGTCCCCCTGTCTGCAAACTGCATCTGCAACGACCTTTCCATGACCGCTGGCTCCAATCACAATAACTGGCCTATTCATGTACCGCGGCCTCCGTTCCCGTAAATGCTTCCATCGTTGCGCTGCCCTCCGCGCTGATCCCCTCACGGGCAAGGACACACCGTATCGTCATCAAAACGATTTTTACATCCAGCGCAAAGCTGATGCGGTCGACGTATTCCACGTCGTACGCAAACCGCTCCTCCCACGATACAAGGTTGCGCCCATGCACCTGTGCCCAGCCGGTCAGGCCTGGGCGCACATCGTGCCTGTGCCGTTCCTCCTCTGTGTAATATGGCAGATATTCCACCAGCAGCGGACGCGGGCCGACGATGCTCATCTTGCCCCGAAAAATATCCCAAAGCTCCGGAAGCTCGTCAATGCTCAGCGCGCGCAGCTTTCTGCCAAAGCTTGTCAGACGCATCTCATCCGGCAGCAGTTCGCCGTTTTCATCCCGCGCATCGCTCATGCTGCGGAATTTATGGAGCCGGAAGATCTCCTCGTTTCTCCCCGGCCGCTCCTGACAGAAGATCACGGGGCTGCCCAGCTTGACGCGCACAAGGATCGCCGTCACCAGCAGCAGCGGTGACAGCACGAGCATCGCAAGCCCTGAAAGCACAATGTCCAGCAGCCGCTTGACATATTTTTCATAAAAACCTGCCTTGTGCCGCATCAGAACAGCTCCCGAATGACCGCGCTCACACGGTCAACATCGTCCATGCTCATCTTCGTGTCGCTGGGCAGACAAACTCCACGGGCAAACAGGTCGCTGCAGACCGGCGCATCGCTGACGCTGACAAACGGCCCGTCTGCAAAAACAGGCTGCATGTTCATCGGCTTCCAGAGATAACGGCCCTCGATATTTTCTTTCTCCAGCCGCGCCAGCACGTCCGCGGGCGTCACGCCGCAGCCGCTGTCGAGCAGCAAAACGGACAGCCAGCGGTTCGGCTCGGCACACGCAAGCTTCGGCTGCATGGTCAGCGGCAGACCTTTCAGGTTTTCAGAGTAGCGCGCGAAAATCGCCTGCTTCTGACGCACGCGCAGCGGCAGCACCTTCATCTGTCCGCGGCCGATGCCGGCGGAAATGTTGCTCATACGATAGTTGTAGCCGATCTCCTCGTGCTGATACCACGGTGCGCGCTCGCGCGCCTGCGTTGCAAGCTTCAGCGCATGGTTCGCCGTCTCCTCGCTCCCGCACAGCAGCATCCCGCCGCCGGAGGTCGTGATGATCTTGTTGCCGTTAAAGGACAGGGCGCCAAACGCGCCGAATGTGCCGCACTTTTGACCGTTATAGGCGGACCCCAGCGCCTCGGCGGCGTCCTCGATCAGCAGCGTGCCGTACTCGCGGCAAAGCGCGCCGAGATCGTCCAGCTTTGCGGGGGTTCCGTACAGATGCACCGCAACGACGGCCTTCGGCGTGCCATACAGCTCGAATGCCCTTCTCAGCGCGGCAGGGTCTATATTCCACGTCTCGCGCTCGGAATCGATGAATATCGGCTTCGCCCCCAGATACGCGATCGGGTTGGCCGATGCGGAAAACGTCAGGCTCTGGCAAAAGACCGTATCGCCGGCGCTCACTCCTGCAAGGATCATCGCAAGGTGCAGCGCCGCCGTACCGGCGGACAGGGCGACGGGATATCCGCCCCCCAGATAAGTGCCCATGGCTTTCTCCAGCTCGTTGACGTTTTCGCCCAGCGGCGCGATCCAGTTTTTCTGGAAGGCATCCTGTATGTATTGAAGCTCATAGCCCTCGTCCGACATATGCGGACTGGCGAGCAAAAGTCTCTTATCCATTCTACGTCTCCTGTTTTTTCCCCGTGCGCTCATCCGCCGCCGTCTGCCATCGCCAGGCGTCACGGCACATATCCGTAAGTCCGCGCTCCGCGCGCCAGCCAAGCACACGCTCCGCCTTCTCCGTATCCGCGCAGCACACGGCGAGGTCGCCCGCTCTGCGCGGTGCAATGACGCAGGGGATCTTCACCCCATTTGCTTTTTCGAACGCATGCACGACCTCCAGCACGCTGTAGCCTCTGCCTGTGCCGAGGTTGACCGTCTCCACGCCGCGGTGCGTCTCCGCAAAGCGGAGCGCCGCAGCATGGCCTTTCGCCAAATCGACCACATGGATATAATCCCGCACGCCGGTGCCGTCCGGCGTCGGATAATCGCCGCCGAATATGGAAAGCCGCTCCCGCTTCCCCGCCGCCACCTGCGTGATGTACGGCATCAGGTTGTTGGGGATGCCGTTCGGCTTTTCGCCGATCAGTCCGCTCTCATGCGCGCCGATGGGATTGAAGTACCGCAGCAGCACCACAGAAAGCTCCAGATCGGCAGCCGCCGCATCCCGCAGCATCTGCTCGATCATGTACTTTGTCCAGCCATAGGGATTGGTGCAGCCGCCTGTCGGCGCGTCCTCCCGATACGGCGCGGGCGTGTCCGCGCCATACACCGTCGCAGACGAGCTGAACACGAACCGGCGGACGCCGTGGCGTGCCATCGCCTCCAAAAGCGTCAGCGTCGTATCAAGATTGTTGCGGTAGTACATGACCGGCTTTTGCACCGACTCGCCCACCGCCTTGCTGCCCGCGCAGTGGATCACCGCGTCGATGGCATTCTCTGTGAAGATCGTCTCCACGGCGCTGCGGTCGGCCACATCCGCGCGGTAAAACCTTGGCGTTCTTCCCGCGATCTCACCGATGCGTGCCGCTACGCTCTCCTCGCTGTTGGAAAGATCGTCCGCGAGGATCACGTCATAGCCGGCGGCAAGCAGCTCCACGGCAATATGGGAGCCGATGAAGCCGGTGCCCCCCGTAAGCAATACCGTTCCCATCCTTACCTCCCCCTCATCCGACCCGCACGAGCTCCTGCTCGCGCTCCTGCGCGGCATGGTTCACCTCGTCGGGATCGTAATAAGTCGGCACCATCGTCTTGAGCCGCGCCGTCAGTTCCTCGTTCGAGCTCCCCTCCGCAATCGCGCGGTCCAGCGTCTCAAGGTCGCTCAGGATCCGAGCTGCGCGGATCTCCTGCTGCTGCTCAACGAATATCTTCTCATTCGGCGTGGCGCTCAGCGTCTCGCTGTTCATCAGCAGCTCCTCGTAAAGCTTCTCGCCCGGCCGCAGACCGATCTCTTTGATCTCAATGTCCTTGTACGGCTCCAGTCCGGAGAGGCGGATCAGATTTTCCGCCAGCGACAATATCTTCACCGGCTCGCCCATGTCGAGCACAAAGATCTGGCTCTGGCGCGCCATCGCGCCCGCCTCGAGCACGAGCTGCGCCGCCTCGGGGATCGTCATAAAATAGCGGATGATCCGCTTGTCCGTCACCGTCACCGGCCCGCCCGCCGCGATCTGCCGGCGGAACAGCGGCACGACCGAGCCGTTGGAGCCAAGGACGTTGCCAAAGCGCACACAGCAGAATTCCGTAGGGCTTTCCCGTCTGCTTTGCAGGATCATCTCGCAAAAGCGCTTTGTCGCGCCCATAAAGTTCGTCGGATTGACCGCCTTATCGGTCGAGATCATCACGAACTTCTTCACGCCGAACTTCTCCGCCGCGCGGACGACGTGATAGGTGCCGAAGATGTTGTTCTTCACGGCCTCCTCCGCGCAGTCCTCCATCAAGGGCACATGCTTGTGCGCGGCGGCATGGAAAATGATATCCGGCCGGTAGCGCCGCACGAGCTTGTAGACCTTTTCCTTATCGCGCACGGAGGCGATCTCCACGCTCAGCGGAAAATCCCGTCCGTAGGTGCGCAGCAGCTCCTGCTGGATGTCGTAGGCGTTGTTCTCATAGATATCGAGGATCACGAGCCGCTTCGGCCCGTAGGGCGCGATCTGGCGGCACAGCTCGCTGCCGATGGAACCGCCCCCGCCCGTGACGAGCACGGTCTTCCCGTGCAGAAAGCCGGAGAGCATCGCCGTGTCGAGCCTGACCGGCTCGCGCCCGAGCAGATCCTCCATCTGCACGTCCTTGACAGCTGCCATGCTGACGCTGCCGCTCATCATTTTATAGATCTCCGGCAGCACGCGCACGCGGCAGCCGGTCTGTTGACAAATTTCAAGGATCGCTTTCTTTTCCTTTGCGCTCAGCGATGGGATCGCAAATATGATCTGGTCGATATTCCTCTCCCGCGCCGCCTCTATGATCCTCCCGCGCCCGCCCACGATGGGCACGCCGTTGAGAAACCTTCCCCACTTGGCGGGATTGTCGTCGATTACGCAGCAGATGCCGCCGTCGGCACTGGAATTGAACATGCTCTCGCGGATGAGCACACGTCCGGCCTCTCCCGCGCCGATGAGCATGATGCGCTGCCCGCCGCCCCGCTCTCCGCGTCTCACCGTGCGTCTGACCGCATCGTAAAAACGCAAAGTGCAGCGCACGCCCGTCAGCAGGATGACCTGCAGCACAAGGGAGATGAACTGCACGCTGCGCGGCATCCCAAGGCCCAGCAGGATGCTCAGGCCGTTGCTCACCACGCCCGTCAGCATGGTGACAAGGATCATCTCCGCCACGTCCTGCGCGCTCACCGAACGCCAGACATAGCGATACATCCGCAGCAGTGAAAACATTACGAGGGTCAGCACTGCCTGCACAGGCAGGAACTTCAGCCACGCCTCGGCATAATTCGCTGGGAGCTCTTCAAAGGAAAAGTCGAAGCGCGCCAGCAGTGCAAGACCGCCGGCAAACGTCAGCAGCAGCACATCGATGGCCATGATCGCCAGCGTCTGCTTTGTTATCTTTGGCCTTGCCGCCATCCGGCTTCCCCTCCCTCCGTCATGATTCTCTGTAATACTGCATTTTTCGACCGCGATGCTGCAAAGAAAGCCCCGCCCGCTGCGGCAGGGCTTTTCCGCTCTCATATTGCCCCTTTTGGGATCTCATCGTCATCTTCCTCCAGCCCAAGCGCTGAAAGAAGCTCCTTTACATTCTCCGCACGTTTATTACTGATGCTGTTGTTCAGGCGCAGTCTGCTGAGACCGCGCCCGATCCCGTCAATAAACAGCAGCCGTCCCCAGCGGCGCAGCTCATACAGCGGAAGCATCTGAGGCTTTCCCTCAAGCGAAGGGTAAGCTCTCGTCAGCGCCTCATACGGAAGCCATATCTGGGCGCAGGCATACCGCAGCTTCCCGCCATGTCTGATCTGCTGCACCGACATCTGATTCACAAGATTTCCGTACACGCCGCCATTTACGATGTAGTTCTCCAGACGGCAGGCCGTATCATCACGCGCACCGTTTCCGAACCATATCTCCGCCAGCCGCTCCGCCTGCCCTGCAAACACGGAAAGGCCGCCATCTGCAAGAAGCCGCCCCTGCTTGTCCCTGTCGTGCGGGACACGGTGCGTCATTACCCAGATATCCAGAAACGGACGGATGCCGCAGCCTCCGTTCTCAACGTGCTTTGCCATGTGTGCGATATGGTAGAAAAAGAACAGCTCGTCCGGCATTTCGTACCAGCACGTCCAGCCGTCATGCCGTACCGCAGCATCCCACACGCGGCCCAGCACTGCCGACGCCCGCCTGATCGGATGATCCTCGATCAGATTAAAGTGCAGCTCAATATGCTGTCCGCTTTGTGTGAGGATCTGGATGTCATGTTCGCTTTTCTCCCCGATCTGATAATTCAGCGCGTCCGCAAGAGCAGCCGTCGCCCTATCCAGATCCTCCTCGTGGACGAGCACATCGACATCGCAGCTCGTCCGCATCCACGGCTCCGGATAGTAGTCCCTGAGCACCGCGCCCTTCAGCGGGATGAACGGGACCTTTGTCTGCTCAAGGGTCTCGCGGATCCGCGTCAGCTCGTAATTGAGCTGCTCATATCGGAATACCGCCCGAAATATCTCATTTTCAAGCGCCCCGCTGCTCTCATCGGTCAGGCCATTGTTCTTCAAGCCAAGCGCAAGCAGATGCGCAAGGTCATGGTGCCGCGCCAGCGCCGTCAGCTCCGGCAGCATGGCAGGCACATACAGGGAGCGATCCTCTTTGGACAACGGCCGCCCACTGATCACCGAAGATAGCAGCCGAAAGAAAAAGTCGTACTCTCTGTTCTCCAAAGCAATGCTCCCTCAGTCGGAAAAAGCCCCGCCCGTTGCGGCGGGGCTTTTCCGCATTTATTCTCTGTGCTGCGCGATACTGTCAGCTCACTTTGTCCACGTCTCGTTCTGGCGGCTCGCGTCGAAGCGGTAGTCGTGATCCGTGGTCGCCTCCACGATATCGATAAAGCCCCAGAAGCTCTCGCTCACGTCGGGGAAGCGCTTGCCCTCGCCCGCCTTGATCGCGGCAGAGTCGCCCAGTCTCCCCAGCACGCGGTTGACGATCACGGCCGCCTCCGCACGCGTGATCTTTGCATCGGGGTTGAACTTACCCGTGCCGTCGCCGCGGACCCAGCCGTAGCTCACAGCCGTGGAGATGGCGCCGTAGGCCCAGTGGTTCACGGAAACGTCCGTAAAGCTCACGCTGCCGCTCGCGGCCTTGGCAAAGCGCGTGCAGATCGCGGTGAACTCCGCGCGCGTGATCGCGCGCGACGGCTCAAACGTCGTCTCGCTCGTGCCGTTGATGATGCCGCTCGAAGCCAGCACGCCGACAGCGGTCGCGTACCACGCATTCTCCTTCACGTCGGCAAAGGTTTTCGTGATCGCAACATTCTGGTCGCGGAGCAGACGGTAGAACATCTGCGCGACCTCCGCGCGGGTGATGGAATCGCCCGGGCGGAACATGCCCTTATCGTCGCCGATCATGAACAGCTTGTGCTCGTCCGTGTTCAAAAGCTTCGCAACGCCCGTCTCATCGGGGCTTGCCGGCGTAAGCTTCGTCTCGCCCGTCGTGTACTCCTTGAGCGTGAAGGAGACGACATAGGTGTTGCCCCTCGCGGGGTCGCCGACGGAGACGTTGGCCGGCGTGTAGGAGAGCTGATAAAGCGTCCCCACCGTCAGCGCGTCCGGCGTCGTGGTCAGGTCGACGAGCTTGTTCTTCAGGTCGACCGCCACCGCCGCGTCATTCGCATTTACGATCGTCGGATCGGCCTGATAGGCCGCGACCCAGCCGGACCACCGGCCATTGTTATAGGCGCTCAGGCCGTTGTCCATGACCTGCTTCATCGCGCGTGAGGCAAAGGTGCGCAGCGCGCCGTCGCCCTTGTCGTACTTGCTGTTGATGACCTGCACCACCGCGCCGGTCAGGCTGTCACTGTCGATGCTCAGATAGCCGCTCGTGCCGGTCACGGTGCGATACGGCGCGTTGGTCTCCGTGATGGTCAGCTCGAGGTAATACCTCGTGGTCGCCAGCGCCGCCTGCGGCGCAAGCAGCCCCAGCAGCATAACGAGCACCAGCGCCATTGTGATCTTACGTTTCATGTCAGACCAGTCCTTTCTCCTGCAGGCGGGATAGGTACCACGCCTTTTTTAAGCTTTTTTCCTTGACATAGGTATCAAACACGGTGTCCGTCAAACTCATGTCACCGTTGTTTTCCTTGATGAGCTGCTCCATCTCCGCGATGACCGCGTCCATCTTCCCGTCGCACTCCTTTTCGAGCGCCGTCGCTTTGGCAAGATAGCTGCTCACGAGAGGGGCAAGCTTCGCTGCGCTGCGCTGCCCGTCCGGCAGCGCGTAATAGTCCGCCCTCGCGGCGGTCTCCATATCCTCGAGCGCGTTCGTGTATTCCTCGCGCAGCACGTAGACTTTGGCGATCAGCGCCGAAAGCGCTTTTTGATATTCCTGCTGCGCATCCGGCTCCTCCGCCGGCTTTTCCGTTTCCGCCGGCTTTGCATCAGATGCAGCCTTTTCTTCGCCGCCTGTCAACCGGCCGACCAGCTCGTCCTGCGTCATCGTGCCGTCGCGCAGCGCCTGCTTCTCCTCGTCCGTCGGCGCGCGGACGGCAATATCGCTCGAGGCGTCTACCGCGTCGCGGATCGTCTGATCCGTGCCGTCGAGCTGCTCCTGCAGCTCTCCCGTGCTGTACTGCCGTGCGATCTGGAAGGCGTGAAGCTCCTCACGGAACCGCCATGCAAGCGCGCCCAGCGCCAGCACCACGAGCGCCAGCACCGTCAGCACGATGCGCCGCCCCGTATGCTTTTTTCGTTTCTCAGCGATCTGACGTCACCTCCTGCGGCGAACTCTCCAAATCCAAAAACGCCATTCCCAGCTCCCGCGGGAGCTGCGGCCGGTGCGTCGCGGTCAATGCCGCGGGATACCGCTCATGCAGCCGCCCCAGCACCTCCGTCTCCGTCGCGCCGTCCAGCGCCGAGGTGATCTCGTCAAGCAGCAGTACCGGCGCGCCGCGCAGCAGCGCCCGTGCGATCGCAATGCGCTGCCGCTGTCCCGCAGACAGGCCCTCGCCGTCCTCGCCGAGCGTCGTATCGAGTCCCTGCGGCAGCTCGCGCAGAAAGCCGCACGCAGCGGCGTCCAGCGCCTCCCACAGTCTCCCGTCCGAAGCCTTCGGGTCCGCCAGCAGGAGGTTTTCCCGCACGGTGCCGGAAAACAGCACCGGCGGCTGCGGCACAAAGCCGAAAAAGCGTCTCGTTGCGGCCGTACAGGGATATGTCCCCCGATCCGTCTCCAGCAGCACGCTGCCCTCCTGCGGGCGGTACACGCCGAGGATCAGGCGGTAGAGCGTGCTCTTACCGCGCCCCGACATGCCCGTCAGGCATGTCCAGCGGTCCAGCGGCACGCGCGCGCTGAAATCGCGCAGCACCGCGCGCTCCTCCCCCGCATAGGCAAAGGTCACGTGGTCAAATACGAGCGCCAGCGGCTTTGCGTCCTCCGGCGCCTCCTCGCCAACCGACTCGTCCGGCAGCTCGTAAAGCTCGTTGAGCCGGTCTATCGCCGCGTCCACGGCGGCGAGCTGGCTCTGCACGCCTGTCAGCCCCGTCACGGGGGAACGGAACAGGCCGATGAGCTGCAAAATAGCCGTCAGATCGCCGAAGTTCAGGCTCCCGCTGTGGATCGACAGCGCGCCCCACAGAATGGCCGCGCCGCTGCCAAGATACAGCACCAGCGAAAAACCCGTCCAGCCGCCGACCGAGAGTCTTCGCAGCACCTTGCGCGCCCTGAGCCACAGGCTCTGGCTCGCGCCGAAGCGCCGCACACTCTCGCCGTCCGCCGCCACGCTGCGCGTGACCTCCAGATGCTCCAGCCCCTCCTGCAAGCAGGCGGTGAGCTGCTCCGCCGCTCTGCGCTCGGCGGTATGACGGCTTTTGAGCACACGTCGGAAGCACAGGCCCGCCAGCGCCGCCAGCGCGCCGCAGACCGCGAGCACCGCCGCAAGCGGCGGCCGCAGCACGGCCAGCGTGACGAATGCCGCGCACAGCTGGATCACCTGCCCGAATATCTCCGGCAGAAGGCTCAGATATTTTCCGCAGGCCGTCCGGCAGTCGCCCATCAGGCGGCTGTAGAGGTGCCCGCTGTGGTATGCGTTGATATGCGCGCAGTCCTTGTGCTCCAAAAGCTCCAGCAGACCGCGCTGTAAAGTGGATGTGCTTTCGTCCGACGCCCTGCCGGACCATGCCCTGATCCCGCCGCCCAGCAGCGGCAGCAGCACGCTCAGTCCCAGCAGCGCCGTGCACCAGAGGGCAAAGCGCCCGTCCTCCGGCGCGCTGTTGAGCACGCCGCGCGTAGCCATGGCCAGCGCCACGAGCAGCGCCGCGCGCAGACCCGTAAGGAGCGCCAGCCCCCACCCCGCTCTGCGGCAGGGTGCGAGCGCGCGCGCAAGCTCGGGCCTCATCTGCCTGCTCCTTTGGCAAGCAGGCGCTTTATGCGCCGCGTGCCGCCGACGGCAAGGTGCCGCAGCGGGCGGATCGCCAGCCAGACGCGCCAGTAGACGCCGTACAGCGCGGAATCCGCGCGCACCCAGCGTCCGCCCTTTCGGTCGAACGCTTCCGTCACCGCCACGATCTGCTCCCGCGTGACGCCGTGCTCGAGCGCCCACTGCGCGTCACCACAGCAGGTCACGCGCTCCGCGTCCGCGTCCGTCACGCGATGGAGCACATAGCTCCCATCCGCGCGGCGGTACAGCGGCAGATCGCCGCGCTTGATCTCGCGCGGCGCGCAAAGCCGCACGCGGCTCACGCGGTCATGCAGCATCGGCTCCATGCTCCGCCCCGTCACCGTCATCTCCACGCTCCCGCCGCTTTGCAGGATCTCCTCCAGCAGCGGCGTCAGCGCCGACATCGGTACGCTGTGGATCTCCATCTCAGTTCTTGCCGTTGATCAGATCGCCGATGTCGATCGTACCGTCCTTGCCGACCTCGATCGTCGGGTGCGCCTTGTCATAGTCCGCCTTGGCCTTCTCTCGCCATGCAAAGAAGTCCGCAGGATCACTGAAGCTCTGGAAGAACTTGTACTGCTCCTCCGCGCTCATCGCCTCATACTGCTCCCACGTGAGGGCCGCCCTATCCTCGCTGCCGGTCGACGTATTGCCGCCGTTATTGCCGGTATTCCCACTGTTGCCGGAATTGCCCGTATTGCCGGTGTTCCCCGTACTGCCGGTCGTGCCGGTCTCCGTCTTCTTCCCGTTCTTCGCGATCTCAGACGCTGCGCTGAACTGCGCGTCGGTGAATACGCCCTGCTCGATCAGGCGGGCGGCCAGCGTCTTCGTGCTGCCCTTGCAGTTCGTGTTCAGCGCGTTCCAGAAGATCACCACGGCGCTGCCGCGGTCAAAGTTCGGATCATCCTCCGTGCTCTCCACCAGCTTCAGCTCCTTCGCCAGCTCGCGGCTCTTCCGCCAGTTGAAATCCGGCGTCTCCTCGCTGTCGTCATAGCCCAGCGCGCGCAGCACCATCGTCAGATACTGATAATCCGACACCGTGTCCGTGCCGCCGAACGTCGTCGGACCGTAGCCCTTGACCAGCCCGTTCACGTAGGCATAGCTCACGACCTTGTCCGCCCACTTCGGTACATCCGTGAAGGGATTCGTGTCGCTGCCCTTCTCCGCCGTCTCCAGCTTGCCCAGCATACGCACCAGCAGCATCACGCTCTGGCTGCGGTCAAGCTTCGCGTCCAGCTCATAGCCCTGCAGCGTCCCGAGAAACAGGCCGAGACTGTTCAGCGCGTCGGCCTTGTTCTGCTCCTCCGCCGTGTAGGCGCTCGCCGCGCCCGTCAGAAGGGACGCCGTCATGCACAGCGCCAGCAGCATCGTCATCAGTTTTTTCATGTCGTTCTCCTTTTGTGTTCCTTATGGTTTCCGCGTTTCGGGACAGGCCGGAACGCTCCGGCCCGACCCGCAGCGCGGAAGCGCTGCGTCTGCTTACTCCGCAAGGCAGCCCGCCTTGCGCAGCATGTCCAGAAATTCATCCGCGTCGCGCGAGGCCTGCGCTTCGTCCACCTCGTACTCCGAGGTCAGCGCCGCGACGAGCGCCGCGTGATCCGCGCCGCGCTCCAGCGTGCGCCACAGCAGCGCGCCGCTCTCGTTGAGCGTCAGCATCCCGTTGAAATCAACGCTCGCCTCGCCCACCGCTACGACAACATAGCTGCCAGCCACCTGCCGCAGCACGAAGTTTTCTTTGATGGTCATAGTCCTTCCTCCTCCGCGGCGCGCCGCATCGTCTCAAAGCTCAATCGGGCCGCCGCCTCGTCTGGCCGGTTCTCCAGCAGGAAGACCGGCACCTCACACAGCAGCTTGTCGAGCGACGCGAGCAGCAGCTCCATGCTCTGCGGCTGTAAGCGGTACGTCGTCTGCGCCAGCACGAGCGGCAGCGCCTCCGCGGCGCTCAGCCGCCGGATGCGGTTTTCCTGCGCCTGCTCCAGAAAGCAGATGCCGCCGAGCGGCCACTTCTGGTTGAGGTTGATGCCGTCCTTGCCGCACCACGGCGTGCCGTAGGCGTACCAGCGTCCGTCCAGACGGCGCAGCGCGGGCTTATCGTCATTGAAGACCTGCGCGCGCTCGCCGAAGACGCTCTGCCACAGCCGCGTGTGCGTGGACTTCCCGCGCCCGCAGGGGCCGGAAAAGAGGTACGCCCTCCCCTCCAGCGCCACGGCCGACGCGTGCAGCATCAAGCCGCCAAAGCGGAGCAGATGCCAGTAAAACTGCTGCCCGGACTCCATGTATTCCAGCAGCGCGGGGTCAAGCCCCACCCAGCCTTCCGGTCTGTAATACTCCTGCCGGATGACGATGTCCGGCTGAACGTCTTCGTCCGCGAGGTACGCCCGACAGCGGGGGGACATCCCCCCCGCCGCCGGGACCTCGGTAAAGAGTTCCGCGATTTTACAGAGCATTACGGATTCTGATAACCCTCGTCAATGGCAAACGGCGGATTGATGTCGCCCTTATCGCTGCCGGTGATCGGAGTAAGCGTTCCATCATCCATCAGCACGTCCTCAACGGCAAAGCTGACCTTTACCGCTGTGGGCTTTTCATACTGCTTTTTCATCATCTCAGATTATCCTCCAATCGTGTAAGTCTGCGTATCAACGCTGTGGGTAAAGAATGCACACTCGAGCTGCGGGGTCATTTTGAACTCAGCACCATCCAGGTTGAGGCTGTTGAAGCCGCTGATGGTCATCGTGAAGTACGCAGTCGGCTTCTCCGCAGTTGCCTTACCGGCGATGCCAGCAAGCGTGCTGTGCTTGAAGCTGAAGATCGACTTGTTCCCGTTCCACTCAGCCAGATAGGTGAGCTGCACGCTGTTCTTGTCAGCCTTGATCTTATCCCAAGCCTCGAGGTTCGTAAACTCAAGCTGAACAGCGAACATCACAGAGTTCTTATCATCGCTTGCCTTCGTGCCATACGCTGCAAACTCGTACTTGTACAGTCTGTAGCCATCACCGTCCTTGATGGGCAGATAACCGTTGTCTTTGGGCAGCTGGGAGCCGGCCATGTCCGTAACGCTCAGCAGACCCTCACCTTCGGTAGAGTCAATGACCTTACCAAAGCTATAGAGCTTACCGGTAACTGTCAGCTTATTACCATTCAGGTCGATTGTCTTTCCGGGAGCAACCGCAAAATACCAGTTGTTCACCGTCGCATCGTTGACCAGCGCAACGGTCTGACCATTTGCGGACTGCGCCAGCATGTCAGTCAGCGTACCGAAGGTCTGCGTACCAACGATCTGCGCTTCCGCAGTGGACTTCTCTACGGTGTACACACTTTCATTCTTCTTGACCACATAGCCAACCTTGACGTAGGTCGTGCCTTCGCCCTCGGGTTTCGCGCTGGGATCGAAGCCGTAGAACGTGCCGCCGGTGACTTCCATCACCGCAGTGCCAGCCTGGTAAGCGTCGTCAATGCAGTTGAGCAGATAGCGCTTGTTCGTGTCTTCGGTCTGGAACGTGCCGCCCTTGATGTAAGCAGTGCCGTTATCGACCTGAACAGCAGAGGTAAAGCATTTATAGTTGCCGCTCTCAATCGTCAGCTTCGAGCCAGTGATGACCTCAACACCATAAACGTTGGTTGTCGTAAGTCCACCGTTGCCAACGGAATCCTTCAGGGTCAACTCGCCGCCCTTTTGGACAACAATTGCAGCTTCAAGGTTTGCATTACTGCTCGAAGCCTTAGTCACAGTAAGGGTTTTGCCATTGAAATCAATGGTGAGCTTGCCATTGGGTGCTACAAGCTCCGCTGTGCTGGTGTCCTTGAGAAGCTTGATCGTCGCACCGGTTTCATTCCAAACAGATGCAAGCTTATCCCACGAGTCAAAGCTCTTGATCGTGCCATCCGCAAGCGTGGCCTCGACAACGTACTCGCCCTCTACGACAAAGAGGCCATCTTTTTCGTGGACTTCCTTGCCTTCGACAACCAATGCCTTATCAGGCTCCGTGGAATACTTACCGCCGGAGAGCTCGGTGACCATCGTGCCGGTGCTGCCATCGCCAGCCTGAACGACCAGCGCGTTGTTGCCGAGCAGCGTGGCAGTAGTACCGGAGATCTTGACAGTACCGTTCTTCTGGTAGACTGCCGCCGCGGTGCTGCCCTCAGCGGAACTTGCCTTGAACGTACCGCCAGTGATGGTCAGCGTGCCTTCGGATGCCCAGTAGATGACGCCAGCATCCCAAGCCGTGCCGTTAGAGGTCAGCGTACCCTTGCTAATGGTTACATTGGGCTTGCTGTTCACTGCAGTACCGATGCAGTTGCCGTTTTGGCTGGTGATATTGGCAGTTCCTATGCTGCCAATAACGACCGAACCGGTCTTGCTGGCGCTGTCGTTTACAGCGATGGACCAGCCGTCCGTGGTAATGTTGGCGTAGCGGACATTCAGCAGACCGCCAACATTGTAAATACCATACTGACTTTCAAGCACTACCTTCTGTATAGCCTGAGTACCGCCCAGCAGCAAGGTGCTGCCGCTCATCACCTGAATGGCGAAGTTGCTGGCACTGCCGCTGGTAGGCTCGTCGATGCGCTTGATCGTACCGTTATTGATGGTAACATTCGCGCTGCCCTGCGTATAAATCTGCGCGCCGTCAAGTGTGAGAGTATACTTGTTAAGATTCAACGTTACAGTAGCAGTGCCACCGATGCCAAGGCTGCTCGTAACCGTGACGTTATCAAGCAGCTTGACTGTGCCGCCAGATTTGTTCGCGTCGAGAATCGCCTGTGCCAGACTGGTGTACTGCGTGCCGTTGTACTCAGCAACCGGCGTCTGCTCGACTGTGTACATACCATCCTTGGCTGCCAGCGTGCAGCCTTCGGCAAGATATGCCTCGTTGAAGGTCTTGTTGTAGGTACCGCCGGAGACGTTGATGCAATCGCCAGCTTCCGCCCACTCGGACTCTGTCTTCGTGGTGTTGTCCCAACTGAAGGCATGGATAACCTCGCCGTTTTCGCCGTCAACAGTGGTGATGGTAGGCGTGTCCTTGATGGTCACAACAGGTGCGCCGCCGGGGTAGCTGCGGTTGGCCGCGGAGATCGCCGCAATGTCGTAGATCGGGCCAGCCGCGCCGGTCTCGTGATCCGCCTTGCCAAGCGTCTCGATTTTCGGGCTGCCGATGATCTTCAGCGTGCCGGAGCACATCTGGATGCCGCCCTTGCCGGAGATGGTAGCGTTACCCTGAATATTCAGCGTACCGTTATCCGGATGATAGATGGCGTAGTTGTTCGTTGCGGAAACAACTGCGTTGCCTGTGATAGTGATCTGCGTACCCTTGCCGTCCACATGGAAGGCCTTATCGCCGTTTCCGCTGATGGCGGGGCTGGGACCGGTGGCCTCGATAGAGGCGTTACCGGCAACGGTGAGCTTCTCACTTACAGTCTTGCTGCCAAAGATGGTCACGCCGTAGGAATCCGGAGCAAGCACCTTGGCGCTATTCCGCATGTACAGCATGGGGCTGATACCACTGTAGGCGTCCTCGTTGCTGCCGATGCGGATAACGGAGCTGCTGTTGACAATGCCCGTGCTGGTGACAGTACCGTTCTCCAGATAGAGGTTGCCCTTATTGATCTGGAGCGCGCGGCAGTTTTTGCCGGTGAGCGTGTAGCCGCCGAGGTTGAGAAGCACAGAACCGGCGCTGTACATCTTGGCAAAGACAACAGTCTCAGTGATCGTCACATCGGTCAGCAGCGTCACTTCCGTCTGACCGCCGTTTCTCTGCGATGCCGCGTCAATGGCCGCCTGCAGAGATTCGTACTTGGTGCCATTGTACTCGGCAACGTAGGTTGCTTTCCTGACGCCATACGTGCCGTCCGTGTTCTCCATCGGGATATACCCCTCCGCGCACAGAGCATCCATGTTGGTGGGGATGCTGCTGAACGTACCGCCGGTGATGTTGACGTAGGTGCCAGCGGCAGTCCACTCGGCAACCGCGTTGTTGGTGTAGTCGTACGCCTTGACCGTCTGAGCGCCATTGCCGGTCGCCTTGATGGTGCCGCCGTTGATCTCAGCGGTGGGGACGCCGCCGGGGTAGTTGCGGTTGATGATGGAGATCGCCGCGCCGTCCAGAATGGCGTTCTGGCTGCCGGCGGTATCCCAGTTGTCGCCCGTGGAGGTAATGCTGCCGTCGTTCACGACCAGCTTGCCCGCGCACATCTCAATGCCCGTGTGGCCGCTGATCTCGCCGCCGTTGACGGTGACAGTGCCCAGCTGCGGGTGGTAGATGGCAAGGCCCTTCGGTGCGGAAACGACCGCGCCGTCGTTGATCGTCACATCGGTGCTGTCAATGTTACCGGCGGTCTCGCTGCCGTTGCCGGCGATAGCATAATTGCCATTTGCCTTGACCGTGCCGTTGACCGTCAGCTTGGAGGTACCGGACGTGAAGATGCCATATGCGTCGCCGCCATCAACGACAACGTCACTTTCGATGGTCAGATCGCCCTGACCCACAAGGTCAATTGCGCCGCGCTTGCTGCCGGTATACTTGACTGTGCCATTCTTGATGGTGACCTTGGTATAGACATTCAGCGTAGCGTAATACGGATTTGCACCATCATAGCTCAAGGTATGTCCATTCAGATCGAGCGTGACTTCCGGGCCAACGCTGGAGTTATCAAGCGTCCAGCCGCCCTTTGTAACGTCACCCAAGAGCTTGATCTGCGTAACGTTGCCGCCCTTGATGTTAGCACTATCAGCCGTCTTCTTCACGCTGCCGTCGCTGAAGGTAATCTCGTAGACTGCATCCGACTCCGCAGTGGCGAAGAAGTTCTTGCCATTGTTGTCGAGGAAGCAGTCTTCCGGAACAGTTAGCGCGTTGCCGCTGAACGTACCATACAGCATGGCAAAGCCATTGGTTGTGTTCGAACCGCAAACAAGGATCGTGCCGTTGTTCACGAGTGTCGCACCAGTGCGCACGCCGAGACGCTTCGCGTCTGCCGCGACAGTCAGGGTCACACCATCGTTGACCGTCAGGGTTGCGCCGTTTGCAACGTCAAGGTATACACCCTCGGGAATCGTGAAGTTGTCGGTCAGGGTGTAATCCTTGGCAACAACGATCCATTTGTTCTCGCCGAGGTTTTCAACTGCCGCCGCGATGGTATCGTAGCTTGCAACCTTCGTGCCGGTGTAGCCGGTCCAGACTTCGATGGGCGTGTACGCTTCAACGCCATAGGTGCCGTCGCCGTTATCCTTGGGGACGTAGCCGTCAGCGCAGTACTCAGGCATGACCTCGCTCGAGAACGTACCGCCGGAGACGGCGATGGTATCATCAGAGAAGTCATTATAGGTCTCCTTCACGCTATTCAGCGCGCCGAGACCCACAAGGCCGGTATATTTGCCCGTGCTGCCAATGATCTTAATCGTACCCACAGGCTTGGGGGTCACATTCGCTTCCATTACGTTGTCCGTGGAGACAACCGCGAAGCCCTTACCGGTGGGGCCGTTGTTGTTCTGCGTGTAGCTGGGTTCCTTAACTGTCGTGCTCACCTTGCAGTTCTCAAGCGTCAGGTCGGTGTACTTGACCTCAACGCCGTTGGTGCCGGAGATCGTGCAGTTCTTAAAGTACGCCTTCTGCAAGCCGCCGTCCTTAAAGGTCTGCGTCGAACCCGCGATATACACGCCGCACTCCACTGCATTATCGCCATTGATCGTGGTACCGGTAACCGTCAGGTCCAGGCCATGGTACGTACCATTGTGATACAGGACATTGCCCGTGCCGACAAGCGTACTATTCTCAATTACGATCGTCGCATTATCAGCAAAGTTGCAGACCGCATAAGCGCCCTCGATCGTGGATCTCATGATCGTATAGGTCTTGTTTGCGCCCGCAAAGCCGATACATGCATTGCCGCCGGTCACCTCACTGATGACAGTTGCGTAATTGTAAATCGTCAGGTTTTCATGAGCATTGATCGCTCTTGCTTGCGTAGCCTTGATCGTACCGTTGCCACCATAAATCTTCACGGGAGCATTAGTCACAATCGCATAGCGGCTGTCGCCGGAGCTGCCCATTTTATAGGTGCTCGTCAGCGTCTTACCGCTCAGCATAATGGTGAGTTTTTTGTCGATCACGATCTGCTTGCTGACCGAGATATCATCAAGCAGCATAATGGTATCGCCGTCAGCCGCTGCCGCAAGAGCGTCTTCCAACGAGGAAAACTCGCCCTTATGATGGTTGACTTTTGCAACGGCCGCAATGGGAGTAAGGGTCAGGTTTCCATCCCCATTATCCTTCCACTCGTAACCGGTCGGAGTTCCTTTCTCAACTGTAAAAGCAGCACTCTTGGTCACAGTGAACTGCTTCGCCGAGCTGTTCACGATCAGTTCTTTCACTGAACCGCTCTCGAGCTTCAAGCCAAGCTGAGGCGTACCCACAGCAGCCTCGTCGTAAATGAGCCTGACCTTGCCATTGACCTGGCTGTTGCCCGTGATCGTCACGTCCGTGCCAGCATAGCTTGCAAAGCCGCAAATGCCGATCGCATAGACCTGAGTTCTGTTGCCCGCTGTGGGCGTAAGCACCGAATCATCGATCACAACCGTTCCGTTGTTGCTCGACAGCGTGAACGTTTCGCCGGACAGACTGACCTCAGAGCCATCCAGATTCATGTTCTTCACAGTCAAATCGGCATAGTTCTGCACCAGCATCATAAGCTCGCTCCCAATGCTCTCGTCGGCACGGAACGTACCCTTGTTCTGAGCGCTGCTCATGAGGATGATCTTGTTGCCCTCCTCAATGTGCATCGCCTGCGTCTCCGTGCCGGTGCTGCCGACGGGCGTACCGTTCATCGTATAGGTATGACCCGCGAAATCAACGGTCAGGCCATTCGGGAACGCATCCTTTTCGATCATGATGCCATTGCCGGAGCAGTCGTTCAGCAGCGTGACGGTACGCGCCTTGGTCGTGTCGACCTTTGCTGCCGCGATAGCCGCTTCCAGCGTCTCATAGCCAATGCCATTGAACGCCGCAGCGTAGGTGCACACAAGCGTGCCGTTGTCATCCCACTCATAGCCATCGGGGGCGGCGAGCGTGACGTCGCTGGACTTGGTGACGGTGACCTTTTCAGCGCCGCTCGAAGCGACCAGCGAACCGGTCACCATACCGCTTTCAAGTGTGAACTTGAGATCTCTATTGCCAGCCTTGTCCGAGGAGATCTCAATGTCACCTTCGATCCGGCTGTTGCCAGTGACCGTCACATCGGCACCGGAATAATTCGCAAAGCCGCAAACGTCGAAAGCGAACGGGCCGCTCACATTATTAGTGTTCTTGCCGGCGATGATCGTGCTGTCCTTGATAAAGGTCTTGCCATTATTATTGGACATGGTATAGCAGGTTGCATTGCCGCCGGTAACAGTCATGCCATCAAGCGTCAGGTCGCAGTAGTTCTGGAGCAGAATCGCCGCAGCGCCGGTCCAGACCCTATTGCCGCTCATTTTACCCGTGCAGGTATCCGCCGATGTAATCGTACCATTCGTAAAGGTGATCTTGTTGCCCTTCTTCAGCTGGAAGCCGTTGGTCTCAGAATTGTTGGAGCCGACCAGCCTACCGCTGACCGTGTAAGTATAACCTGCGAAATCAACGGTCAGGCCGCTCGGGAACGCACTCTCTTCGACCACGATGCCATTGCCGGAGCAGTTGCTCAGCAGCGTGATGGTATCGCCGTCTACAGCCGCCGCAAAGGCCGCCTCGAGGGTTTCGTACTGACCCTTGTCCGCGATCTTGGCCACGTAGGCGGTGGCCTTCGTCACGCCATAAGTAGCATCCTCGTTCTTAACCAGTTCTACCGTGCTCGGGAGGAACTCCGATACAGAATCGTTTATGAAGGTGATCGTCGCGGTGGGGTCAACGGTAAAAACGATCGTACCGTTGGCAATCGAGTAGAACGAGCCGGTAATATTGCCGCTCACAAGGGTTACATTCGGGGCATCCAGATTGTAACCGTCGTCATCCATCTTGATACCCTGAATTTCGCCGCCGTTAATGGTAACGTCCGCTGTGCCGTTGATTCGCATACCATAGGCTTCTTTGATAAGACCGGTATCAATATAGCGTGCGGAGATCGTGCCGCCGGTGATGTTAACAGTCGAGCCGGAATAAGCATCAACGCCGTGCAGACCGCCGATGATCGTACCGCCGGAGATATTCAGCGTCATCTGAGCACCGACACTAATAGCGCAATTCCTGCTGTTGGCGGGTACACTTATATAACCACCCTCAATATTCACAGTACGCGCAGGTGCCTTGGTCTTACTTCCAATAACGAGCGGGCCGAAACCGTTTTTTGTGGAACAGGCTTCCAATGTACCGCTCTTTAAAGTGAATTTTGCACCGCTACCGTTGCTGGAAAAATAAATCACAATCGGGTCAGCCGACGATGTGCCACTATAAGCGTTGGTAATCTTGCCGCTTTGTTCTTCACTGCTGTCTACTACAGTCAAGTCAGTTGCGCTATTTGACAACTTGATTGTCCAGAGAGCCGTGCTGCTGAGCGTCTTACCGTTCAGGTCGAGGGTCAACTGCTTGCTGATGCTCTGCGCGGAAGTCAGCGTAATGTCGTCCAGCAGCGTCACGGTGTCGCCCGTGTTCGCGGCTCTGATGGCTTCAGCGAGGGTTGCGTAGCCGGTGCCGCCAACCTCGGCGACGCCGGCAGGCTCGGTGGTGCTGGGAGTCACCTTACCGGTGGTGGCATTGTAGGTGTAACCCTCAGCAACGTAAGCCGACACATCGGTGCTAAACGTACCGCCGGAGATGGTGATCGTGCCGTTGGTGCCGAGCATCTTCACCTCACCATTGAATATACCGTCTTTGACGGTGATCTCGCTGGGACCGTTACAGGTCAAAGTTCCTTCAACTGTACCACCAGAAATCTCAAGCGTCGCTGGGTAAGTAGAGCTGAGGGAAATGATATTTACACTGCTTACAGTACCGCCGGTAATATTGGTTTTGACCGTTCCAGTTTTACCACCACCAGGGCTGTTGACCTTCACGCCATCACTTGTACCGTTAATCGTGCCGCCGCTGATATTCAGCGTTACACTGGGGATCTTAGAAGGAGTTCCCGTCGGCGCATCAATAAGGACACCATATACTGCGTTTGTAGCAGTCTGTCCTCCGATATCGACAGTAACAGAAACTGCATTTGACAGCTGGCAAACATAGAGACCGCTCTTGTTGGAAACCAGCGTCACATTCTCAAGCGTAGTCGTACCGCCGCCGGTCACATAGATCGCAGAAGTCGCTTTTTTTGTTCCTGTTGAGGTGTTCTCGATCGTACCGTTCTTAATGACGAGTCCCGTCCTCGAGGCAATAACTGTACCATTGTTCTCAACTGCCGACGTAATCTTGTGGCCGCCTAAATCAAAGGTCAGATTTTCGACGCCGCTATTGTAAAACTTTATACTGCTGGTACCCAAATCGACATTTTGCAGCAGAGTGACGGTATCTCCAGTCTTCGTTGCTTTGATGGCCGCTTCCAGCGTCTCATAGTAGGCATTGCCGATTCTGGCGACGCCGGTGGGCTCGGTGGTGTCGGGCTTCACCGTGCCGGTCTCGGGGTCATAGGTGTAACCGTCAGCGACGTAAGCCGTCACATCGCTACCAGTAAACGTACCGCCGGAAATGGAAAGGGTATCCTCGTCTACTGCACTGACAGTACCAGTGTAGTTACCGTCCTTGATCTCAACACTAATGCCGTAGTAAGCGGTCTTTTCAACGGTCACATTCCCGACACTGCCGTTTTTGATGATAACGTTGGTGGAGTTATTCCAACTTGGCTGCTTAGCCGTGAAGTTCTCGCATGTAACGCTTTCTAGTTCCGTCGTACCATTTTGTACCGTAATGTTGCCGGAACAACTCAGGCTGCCGGTGAACTTGTTGGTAAGGAGGTTCAAAATAATGTCGCCGTTTTCCTTCGTGCAATCCTCCGTAACATCAGTGATGATATTCACGGTAGACTGGTTGCTATTAATCGCCTCTTGAAGAGTCTTGTAATATACCCTACTGCTAAGATCAGTGCGAGCGACATAGCCTTGTTCAATCGCGTACACA
Organism: uncultured Oscillospiraceae bacterium; assembly: GCA_934572465.1. Taxonomy (GTDB): domain Bacteria; phylum Bacillota; class Clostridia; order Oscillospirales; family Oscillospiraceae; genus Hominicoprocola. The sequence continues at coordinate 52,266 of CAKTLG010000002.1, forward strand.
TCATCTGCAGCAACCTTGTAACTTCCATTGCTTTGCAGCGTGGCAATATAGCCAGCGCGAAGCCATGTGGTATCGGGTTCACCATTAAAATAACCACCAATGATCTCAATCACACCAGCCTCGCCATTGGTGATATTGCTGAGCGTGTACGTAGCACCACTGGTGATATTCAGCGTGCCGTTATTCTGCACGATAAAGCCAGTTGCACCGTCGCATCCCAGCTTCAACGTACCGTTGTTCGTAATAATGGCATCACCGCCGCCGATATCAGGATGAGCAAAATACTGCTTGTACTGGTCGATCGTCAAGTTGCCATTATTTGTAACAATACCATGAAGTTGATGACCATACAGGCTCAAATTCACGGTTTTCCCCGCAGGAATCGTAAATTCTTCTGTAACATCTTTCTCCAGATAGATGTTGCCCGGTCCTTCGTTGATTGCCTCTTGCACAGTCGTCCAGTGCGTTGAGCCGGAAAACGCCGCATACTCTTCCGCACTTTCTTCCCCGCTCCCGTCATCCACCGCATACGCCGCGGGGACCATGCTCAGGAACATGGCCAGCGTCAGCAGCAGTGACAAGAGCTTGCTTGTTATGTGCTTCATAATTTCCCTCCTGTTTCATTTTTGGGATCATGATCTATATGATCCGGAACACGCGATAACGTTTCCGGTTGACAAGGGAAAAATGCGTCGCTCCGCGCGGCAAGGGAATCCGCTTTTCCGTTCCCGAGCCTGCGGCGCACGACCTCCATCGCCGCGCCGAGGTTCGGCGGGCGGGTATCGGCGCCGTGCGCGTCGGAGGCGAGCAGCTGGGCGCTCCCCCCCCGCAGGAGGCGGAGCACGGGGCCGCGCCGCAGCGCGTGGAGCAGCGGCGCCGCGCTGACCTGCACGGGCACGCCGAGCGCGAGCACGGCCTCGATATGCTGGGATCGCTGGTGGTCAAGGTATCGCTCGATATGGGCGATGACGGGGGTGAGCCCCGTGCGCCCGGGCAGCTCATAGAGCTGGCGGATCATCTGGTCTGTCCACGGCTCGAACGGCAGCTCGAGCAGGAAGTGCTTCCCTTCGCCAAGGCACAGGCGCGGCAGCTCGTCCCACTCGGCAAGGTTCGGCCTCCACGCGATCTCCGCGCCGAGGGCGAGCTGCGGCAGCGCGCGGCGCTCGTCCTCCGGCAGCGCCGTGATGGCGGCGGCAAGGGTGCGCGCGGCCTTCGTGCGGCGGCGGAGAAAGTGCGGGATATCCTCGCGGTCGCGGTAGAAGTGCGGCGTGAGGATCACGGCGCCGACGCCCTGCTCGGCCTCCATGCGGAGCATGGCGAGCGAGGTGTCCACGTCACGTGCGCCGTCGTCCATGCCGGGGAGAATGTGGGTGTGCAGATCGGTCACGGCCTTGCGCTCCCTCCCTGCGCGTCCGCGCCTGACTGGTAGCCGTAGCCGTATCCGTAACCATAGCCACGGCCATAATAGCCGTAGCGGCCATAGCGGTAATACCTATTATAATGATACCGGCCGTATTTCCCGCCGGCGGCGGCAACGTCGTCGAGCACGAAGCCGAGGATCTTGGCCTGTGCGTAGCCGAGCTGCCCGACCGCGTGTGCGACCGGCCCGCGCTCGGACTGTCCCGCCCGCACGACGAACAGCACGCCGTCGCACTTGGGCGCGAGCACTACCGCATCAGTGACCATGTTGACCGGCGGGGTATCGAGCAGGATGTAGTCGTATTTTTCGCGCAGCTGCGCGAGCAGCGCGCTCATACGCGCCGAGCCGAGCAGCTCCGAGGGGTTCGGCGGGATGTCGCCGGAGAGGATGATGTCGAGCAGCGGCGTGCCGCTCGGCAGCGTCGCCTCGCCGAGCAGCGCGGGATCGAGCAGAAGATTGCTCAGCCCCACGCGCGCGCTTTTTTGCAGCAGGCGCGCGAGCTTCGGGCGGCGAAGGTCGCAATCGATCAGCAGCACGCGGTTCTCCGCCTCGGCGAACGAGGTGGCAAGGTTCAGCGCGGTGATGCTCTTGCCCTCGCTTTGCAGCGAGGAGGTCACGACCACGGTCTTGCAGCCGTCCGTCCCCGCGAGGGCGAACATCGTGTTCGTGCGCAGGGTCTTGTACGCCTCGCGGATGAAGAAGTTGCTCTCGGGCGAGAGGATGCTCTGCCGTTCCTCGGCGAGCTGTGCGGCGCTCAGCGCGCCGGTCTTTTTTTTGCCGTGCAGCATCAGCCGTTCCCTCCCTTCTGCGCGTTCGCCGACGCGTAGGGCGCGGCGTAGGCGCGCTTTTTCCCGTTCGCGGTCTGCGTAAAGCTCGGGATCTGTCCGAGCACGGGCAGATCAAAGAGCGCGGTGAGGTCTTCCTCCTCCTTGATGCGCACATCGAGCAGGCTGCGCAGCGTCACATAGAGCACCGCGAGCGCCGCGCCCACGACCGCGCCGAGCATCGCGCTGCGGCTGTAGCTCGGCGAGCAGCGGCTCGTCGGCACCTTGGCATAGTCGATGATCTTGGCGGAGCTGCCTTCGACGATGCTCTCGATCTCGACGGGCGCGACATTGGCAACGGCATTGGCAAGGTGCGCGGCGGCCTCGGGATCGGGGTGGGTGATGTAGACGTTGAACATCTCCGTTTCGCCGACCTGACGGGTGCTCAGCAGGCCGCGCATGGTGTCGGGCGTGTAGTAGACGCCCGCCTCCTCGGCCACCTTGGTCAGCACCGCGTCGCTGCGGATGATGTTGGAATAGGTGTTGACGAGCTGCTGCGAGGCCTGCAGGTTGCCGCCGGAAATGTAGTCGATGCGTTCGCCGCTGCGGATGTTATTGACGTAGATGGTGACGCTCGCCTGATAGAGCGGCGTGACCATTTTCATCGTATACAGCAGCGATGCGCCGCCGACGAGCAGCGCGCACAGCACGATCAGCCACCACTTATGCAGATACGACAGCAGCAGCTTGCGCAGGTCGATCTCGATGATCTCCGGATTTTCATTCATTGCTTCTTTAATCACGTTCGCTCACTTTCCCGCGCTCTAAGCGGCTTTGGGGCATCCCCTCGCCGGGCGTGGTGATTTTTACACATTGCGCCCTGAATTTTTGCTCATTTCCGAAAAATGGACAGAAGGGCACAATTTTCGAATTATGAATTACTATATACCATTTCGCCGGAAAAAGCAAGCCGTATCCGGAAAAAACGCTGTATTTGCAATGTTCCCCGCGTCCTGTGAACGGTATCTTGACGCGTTGCTTTTCTCTGCGCCTGTCCCTCCGTTCCCTCATCCCGCGGGGCGAGGCGCAGCAGGCCTGAAAAACCGCCGCGCGTCATAAAAAATCGACCGTCTGCGCCGAAAATGATGGTTTTACGCATTCGCGGCCTCTCCGCCGCATTATGCTGCAAGGATATGATACCGCCTTTCGGTCGGCGCGGCGCATTTTTGACGCGAAATGTATGATTTTGCGTTCCGAAATGCAGCGCGCGGCAGAGCGCGAAGTCCGGCAAAGCGCGGAAAAAGCTGTGAAGCATGAATGCTTCACAGCTTTTCGATCCTGCGGTCTTTCTAACGTCACTCGCCCTCATGCCTTTGCAGTGCGGCAAAGCGGCGCGTCGGCCTGTAATAGAGCACCGCGCACAGCATCAGCAGCGCCGTCGTTACCAGACTGATGGGAAACGCCAGCATGATGGTCCGGAACGTCGGGTCCTTGGGGAACACCCAGTAGATCCAGCTCAGTCGGATGCCGCACACGCCGAGCATCGTCAGTATCGCGGGCGGCAGCGAGATGCTGAAGCCGCGCAGATAGCCGGAGAGCACCTCGTAGAAAAGGCTCGCAAAGTGCGCCAGCATGACGGTCATCAGCCGGATATAGCCGACCTCCACCACCTGCGGATCGTCGTTGAAGACGGACAGCAGCGGCTTGCCGAAAAAGAGCACCGTTGAAATGGCGATGCCGAGCACCACGACGCCCTCGGCAAGACAGAGCAGCATCGTGCGCTTGCAGCGGTGCAGCTCGCCCGCGCCGAAGTTCTGCCCGACGAACGTGGTGCAGGCCTGGCTGAACGCGTTGAGAATGTCGTAGGTGATGATCTCGATGTTGTACGCCGCGCTCGACGCCGCCATCACCACCGTGCCGAGGCTGTTGATGGCCGACTGGATAACGATGTTGGCAACGGCGAACACCGCGCTCTGCACGCCAGCCGGCAGGCCGATCTGCAGAATGCGCTTGAGGCTGCGCCCGTCGACGCGCAGCTCCTTCGGCTCCACATGGACGACCAGCGCCGTTCTGCGCAGCCGCCGGTAGAGCAGCAGCGCGCTGACGGCGTTGGAGATCACCGTGGCGATCGCCACGCCGTCCACCGTCATCTTCAGGGCAATGACGAAAAAGATATTCAGTATCACATTCAGCACGCCGGAGACCAACAGCGCGAGCAGCGGCACTCTCGTCTCGCCGACGCTGCGGAAAATGGCGGCCTCGAAGTTATAGAGCAGAATGACCGGCAGCCCCGCAAAGTAGATGCGCAGATACATCAGCGCCAGCGGCATCACGTCCTCCGGCACGCGCAGCAGTCCCAGCAGCGGCTCGGCGACCAGCTCGCCGAACACGGCGACAGCCGCGCCGCCCACGACCGACACAACGATCGACGTGTGCACCGTTTTCCGCACGAAGGACTCGTCCCCCTCGCCGATGGCGTGAGCGATGATGACATTCGCGCCCAGCGCGATGCCGATGAACAGGTTGACGATCAGGCTGATGATCGGACTGTTCGCTCCCACGGCCGCGACCGCCGCCGTGCTGAGCTCCCCCGTAAAGTTACCGACAATGACGATGTCGGCCGCGTTGAACAGCTGCCCGAGGATCGCCGTGGCCGCCACCGGCAGCGCAAACAGCGGGATCCTGCTCCAGATCGGCCCATGCAGCATATCGAGCCGCGGGGCCTTTGTCTGTGCGCCCATACTCCCCCTCCGTTCCTCTCATTCAAAATGGCGGTGCAAAGTATATCACGCCCCGCGGAAAATGCAAGGCGTGATATGCACAAATTTATCGCAGCATTTCCATGATCTCCCGGATGGTAAAGCGGCTTTTGTAGTAGTTCAGCTCGTCGGCGATCAGCTCATCGAGCACGCGCATCCCCAGCACCTCGACCGGTGCCTTGTCGTCGGTAAGAATGCACTCACCGCCCTCATACTCCGTAAGCGCCTCAGCGACGGTGTCCATCATGGCGGCATAGTTTCCGTCCGGCAGCGCCGCGCGGCTCGCGGCAAAGCGCTCCGGCAGACCGTCGGCATTCGTGCAGAATACCTCGGTATTCGTATTGCCGCGCACGTCGGCAAGATAGGTGTGGGCGAAGACGCTCGCCATCGTGTCGCAGAGGTACTCGTTGATCGAACCGTTCTCGCGCGAGGTCATGTTCAGATTCACGACCATCACGCCCTCCGGCTTGAGATGCCGCGCGACCTCCGTAAAAAACTCCCTGCTCGAAAGCTGGAACGGGATGGTGATGTCCTGATAGGCGTCCACCATGATAACGTCGAACAGCTCGTCGGACGCGGCAAGGTAGGCGCGCCCGTCCTCGACGGCGACCGTCACGCTCTCGGGCAGGCCGAAGTATTCCGTCGCGATCGCGGCGATCTTTTTGTCGATCTCCGCGCCCTGCACGCTCGCACCGGGGAAATAGCGCGTGCAGTAGCTCGCGTATGTCCCCGACCCCATGCCGAGGATCATGACGCTGCGGCTCTCGTTTTCCGTGCCGTCCATGCCCGCCATGCAGGGCGCGGCGAGCGCATAATCATAGTACATGCCGGTCAGCTCGCCTTCCTTGTTCTGCACCGACTGCACGCCAAAGAGCACGTTCGTCGACAGGATCGTCCGCCGCTCGTCCTCCTTGACCTGCAAATAGTTGTAGATCGACTCGTCCTCCAGCGTCAGATCGCTCTCCCAGAAGGCAAAGCTGTAGGATGGCAGCGCGAAGCACAGCGCGGCGATGAGCAGCACCGAGACGATGCCCGGCACGCTCTTTTTCTTCTCAAAGATGAAATACGCAATGCCGATGGCCGCAAGCACACCGGAGAAAATGAGGAACGTCGCCGCCGTGCCGACGGCGGGGATGGTCACGAATGTCGGCACGAAGGTGCCGATGATGCTGCCGATGGTGTTGAGCGCGCCCAGCCGGCCCACGGTCTTTCCCGTGTCGTCGAGGTTAGCGACCGTAAAGCGCGTGAGCGACGGCGTGACCGTGCCGAGCAGGACACAGGGGAAGGCGAAAATGACGAGACAGGCGACCAGCGCCGCCCAGACGAGCAGATCCTTCGTGATGAACATCGCCATGAGGAGCGAGATGCCCGCGATGAGATATCGTCCCGCAAACGGGATGAGCGCGATCCAGACCGCCGCGATGATGAGCCTGCGGTAGAGCTTATCGGGCGTCGCGCTCTTATCGGCGAGCTTGCCGCCCCAGACGTTGCCGACGGCCATGGCGATCATGATGACGCCGATGATGACCGTCCACACGATCTGCGACGAGCTGAAGTACGGCGCCATGAGACGGCTCGCGCCAAGCTCGACGGCCATAACGGACATACCGGCAAAAAACTCCGTCAGATACAAAAACCATTTTCGATGCGTCAATCCCCGCTGCATGGTAAGGCTCCTTTGCGTTTGGAATCCCCGCCGCCGCGTCCCGCGGACACGCGCGCCGGTACTGCTCCAAGGTATCATACACAGGCGCAAAAAGCAAGGCCGTTGTGCGCCCGCGCGCTGTCCCCGTTTTCGATGAATACACCGTCCATGACGGTAGTCTTACCGCTTAAAAAATACCGTGATTGTATTTGATCTGCCCATATAGAATAAAGGCCAAGCCGACGGCCATTGCCGGAAGAACAACATAATCGATTGCCGCATCATTCCAAAACGCAACGAGATACGACAAAATCAGGGAAGCGCCAATAACAAGCGTTCCTGTGCCAACAGTCCTGCCATATCGGGGAATGTCTTCTTCTTTTACATTCCTGCGGTTGTAGGAATGTATCGTGCTGATATTTCCTTTTATATTTACGATGCCAAGGGTTGATAAAAATATGCCTAAAATCAGAAGCGGCAGGTAATCCATTGTGACCTCCTAAAAATAGAATAATTCTTCAAATTTTCTGTCTAAAGCAACGCAGAGAATCAGCGCCAATTTTGCGGTCGGGTTGAACTGCCCCGTTTCAATAGAGCTGATCGTGTTTCGTGAAACACCCACCATCTCCGCAAGCTGGGCCTGTGAGAGTCCCCTTTCGGCACGGGCTTCTTTCAGTCTGTTCCGCAGCTTCAGTTCATCGTTCATCCCTTCACCTCAACCAGCCGCAGCATAAAAAAGGTAAAGCAAAGAATGAGCATTGCAAAGTACAAAACGGTAATCGTTAAATCTGTTTTCCTTTTCACTTTAATAAATTTCACCAGATAATGCGTGCCGAGAATACTGAAATAAATGATCCAGGGACTGAAAAGCATTGCATTCGCAGCCCATGCAAATATAACGGAGACTAAGCAGCACACGCCGGCTCCGACACGACTGGCAATGCTGCCGGCCTGTAATGTCGTTTCCAGCTCCGCCAAATCCCTATTTGCGTTTTCTTTTCGGCTGATCGCCAAAATATGTTCCCTTTCCATCATATCACCTCAATGCCAAGTTTACTTGTCACCATTATAGTTGTGCCAAGTTTTATTGTCAATACATACTTGCAGAATTTCCGTTGCGCCTGATGGAAAAAATACTGCGGCGCAGGACTCCGGGCGTCCATGGCATGGAACGCATCCATGCCCGTTCAAATCTCGCGGTGCGATCACCTCTTTAGCGTGTCATTCCTCGCAGAAGTTGGAATATCCGGCACACGGAGCGCATTGACTTTTGCGGGAAAATATGATGTAATATTATGTCTATATCTTTTATATCCGCTTCAGGAGGTCATGCTATGTCCATCGACATGAAGTATTTTGAAGACATGGAGGCGAAGATCCCGCACGGCAGTGTCCGCACGCGCTTCGCTCCCTCTCCCACGGGCTATATGCACGTCGGCAACCTGCGCACCGCGCTCTACACCTATCTCATCGCCCGCCACGCAGGCGGCACGTTCATCCTCCGCATCGAGGATACCGACCAAGGCCGTCTCATCGAGGGCGCAACGGACGTCATCTACCGCACGATGGCGGAATGCGGCCTTGACCACGACGAAGGCCCCGACGTCGGCGGCCCCGTTGCCCCGTATATCCAGAGCGAGCGGCGCGACACCTACGGCAAGTACGCAGAGCTTCTGGTCGAGCGCGGCCACGCCTACTACTGCTTCTGCGAGAAGGCCGAGAGCGAGGAGGACAGCGGGGAGTTCGACCGCGCGGACGATCCCTGCCGCGATCTGCCGCTCGACGAGGCCAAGGCGCGCGTCGCCGCGGGCGAGCCTTACGTCATCCGCCAGCGCATCCCGAAGGAAGGCACCACGACCTTCCGCGACGCGAGCTTCGGCGACATCACGGTCGAGAACAAGACGCTCGACGATCAGGTGCTCCTAAAGCGCGACGGCCTGCCGACCTACAACTTCGCCAATGTCATCGACGACCATCTCATGGGCATCACCCATGTCGTGCGCGGCAGCGAATACCTCTCCTCCGCGCCGAAGTACAACCTTCTCTACGAGGGCTTCGGCTGGGAGGTGCCGACCTATGTGCACTGCTCCCCCGTCATGCGCGACGCGCAGCACAAGATGTCGAAGCGCCATGGCGACCCGAGCTATGAGGACTTGAAGGCGCAGGGCTTCCTGACTGACGCCATCCTCAACTATGTGGCGCTGCTCGGCTGGTCGCCGCGCGGCGAGCGGAGCGAGCAGGAATTCTTCACGCTCGACGAGCTGGTAGAGGCATTCGACATCGGCGGCATCTCCAAATCCCCCGCCATCTTCGACATCGAAAAGCTCAAGTATTTCAACGCCACCTATCTCCGCAATCTCACGCCGGAAGCATTCTGTAAGGTCGCTGAGCCTTACATCCGCCAGAGCGTGAAGAACGAGGCATACTCCGTCAGCGAGATCGCAGCGCTGCTTCAGGCGCGCTGCGAGATGCTCACCGACATTCCCGAGAAGGTCGACTTCTTCGACGCCCTCCCCGACTACGACGCCGCGTTCTACACGAACAAGAAGTCCAAGACGAACGCCGAGATCTCGCTCGATATGCTCCAGAAAGTCCTGCCCAAGCTCGAAAGCCTTCCCGCATGGACGAACGAGGCTATCCATGACATGCTCGTCTCGTTTGCCGAGGAGCTCGGCGTGAAAAATGCGACGCTCATGTGGCCGCTGCGCATCGCTGCTGCCGGCAAGCTCGTCACGCCCGGCGGCGCGGTGGAGATCTGCCACATCCTTGGCCGCGAGGAGACGCTCGCACGCGTGAAGGCCGGCATCGCCAAGCTTTCATGATCGAGCGTTACTGCCCCACGCTGGGCGGCGGCGTTCTGAAGCGGGAGTTTCTTCGCACTGCCGCCGCGTTCGGCGTGCTGGTGCTGCTTGGCTTTCTCGGCGCGCTGGTCTTCCCCGATATCGCGCGCGAAGCGTTCCTGCGCTTTACGGATCAGCTCAGCGAGCTGGGGCTGACGGATGATGTGCCGCAAAATGAGATGATGACAACGCTCTTTTTCAACAACGTCACCGCCTCGCTTCTCTCAATGCTCTACGGGCTCATCCCCTTTCTGCCGCTCAGCGCGCTTGCGCTCGGCACAAACGCACTGTTGCTCGGCGTGTTCGCCGCGATCTATCAGCAGCAGGGGCTCGGGCTCGGCGCGTACCTTGTCGGCATCCTGCCGCACGGCGTCTTCGAGCTGACGGCTCTCCTCCTCTCGTGCACGATGGGTCTGCTGCTCTGCCGCACGGGGAGCGACCGCATCCGCAAAAGGGACGGCGCCGCGCCGTTCTTCCCCCGCGTGCTGGATTGTCTGCGCGTGTTCCTTTTCATCGTCGTGCCGCTGCTTGCCGCGGCGGCGCTTGTGGAGGCCTATGTCACGCCCGCGCTGCTCGCGGCCGTGATGTAGTTGACTTTCCGCCAAAAGCCCTATATAATAGCTCCGTAACGATACGACAGTCTTTGACTGCATATCCGACCGGATATCACAGGAAAAGCACCGTTTTTTACGGCGCTTTTCCTTTTTCCGCCATTTGCCCCGTAAAGGCGCACCGTTTTGAAATGAGAAAGTGAGGAGATCCATGCCGCAGTCAACCATCGCAAAGCCCGGGCAGACCGTGCGCAGCATGACCGAGGGCAATCCCGTCCCGCTCATACTGCGCTTCGCGTTGCCCATCTTCATCAGTCAGGTCTTCCAGCAGCTCTACAGCACGGCCGACGTGTTCATCGTCGGCAAGTTCCTCGGCACGAACGCCTTTGCCGCCGTCAGCTCGTCCGGCACGCTCATCATGCTGCTCACGAGCCTTTTCATCGGCACGTCGATGGGCGCGGGCGTCGCCATCTCCAAATACTTCGGCGCGGGCGACTATGAAAACGTCTCGCGCGCCATCCACACGAATCTTGCCTTCGGCATCGTCGCCGGCGCAGGGCTGACTCTCGTCGGCGTGCTCTTCACGCCAACGTTCCTCGTCTGGATGAACACGGACGCGCAGGTCATGCCGGAGGCGGTGGAATATTTCCGCTACTACTTCCTCGGCGTGCTTGCAACGGTGCTCTACAATATGTGCGCCGGCGCGCTCAACGCGCTCGGCGACAGCCGCCGTCCCCTGCACTACCTCATCATCTCATCGCTGACGAATATCGCGCTCGATCTGCTCTTTATCGGCGTGTTCCGCTGGGGCGTCTGGGCCGCCGCCGTCGCAACGGTCATTTCCCAGACGGTGAGCTTTCTGCTCTGCCTGCGGCACCTGCTGCGCAAGGACGAGGTCTACACCGTCACACCGCGCAACATCCGTCTGCACGGCGACATGCTGCGCGAGATCGTGCGCTACGGTCTGCCGTCCGGCATACAGAACTGCGTCATCGGTCTTGCCAACGTCATCGTCCAGTCGCAGATCAACTCGTTCGGTATGCTGGCCATGGCCGCCTACGGCGCGCACACCAAGGTCGAGGGCTTCGCCTTCCTTCCCATCACGAGCTTTACGATGGCCTGCACGACCTTTGTCGGGCAGAACCTTGGCGCAAAGCAATATGAGCGCGCCAAGAGCGGCGCGCGCTTCTGCATCCTCATCGCCGTCGTCATGGCGGAGCTGATTGGCCTTTGCTACTACCTTTTTGCCCCGCAGCTCATCGGCGTGTTCGACAAAACGCCCGGCGTCATCGCCCTTGGCGTACAGCAGGCGCGCACGGTCGCGCTCTTCTACTGCCTGCTGGCATTTTCGCACTCCATCGCGGCGGTCTGCCGCGGCGCGGGACGCGCGGTTGTGCCAATGATGATCATGCTCTCGGTGTGGTGCGTCCTCCGCATCATCTATATCATGCTCGTCGTTCATTTCATCGGCGAGATCCGCTACATTTACTGGGCCTATCCCCTCACATGGGCGATCAGTTCCACCATTTATCTCATTTACTACCTGAAATCCGACTGGGTACACGGCTTTGAAAGGCATCGCAGATGAACACTGTCACCTACCGTCTCCGCACCGTCACGCCGGACGACGCGGAAGCGCTGCTCGCAATATACGCTCCCTATGTGGAGGAAACGGCGATCTCATTTGAATACGACGTTCCCTCCGCCGCGGAATTCCGCGCGCGCATCGAGGGCGTGCTGCAAAAGCATCCCTATCTCGCCGCCGAGGATGCGTCCGGACGGCTGCTCGGCTACGCCTACACGCACGCTTTCATTGCCCGCGAGGCCTATGACCGCTGCGCCGAAACAACGATCTATGTCGACAAGTCGCTGCGCCGCAGCGGACTCGGCAGGGCGCTCTACGGTGCGATAGAGGATCTCTCCCGCGCACAGGGCATCTGCAACCTCTACGCCTGCATCGGCGAGCCGCTGGGCGAGGAGGATGAATACCTCGGCTACAACAGCATCCGCTTCCACGAGCACCTTGGCTTTCGCCGCATCGGCGTGTTTGAGCGCTGCGGCTACAAGTTCGGCCGCTGGTACAACATGGTCTGGGCAGAAAAGCTGCTGGGCGCGCATCCCGCGCAGCCGCAGCCCGTTATTCCCTTCCCGCAGCTCGACCATGCGGCGGCCGCCGAAATTCTCGACCGTTACAGCACGTTGAAGTAAAACCGAAAAATCATAAAAAAAGCCGCCGCAGCGATGTCGCTGCGGCGGCTTTCCCTATTGGCACTGGTTTTCCTGCTTACTTGGCAAGGCCCGTGTAGTAGCGCTGGAGCATCGTGCAGACCTCGGCGCGGTTGATCTGAGCGGCGGGGTTGACGGTCAGCGTGCTGCCGTCGGTGCCCTTGATAAGGCCGACAGAGACAGCCCACGCGATGGCGTCGACGTCAGCGGCGTTGATGGAGGCGTAGTCGGTCGCGGCTTCCACGGCCTTGCGCATCTCGTCAGTCACCTTGGTGTCGTACTTGCTGTCGAGCGCGAGGGTCTTGTAGAACATGGTGACGAAGGCGGCGCGATCGACGTTCGCGGCGGCGTCGAAGCTGTCGGCGGCGATGATCTCCTTCTCAGCCGTCCAGGCCTGGGGCTGGGAGTACCACTTCTCGCCGGAGCCGTCGGTGGTGTTGCCGGCAACACGGTAGAGGACGGTCGCAAGCTCAGCCATGGTCATCTGCTGCGCGGGCGCGAACTTGCCCTCGCCAACGCCCTTGAAAAGACCGTTGTCGGAGCAGTAGGTCACGGCGTCGTGATACCATGAACCATCAGCAACGTCCGTGTAGGAAACGGACTCGGTGGCAACGGAGATGGAGATCACGCCGGAGGGCATACGCTTACCGGCGGCCTTCTCGCTGGTGTAGTCCGCCTCGGTCGTGCCGCAGACGAAGCGCAGGGAGCCGCTGTCCTTGCTGGTCTTGGCAAGGTCGGCGACGGTGCCGTCGGCCAGCGCGCCGTTCGTCCAGCTGATGGCGATGGCGGCGGGGACCTCCGTGGCGGTCTCACCGTCGAAGAAGTACTTGCCCTCGGCGATGTCCTTGTAGGAGGGGGCGAACTTCGTGTACTCGCCGTCGGTGCAGACGAAGTGTAGCGTGCTGCCCTCGGCGAAGGTCACGCCGGCATCCGCCAGCAGCGCGTCGAGCGTCACATACTCGGTGGCGACGACGGCCTGCCAGCCGCTCTTGCTGTACTGATAGCCATAGCCGTCTTCCTTGGTCTCAGCGAGCTTCTTGAGCTCTGCGGCGGTGTAGGACTTGGCAACGGTCTTCGCGCCGAACTCGCCGGACTGGGTGTAGATGGTGAGCGCCGCATCATCGTCGGCGGCCTGTACGCTCATGCCAGTCAGCAGCGTGCAGACCAGCGTCAGCGCCAGAAGCATGGATACGAACTTTTTCATGGTGTTTGGTTTCTCCTTTTCTTTCTTCTTGTTTTTTATCAAAAAGCATTGCGCTTATTGAACGTTATTCCGCGCCGCGGTACAGCAGCGCCGCCAGCAGCGCGCGGCTCGCCGCCGCGCCGGGGTCCGAAAGCTCGGAAGCCTTCAGGACTCCCGCGCCGCAGGCCCATATCACGCCGCTGCGCGCCCACTGGGACACCGCGCCGACGCCTGTCGGCAGACTTTCTTCGCCGCTCCCGGCATTGCCGCCTGTGCGCCAGCGCTGCATCAGCACCGCCGCCTGCTCCACGGTGACGGCCTCATCGGGCGAGAACGTCGCGGCCGTCGTGCCCTGCACGATGCCGTTTTCCACCGCCCACGCGACCGCCTTGCGGTACCAGTCGGACTTGAGATCAGTAAACGGCGTGCCGCCGCTGACGGCGGGGCTTCCCGCCGCGCGGTAGAGCGCGGTGACGAACATCGCGCGCGTCATATCGCCCTCCGGCGCGAAGCGGTCGGCGCTCACGCCCTTGAGCCAGCCTTGCGCCACGCAATAAGCCACGGCGTCATAGGCAAGCTCCTCCGCCGTCACATCGGCGAACGGCAGCAGCGTTTTCCATGTCACGCCCGTCTGCGTGACCGACGTGCCGAGCGCAGCGGCATTTTCATAGCCCGCGCTCACCTTTGCGCTGTTGCCCGTGTGAGAGCGCGCGGAGACCGTGCAGTTCTCAAGCGTCACCTTGCCTAAAAACGCGGCGGGCGACTTCTCGCTCTCCACGCGCACACTGGCGTTCGATAAGCGGATCGTATCCGCGCTCAAAACGGCAACGTTGTCGCTGTCTGTGCGTCCGGCGAAGGTGCCGCCGGTGATCTCAACCTGCGCGCCGTTTGCGCAGAACGCGCCGCCTGCAAAGCCGAGCTTATCGGTCTTGCACACGCTGAGCGTGCCGCCCTTCTGCGTGATCCTGATACCCTCGTCCGCCAGCACGCAGGCGTTGTTCACCTGCGCGGTAACGGACATACTGCCCGTGCCGTCGATCGTCACGTCGCCGAGGATGCGGAGGGTCGGATCCGGATCGCCCGGCGCGTCGCTGCGGCCGTCGAGCGTGTTTTCGCCCGCGAGCGTCAGCGTATTGCCGCCGCAGAGCGTCAGCAGCGTCGTCTCTCCGGCGAGGGACACTTCCGCAAGCGTCACCTCCGCGCCCTTGCCAACGGTGATGCGCAGACCGTCAAATGGGCCGTTCCCGCCGCGCAGCGTGACCGTCAGGCCGTCGCCGACGGTCAGCTCGCCGGTCGAGAACCATGGGATATCATATGTGCCCGAGGCGGTGACGGCGTTGTTCTCCACCATCACGCGGCGCTCCGGCCGCTTTGTCTCCTCCTGAGAGACGGCGGCGGGCGTATCCTCCGGCGCAGCCGCCGCTGTAAAGGAAGGAAGCTTTCCTTCCGCCGCAACCGTCTGCACCGTGCCCTCTCTGCCAAGCTGCGGCAGCGCGCTCCCGGCGCTCTCGCAGCCGCCATAGCGGAGGTTCTGCGCATAGCCGACGAGGCTGCCCGTCGCGGCGCGCGCGTCGGTGTTCGTCGACTCTACCGTTCCCTCCGCGCGGCAAAGAGTGATGGTCGTCTTGTTGCGCGCCGTCGTATAACCGGCAAGTCCGCCGGTATAGCGGTCGGCGCTCATGACCGCGCCGTAGAACGCCGAGCGCGTCATCGTACCGGCAAGGCGGCCCAGAAGCCCGCCCGTGCCGTATGTCGCGCTGCGCGTTGAAGTCACCGTGCCGAAGCTTGCGCAGTCCTCGATGCTGTCCTCGCCCGAATAGCTGATGCCAGCCAGCCCGCCGACGCCGCTCGCGGCGGCAACGTCGCCATAGTTCGCGCAGTCCTTCAGCCTTGTGCCGTTGCAGATGTAGGCGGCGATGCCGCCGGCATGCGTGCCGGACGCGGTAACATCCACATAGGACGCGCAGTTTTCGATCGTGCAGCCGTCGGCATAGGCAGCGATGCCCGCCGCATAGGACGCGGCGGCAGTGCCGCTCGACGTGCCGCAGACCGTAAGGTTTTTGATCGCCGCACCGACCGTACAGCCGAACAGCGCGCAGTAGCTGCTCGCGCTCTCGGCGCGAAGCCCCGTCACGGCGTGGCCCTGCCCGTCAAACGTACCGCGGAACGCGCGGCTCATGCTCGTGCCGATGGCCGTCCAGACGCGCGATGCGCCGTCGGCGCTGCGCGTGAGCGAGATATCGCTGCCGAGCTTCACGGTCACGCCCTCAAAGCTCTCGCCGTTGCTCACCAGCGCGGAAAGGCCCGCGAGCTGCGCCGCCGTAGTCAGTGTATAGGTATTCTGCCTGCCGGTGAACCATGACGTATCCGCCGCGGCGCTCCAGCTTTTTGCGCGCGTATTGCGCGTACCGGTGATCGTCACTGCGCCCTCGCCGGTCACGGTATAGGTGCCGTCGGCATTCTTTTCCGCGCACGTCACCGTATAAAGCACGCCGCTGCGATACTCAAGCACGCTGTCCGTCGGGACCGCGTCCTCGTATTCGTGCGTCAGCAGCGTGAGCACATTGCCCTCGAGCAGCGTCTCGCTGCTGTGGACGGGCTCGTTCGTCACGAGCGTCATCGTGCCGTCGTCGTTCATGCGCCAGCCGGTGCGCCGCACCGCGAGATAGTACGCATCGGACTCGCTCCACGAAAGCGCGGCCGTGCGCACCTTTTTGAACGCCGCGCCGACAGTACAGTCCTCCGTCGCGGCAAAGAAATCGCCCGCAATGGCCTTGCCGTTCACGGTGAAGTGGTCGAGAAGATACCCCGCCTCGTCCTCGGCGGTCATCGTGACCGTCGTACCGCGCGGCGTTTCGCCGGTGACGGAAAGCGTCAGCGTGCCGTGCTGCGGCGTCTCCGCCGTCACGGCGCACGTTCCCTCTCCCCCGCCGTTTTCAAACCACAGCACGGGATAGCCGCCGTTGGTATTTTTCTCATCCGCAGCGAAAATCGCGCCGTTGGCGTTGATCTTTGCAAGAAACGACGCATTCGTGATCTCGCTCGCGGATAACGCATGGCAGGAAACGTGGATCCTCTTGCTCACGCCCTTATAGTAGCCGTTCGCGCTGGGATCATCGTCGCAGCCTGAAAGATAGTAGCAGTTTTCCACGGTGTAGGAGCCGGAATCGTGCGAGCCGATGGCGCGCCCGTAGGAGACGCCGTTCGTGTCGATCGTGCCGACATTGTAGCAGTTATAAACGTCCATGCCCTCGTTCGTTCCGAGGATACCGCCTGCGGGGCAGGTGTAGATGGTGGAAATGTGACCGGTATTGTAGCAGTTCCGGATGCAGCCCTTGCCCCACGCGCTGCCGACGATGCCGCCGACTCCTTTGGAGTCCGTCGAGCGGACGGCGGCACGGTTCGCGCAGTTTTCCACGATCACGCCGTTTGCCGTCTCGCCGATGCGCCCGACGATGCCGCCGATCATGCGGCGGCCGAGGATCGAGCCGGAGGCGAGCACAAGGTTGCGCACGGCAGGCTGCCAGCCGTCTTCAAAATCGGCGGTGATGTTCGCGTTGTTGTCGCACGCGCCGCCAAGGAAGCCGACCACGCCCACCGCCATGCTGTAGGGAAAGCCCTTCTCGGCGTAGCGGTCGCAGTAGAGATTCGAGATCGTATGCCCCTGCCCGTCCAGCACGCCGTTGAAGCGCGTGTCAAGCGTCATGCAGTCGCCCGCGGCCTCCTTGGGCTTCATCGGGAATTTGCCGCCGATCGGCGTCCAGTTGGGTCCCGACCACGTGTCGGTATTCGCATCGTACACGCCGCCCATGTCAAGGTCGGCGGTGAGGTAAACGGTCTTTCCCGCAAAGTCGATGTTGCTCGTGTAGACGGTGTCGAACACGTTGCCGCCGCCCGCGCCCACGAGCATCACATTGTCGACGCGGATGCTCTTTAAATAGCTCCTGTCGCCCGTGATCTTCGTCGCGGCAGGGTCCGCCATGCCGTTGACGAGCGCGGCAAGCCCTGCCAGCTGCGCGGGCGTGGAGAGGTAGTATTCGTTCTTCGCGGGATCGTACCATGAGATATCGACGCTGCCGTCCCACGCGCCGCTCACCGCGCCCGCCCGCATGGGCAGCAGCGTGAAAACGAGCGCAAGGCTCAGCATAAGAGACAGGATGCGCTTCATGCTCTTCTCCTCAGTTTCCGTCTTTGATGATGTAGTAATTTCCGCTCTCCGCATCGTAGTAGACCTTGCCCATCTCCTGAAGATCCCCGCCGTCGAGCACGGCGGAACCATCCGGTGCCTCGGTGAGATCCGTCTCCTCAAAGGGAATGGGATCTGTGGGCTGTTGTTCATTCTGCTGTGGGAGGGAAATATCCACGTTCCAGTTGACGATCAGCGCCAGCATGATGCCGACGGCCAGCACGAGCATCGCATCGGCAAGATTGCTGACGGAGTCCATCGGGTTGACGCTCTCCTCCGCGCCGCGGCGGAGGGCAGAGCGCTGGGAAAGCCTCGTCATACCGCCGCGCCTCCCCTGCTCTTTTCAAGCTCGAGTATCTCCTCTGCCAGCGCCTCAAGGATGGAACCGTATTCGCGGTACCAGCCGCGCCGGACAGCGGAGATGACCGTGGCGAACGCCGCGGCGACAAGTCCCGCGACGGTCGTGTCGAAGGCCGTGAGCAGCGAGGTCGAGAGCGTGTAGGTATCGCCCTGGCCGAGCGCGATGATGCCCGGGCCGAGCGGGATGAGCGTGCCGAGCAGGCCGAACATCGGCGCGAGCTTCGCCAGCATCTCGCTGAGCTTGACGATCTTATCATAGCGATCCTGCTCGGCGTCAAGCAGGCGCAGCGCCAGCGCCTCGCGCATGGCGGGGGTAAAGTCGGGGTGGCGCGTCAGCTCGGTCAGCGCGGCCTTCTGGCGGCGCAGCAGCCCGCTCTCCGCGATCGTCGCGGCAAGGTCGTCCGATGCGCGCAGACGCTCCATCAGCTCCGGCAGCGCGGCCTTGAGGCAGCGGCGCTCGGTGCAGTATTCGGCGATGATCCAGCCGGTCAGCGCCGCTGCAAGCAGCAAAAACAGGATCAGCACCACGATGACGGGCACCTCCAGCGCGGACGATACCGCGCGGAGCACGTCATGGATGCGGAAGGTGGTCTCAGTCGTTGTGGAAGGCATGGTTTTTCTCTCCCTGATGCTCTATCGTAGTTTTCTGTAGCGCCGCAGCCCGTAGGCAAAGCCCAGCGCGGCGCACAGCCCCAGCGCGGCAAACGTCAGCGCGAGCGGTGTCTTCCTCGGCGCCTGCAGCACGAGCTGGCTGCTGCCCTCGCCCATCGGCGCGCCGGCGGCCGTGCCGGTATCCTCCGGCGTCTGCCGCTCCAGCAGCGACGCGGGGATGATGTAAACGCCCTGTGCGCGCTCCGCGCCGCCGCTGTCGGGCGCGGTCCCTTCGCCGAGGCTCTCTCCCCCGCCGCCGGAGCCGCCGCCCACGCGCACGAGCGTCGTCACGCTCGACGAGCCGAACGTTGCCGTCACCTCCGCCGTGCCGTCGCCGACCGGCGTCAGATTTCCGTTTTCGTCCACGCGCACCACGCGCTCGTCGCTCGACGACCAGACGATATGCCCTGCTACATAATCGTTGAGCAGCTCGTCCTCCGCCGAAACGCCGACGTGCAGCGCATGGTCGCTGCCGACCTTGAGTGCAAGCTCCGTCTCCTCGTTCGTCAGCACCGGCGTGCCGGAAAAGGTAACGAGGATCTTATAAACGTATTTCGCCGCCGAGCTCGTGCCCTTTTCCTCAGGGCTTGCCTGCCCGTAGAACAGGTGGAAGCGGCTGCCGGTCGAGTACAGGCTCGCATCGGCCAGCGCTTCAAACTCCACGCCCACGGCGTCCCACTGGGTATAATCCTCCAGCGCGAGCATCGCCTCGACCTGCTGCGCGCCGATCCAGAGATCGTCGCCGCCGTCGGCGGCGTAAAGCGCGCCGGTCTCCTCGTTCGCGGCAAGGTAGGGGAAATAATAGCGCGGCGTATCGAAAAGCGAACGCTTCGTAAACGAGCGGTACGCGCCGTTTTTGTGATCCTTTGTAAAAAAGTCGATCGACGCGATGGAGTTGAGGTCGACGCCCGCGTGTTCCAAAAGGTCGCGGATGCAGAACCCGCGCCCCAGCGCCAGATACGTGCGCGAGCCGTTGTAGTACGAATAAACGACCTCGTGCGTATCGAGCGCGCCGCCGTACCAGTCGTCCAGCTCCGTCCAGTGATACGACGCCTTTTCGACGTACTGCTCCTCGCTCCAGCCGAAATAGCCGATGTAAACGCCGATCGTGTCCGTCACAGCGTCGGCCTGCGCGCCGACCGTCAGCATCGCGCACAGCGCCGCCAGCAGCAGCGCGCGCCGGATCATCCGTTTCAAGCGCATATCACCGATCCCTGAGCGTGGAGTTTGCCAGCATTCCGGCCGCCTCCTCATCGGAAAGCTCATAGCCCCACAAGAGCCGGAAGCCCTCCTGCGCCTTTTCCGTCATGTCATAGTCGTAATACTGCGGATAGAGAAGGTCCCCGAGCCACCAGACGCCCAGCAGCACATTGATCGACGGCGGATTCGACAGCCAGTTGTACGGCATACCGGGGATCTCGTAATAGCGCCCGCTCCCAATGGCGGAAAGCTGCGCCCACGCGGGATCGTCCGCCGCCTGCGCATAGATGCTGCCGGTCGTGAAGAGGATCACATCGGGATCAAAATTGTAAAGCTGCTCCAGATTGATGGTATTGCCGCCGCCGCGGTTCGACACCTCCGGCACGATGACGGCATTGTCCGCGCCGACAAGGGAAAGCACCTGCGCCTGCGTGGAGCCCTCGGCGTTCGTATCGAGACCCGAGACGCCGGAGGTGTACATCACGCGCACGCGTTCTTCAGCTGTGACCCTCGCGCTGTTTTCCGCCGCCATGGCGACGGTCTCCGCAGCGAAATCCGCCAGCTCGTTCCCGCGCGCCTCCTTGCCCGAGAGGATCGAGCCGAGCGTGCGGTACATCTGCTCCATGTGCACAACGTCCGCCTCAAGGAAGATGACAGGAATGCCGATCTGTCTTTGCAGCGCGTCAAGATCTGCGGCCATGTTCTCCTTCCGGTCGCCAAGGTCGATCACGGCCTGCGCGCCGCAGGAGAGCAGCGTTTCAAGGTTCAGCGTGCTCTTAGAGCCGTACATCTGCCCGGTCGTCGGGAGCTTCAGCAGATTTTCCGGCAGGTATTTGTACTGCGCGCTCGAGGGCGTCGCGTTGACCGATACCATGTATTCCGGCGCGATCGTCGCAAGGATCATCGTCGCCACCGCGCCGCTGGGCGCGACGCGCGTCAGATCCTTCGGCAGCTGCACCGTGCGGCCGAGCGAATCGGTGAAGGCCACCGTCTCCTCCGCGCTCTGCGCGGCGTCTCCGCCGCAGCCAGCAAGCAGGCCCAGCAGCAGCGCGCAGACAAGAAGGAGGGAGAAAAAGCGTTTCATGTCGTCCTCTCTTTTCGTTATTCTGAATTGAGAATAGTGTACCGCAGCGCCCACGCGATGTCAAGCGGACGGCGCGGCGATTTTCCCCGCTTTCCTGCTTTTTTCTTGACGCGGCGCGCATGGCGTGATACGCTTTTCTATCATCGTTATCCGCGCGGAAAGGAAACGCGCGGGGAAAGGAGCGGCTCATGAACGGACAGACGCCCGCATCGCGCGGACGGCGGCGTCTTGCGCTGCTCGCCGCGGCGTTTATACTGGTCTTCCTCCTCTCCTTCGTCTTAGGGCGCTACTCCGTGAGCGTGGGGAAGACTGTATGCATCCTGCTGGACGGTCTTCTGCGCGGCATGGCGGCGTTTGTAAACCATTTTCCCTTTATAGAGGTTCACTGGGGGCTGACGCCCTTCTGGACGGGCGCGGAGGCGGCGGTCGTGCTCAATGTGCGCCTGCCGCGCATCCTTGCCGCCGCGCTCATCGGCGCGGCGCTCAGCGTCGCGGGCGTTTCGTATCAGGGCATGTTCCGCAACCCCATGGTCTCGCCGGATCTTCTCGGCGCGTCCACGGGCGCAGGCTTCGGCGCGGCGCTGGCGCTGCTGCTGTCGATGAATTACTTTGCCGTAACGTGCAGCGCCTTTTTCTTCGGCCTTGCGGCGGTGCTGCTGGCCTATCTTATCAGCCGCCGCAGCCGCATGGACACAACGCTTTCGATGGTGCTCGCGGGCATGATGATCTCCTCGCTCTTTACCTCCGGCACGTCGCTCATCAAGCTTCTGGCCGATACCGAGAGCCAGCTCCCCGCCATCACCTACTGGCTGATGGGCTCGCTGACGAGCGTGCGCGGGCGCGACGTGCGCTTCGCCGCGCTGCCGATCCTGCTGGGGCTCATCCCGCTGCTGCTGCTCCGCTGGCGCATCAACCTGCTCACGCTCAGCGAGGCCGAGGCGCGCAGCATGGGCGTCGACACGCGGCGGCTGCGCCGCGTCGTCATCCTCTGCGCCACGCTGATGACGGCGGCGAGCGTCTCCATCAGCGGCATGATCGGCTGGGTGGGGCTTGTGATCCCGCACTTCTGCCGCATCCTTTTCGGCTATGACTATCGCCGGCTCCTGCCCGCCTCGGCGCTGCTCGGCGGCGCGTTTCTGATGCTGGTGGACGATCTGGCGCGCACGATGGCAACGAGCGAGATCCCGCTCGGCATCCTCACGAGCTTTGTCGGCGCGCCGGTATTTCTGTATCTTATTCTGTCTGGAGGGGACGACCATGGCGATTGAAGCGCGCGGACTTTCCTTCTCCTATGGCGGCGCGCCGGTGCTGCGAAGCGTCAGCTTTGCCGCGCGGGACGGCGAGGTGATCGCGCTGCTGGGGCCGAACGGCGTCGGGAAATCGACGCTGCTGCGCTGCCTTCTGGGCTTTCTGCGGCCGTCGGAGGGCGAGGTGCTGGTCAACGGCCGCAGCATTAGCGCCTATTCCCGCCGCGCGCTCGCGCGCGAGATCGCCTATATCCCGCAATCCTACTCCCCCACCTTCAACTACACCGTGCGCGACAGCGTGCTCATGGGCGTGACGGCCAAGCTCGGCATGCTCAACTCTCCCGGAGAGGCCGAGCACGCGCAGGTGACGCGCACGCTCGAGGAACTCGGCATCGCACATCTTGCCGACCGCGGCAGCCGTCAGATCAGCGGCGGCGAGCGGCAGCTGATGCTGCTTGCCCGCGCGCTCGTGCAGGACGCGCGCGTGCTCATCATGGACGAGCCGACGGCGAATCTGGACTATGGCAACAGCTTCCGCGTGATGGAGCGCATCGAGCAGCTCGGCAAAAGCGGCTACACGGTCATCTTCTCCACGCACGAGCCGAACCACGCCTTCCGCTACGCGACGCGCGCGCTTGCGATGAAGGATGGCGCGCTGCTCGGCGACGGAGCGCCGTCCGATGTGCTGCGCGAGGAGCTGCTCTCCGCGCTCTACGGCGTGGAGGTCGCCGTCCGGCACGTGTCAGTCGGCGCGCAGGATTTTGCCGTCTCCGTTCCCTGCCGCAGCATTTCCCCGGAAATATGAAAAGGCTTCCCCGCACCGGCGGGGAAGCCTTTTTTCAACATCTGCCGCGCTGCGGCGTCACTTGCCGAGATAGCGGAACAGGAACGTTACGATCTGGCCGCGCGTGCAAGGCGCGTCGGGCGCAAAGCTCGTCTCGCTCACGCCGGTGGTGATGCCGTTTTCCACGGCCCAGCGCACCGCGGCTTCATAGTAGCTGCCTGCCGGAACATCCGTAAACGGCATCGCGCCCGCCTTCGGCGTGGGACTGCCTGCCGCACGGTAGAGCATCGTCACGAACTGCGCGCGGGTACAGGCGGCATCGGGGCCAAAGCGATCCGCCGTCAGGCCGCTCGTGACGCCATGCTCCACAGCCCAGCGCACCGCGTCCGCATAGTAGGCGCCTGCCGGAACGTCCGTAAAGCGCACAACATCGCCGTCCGGCAAGGGGCTTCCCATCGCCCGATGCAGGAATGTGATGAGCTGACCGCGCGTACAGGGCGCGTCAGGCGCGAAGCTCGTCTCGCTCACGCCGCTCGTGATCTCCTTCTCCACCGCCCAGCGCACGGCGTCGTAGTAATACTGGCCCTTTGCAACGTCCGTAAAGGGGAGCTTTTCGGTCTCCGGCTCCTGTTCCCCCTGCTTTTGCGCCGGCACAGCCGGCTCCGCGGGGATAACCGGAGACGAGCCGGTATTCCTGATGATATAGACGCCGCTCATGGTCACCGTGAAGCGGATCTCGCCGTTCTCGATCGTGCAGGGAATCTGCTTCCCGTCGGGGTCCGTCACCGCGGCGCTGGCATAGCTGCACGGAATGGCGAGCGTCGGCTTTTTTTCAGCAAGGATACGGTCGTTCGCGTCGGTCCTGTACAGCTCGACGGTGATGGTGCCGCCGCGCTCCGTAACGGTGAGGCGCGGGTCAAACGCATCGTCCCCGTCGGCCAGCGCCGCTGTGCTCAGGCCGAGCATCAGCGCAAGCGCAAGGATAATGGATAGTAATTTCTTCATCTGCCGTCTCCTTTAGTTGTCCTCGTCAACGTTGAAGTAGAAGGTCCCCTCGCTCTCTCCCGTATCGCCGTCGTAGGAGCTGAAGCGCAGACCGTCCAACTCGTCCTCGCCGATCGTCTTTCCGCGCAGCACATTGGAGGGATACCATTTCCGGTCGTGCCACCACGGCGGGCAATATCCGCCGTTCCGGTTGGGATAGAAGAACGTATCGCAGTCCTGCGTTCTGGCAAGCGGATATGCCTGCGTCTGCGACCACCCGTCGAACCACGGCAGGAACGCGGCGTATTTGGGCTGCCCGCCGCGATCGACACTGTTGTAGTTCCCCCTGTTGCGGAATTCGGGGGCGTTGTTCCGTGCACGGATCAGCCCGTCGTCATCGCTGTAGTTGAGGCGCAGGACGCTGCCGTCCCGCTCTTCGCTGATATCCTCCCACAGCACCGGCTCCCAGTCCCCGTGATAGAAGAAGTTCTGCGACAGCCACAGCACCTTGCCGGAGTTATTCACCACGTCGCGGCCGTTATTGACAAAGCGGATGCGGCTCGTTTCCAGCACATAGGCGCCGGGCGCGCGGTCGATCTGAATGGCGGTGCCGTTGCCGACGAACCAGTTGTTGTCCATCCCGAGATTTCCGCCCATCGTGGTGTCGAGATGCAGGGCAATGTTGTTGTTCCGGAACACCGAGCACCAGCCGCCCCACGCGGGCCAGCCTTTCTCCTCGCTGTGCAGCGCGCAGAAATAGTCTTCAAAGATGCAGCCGTTGTAAATGCCCTGTCCGCGTCCGTAGACCGCGTAGTTGGGCACACGGCCCGCAAGATACTCTGTCTCGCGGCCGCCGCCGATGAAGTGGAGGCTCTCCAGATTGCAGGTGGAGTTGTCATTTTCGATGCCGCCGCGGATCGTAGTGGCGATCACGGGGATCCCGTTTTCCTGGCTGTGGCGCGCACCGCGCAGCATCACGCCGCACGGCGACTGCGGGATCCGGAGCTGGCCCTCGATCTCGCCCTCGGGAAGCTGGAGGACGATGAACTCAAGATAAAGCTCCTCCTCGACCAGTCTGCTGAGCTCAGGGCTTTCCAGCTTCTTTTCGCCGGCACTGATCGCACTTGCGATCTCGCGGTTGATCGTATCCACGTTGAGGCTGCTCAGCGGCACGTAGGTATAGTGCGTGGCCTCATACGCCGCCGCGCTCCGGTTCACAGTCACTTTACCGTTGTTCGGCGCGGTCATGCGCGCCTCGTAGATCCAGCTGCCGACGGAGTTCTCCGTGACAATATGCTTCTCCCACTCTGCAGTTACCATTTTTTCCGTTCTGGGATCAAGACTGCTCAGCTTCACAGGGATCCTTGCCGGATAGCAGAAACAGCCGCGATCCGTCGGGCAGATGGCCAGCTCGAACGTATAGCCCTCGTTCTCCATGGCTACACGGACATCGTCGCGCAGCTGATAGCTCGCATTGTCCGAGTTGGGTCTGCCGCTGATGAGCTGGAACACGCGCGCGCCGAAGAACATGTCGTGGTAGGAGCCGTCCTCCTCTATCACGCCCCTGCTGCACCGTCCATAGGGGATGACCTTGCCGAGATCGCTGTTGTATTCGGCGGCGGCAAGATAATAGGTCTCGCCGTGCCAGACGATGGGCGTCACGACATTCCGACTGATTGCGTCGTACTGCTCCGTGTTGAGTCCGACGCGCGCCGGATCATTGTCCGCGATCCTGTCTCCGTGCAGCGGGACGCAGTGGAGCCGCACATAGCTCCTGCCCTCATAGGCGATCCATCCCTCGCCGCCGTCCGGATCGATCGTCAGCGTCCAGAACAAGTCGCCGCTGTACGCTATCTCCTTCACAACCTCACCGTCGCAGGTCAGCTTTTCGCCATCCTCTCCGCTGAGCCAGCGATTGCCGAAGCGAAGCTCCGCATAGCGCACCGTGCCGCTCGCGACCGTTTGCTCCGCGGCAAAGGGCATACGGTCGCAGCGCAGTAAAAGCGCCGCCCCCGTAAGGCGCAGCCCCACGCGCTGGGAGATCGCCCCGCCGCCGTTTTTCGGCTCGGCCTTCGCCAGAAGATCCCAATCGCCGAAATTCTCGGCGGTAAAGCGGTAGTGCGTCCTGCCCGTGTATTCGTCCCGTTCCACGAGCGGATAGTACGTGCAGTTCGCCGTGGGACGCAGCGCAAGCGAGAAGTCGTACTCCTTCTCCATCTCCGCAAGAACTTCCTTACTCACAGGCTCATAGCTGCGCACATCCTGATCGTCCCCGCCGGTAAGCGTAAAGACCTGCGCGCTGAGCAGACAGCCCATATCCTCCCCTTCGTCAAGGCAGCATTCCCACGCGGGGGCAATCAGCTCCTCCTGCCAGCCTTCATCGTCTTGCCAGAGACTGCTGACGCCGAGGTAATACTCCCCGCCGCGCCACGTAAACTTCTGCGCGAGCGGCAGCTTTTCATAATCGATCGTTTCGACTCTGTCCCCGTCCTCTACGCGCGTGGAGACAAACCCAATGGCGATGCGGCTCTCATCGGCTCCTTCGCCGTAAGCGATCCAGCCCTCGGTCGTTCCGTCCTCCGGCTCAGCGACCGTGATGCGCCAGAGCGTGATGGTATTGCCCTGATAGTCCTTCCTTGAAAACAGCGTCAGGCCGGTAATGATCGTTCCATCCCAGCGCAGCCTGCCCGCATCGCTCTCGCCGATCAGGGGCCAGCCATCATTCGTCGCCAGCATCAATGCTGCCTCATAGACGCCCTTTGCAAAGCGCGGCGCGTCCGTCTCATCGCCCGCAAAGAAGTTCCTACCATTGTATTGCAGGATCAGCGTACCCGTCTGCGGATGCGGCCGGCCGCCGCCGTCGTTGTAGTCAAGGCGGCAGTACTGCTCACAGATCACGTTTCCATTCTCATCCCTGAGCGCCGCCTTCACGATCCACAGTCCAAGCGTCTGTCTGGTAAAGAGATAGCCCTTCCAGGCATCCTTGTACGCCTCGTCGACGTCCTGATCGACCGGATCGTACTGACAATTCTTCGTCGGGAGCAGCTCAAGCGCAAAGGTGCAGCCCGCTTCGACCAGCCTGGCGCGGATGTCTCTGTTGACCGTGCAGCTGCCGTCCGTCTTGTCAAAGACCTGCGCGCTCAGCACGCTCGCCGACCGATCCCCCCACATCTCGCGGCCGCAGTTCCCCACCGGGGCGATCTCTGGATCGCTCCACGGGCCGTTCATCTCGGCCACGCCGAAATAGTATTCGGCCCCATCCCAAGTGAACGGAACGACCGCCGCGTTTTTGCCCTCGCCGGTCGCCGGATAATCGTTCGCAGCAACGCGATCGGAATCGGACACCGCCGCGCCGTGGGAGGGGATGTATCTGACGCGGATCGTATTGTTATCGCCGCTGCCGTACCGGATGGTCCCCTCCGCCGATCCGTTTTCCTCCGGTTCGGCGACCGTGACCGTCCAGCAGTCGGCCTCCGCGTCATACGCGCCCGAGACCACGCCGGCGAAGGCAGGCACATCTGTACCGGTAAGCTGTCTGACAGCCTTGTGATCGCTGCCACACAGCGCCAGATCGACCCTGTAGGTACCGGCAAAAAGCTCAAACCAGTTAGAATACACATCGTCCGCGTCGTTTTCAACGTGGTAGCGCATCCCCAGCTCCAGCTGGCTCTCGTCGACCGGCTCCGTGCCGTTCTCATTTGCCAGCACCGCAGTCGGCAGCAGGCTCAGCAGCAGGACAGCGCTCAGAAGCGCGGAAAAGCATCGTTTCATGCCATATCCTCCCTCTCACTCTCTCCGGCGCGGCGAGCCGCAGCCGCCGTCCGGATCATATTCGGCATTTATTGTAGCAAACCAGTCAGCCGGAAACAATATGCCGCGAGCATAGCCCGCAAAAAAGCGGCCCTTTCGACCGCTTTTTTATGCCTCCTGACCGGCTGCGGCCTTTTTCAGCCCGCAGCCTCAAATACCGCGCGGGAAAGGTCGATGGGATAGCGTGCGGCGTTATCGACATCCGTATCGTTGCCGCGGAAAACGCATCCGCTGAAGCTCAGCCTGCCGGCATTCGGCATCGCGTCGATGCGCAGCGCGGTGCCGTTGCTTTCGTACAGACTGTCGCCGTAATAGCTTGCCGAGCAGGTCGTGCCCCTGTGGTTGTCGAGCCACAGGCCGACGCCGTTGCCGCGGAAGGTGCAGCCCGACGCGTTGACCCAGCTGCCGTCGCCGCCGTAGGCGCCGACCTCCCAGTTTTCAAACGTGCAGCTGTGCAGGCAGACGCTCTCCGTCGCTGAAAGGCCAAAACCCGCGCCGTCTCCCTCGAACCGGACGTCGGCGATATTCGACGGGTGGACGCCGCGCCGGTTGATATAAAGCGTATCGGCGAAGACCGTGCCGCCGCCCTCGCCGCTGCCGACAAGGTCGCAGCAGAAGTCCTCCATGTACACCTCGCCCTGATAGGTCACGGCGGGCAGCTCGAGCACGTAGACCGCGGTCTCGTCGTTCCCCTCCTGCGCCAGCGTGCGGAAGAGCGCGTTCAGCTCCTCCGCCGTTTCCATCGGATGATCTTCCGGCGTATATGTCACGACCGGCAGACGCAGCAGGCGCATTCTGTGCCGCAGGTGCAGCTCGTCGCCGTTTTTCATATAGATCGTCCAGAGGATGTCGCTCTCGCCGTTTTTGAGCACGGCCGTCTCGTAGCGCGGGACGGCCTCGAGCGTTGCGCCTGTGTTATCCGGAATGAACGTCTCCTCGATCTGCAAAAGCTCCAGCCCGCTGCAGAGCGTCGTTTCGACCGTAAAGCGGTCCATGAGCGCGAGGAACGCCTCCTTCTCATTGCTCCTCCCGCCGTTGTCCACGAACAGGCGCGAGTCAATGGTCTGTCCGCTCGTCCAGTCCTCGCAGATATACTCGGCGAAGTCCGCCTCGCTCTCAAAGGGCGCGTCCTCCTGCGTGCCGAAGCGCAGCGCCAGATGGAACGATCTCCCCTCCGTCTCGTAGATCAGCTCCGCGCCCTGCGCGTCGATGACCCGTCCCCGCGGCAAAAGGCCGCGCGCCAGCGCCGCGATGAGCAGCAACACCGCCAGCGCCGCAAGGAAAAGGCCTTTCCTCCGGCGCTCGGGTCTCGGCATGGACGCCGGACGCTTTTCGATCAGCACGCGCTCGCAATGCGGGCAAAACGAGGCTTCGTGCGCCAGCGCCGCGCCGCAGTGCGGGCAGCGCATCGGTTTTCTCTCCTCCATCACAGCGCCTCCAGCAGCGCCTTCGCGCTTTGGTACCGCTTTTCCGGCGCGGTCATCGTGCATTTCTGCACGATGCGCCCCATGCGCCCATCGGCCAGACCGCGCGAGGGGTGCTTTCCCGTCAGCATGATGTTGAGCAGCACGCCAAGCGAATAGATGTCCGCCCGCTCATCCGACTGGGAGATGCCGTACTGCTCCGGCGCGGCGAAGCCCGTCGTGCCGAGGATCTGCGTGTCGCCCTCGCTCTCATCCTTGTAGATGCGCGCGGCGTCAAAGTCGATCAGCACAGCCTCGCTGCCGCGCAGGATCACATTTTCCGGCTTGACGTCGCGGTGCACCGCCCCTATGGAATGCAGCACATACAGCGCCGCACACAGCTGCGCGGTCACGCTGCGCGCCTGCGGAACGCTCAGCGTTCCGGCGGTCAGCAGCTCGGCCAGCGTGTCGCCCTGTACATACTCCTCCAGCACGGCGGTCTCCCCGTCCTCCCGCACCGCCGCCTCCATGATCTGCGGCAGATGCGGACACAGCACCGGCAGCAGCCGGCGGTAGACCTCGCCGCCGCTCGTGCAGCGGCGAAAGACATAGCGCGTGCCGCTCCTCTTATGCCGCACGACGGCGACGCTGCCGCGCACGCTCTGCTTGAGCGGGCGGACGACGTCGTATTCCTCCTCCACCGCGCGGCACAGTTCTTCATAAAGCTCCATGATCCTTCTCACCCTATGCAGCGAGCATATTGTTTTTCCCGCCCGCACCATGTAAAATAATAAATATAGTATACTGTCAGATCAGACTTTTGTAAAGGCGGCGAAACGACATGGACCGGAAAACCACCGACGGACTGCGCAGCGAGCTGATGGACGCGCCGGATCTCAAGGCATTCCTTGCGGCAAACGAAGCGCAGTTTGCGACCGAGAGCGCGGTATCGCTGCTCAACGGTATGCTGGAAAAGCGCGGGATGTCCAAGGCGTCGCTGGCCAAGCGCTCCGGCATGAGCGAGATCTACCTCCACCAGATCTTTGCCGGACGGCGCAATCCCTCGCGCAGCAGGCTGCTGTGTCTGTGCTTCGGGCTGGGCGCGTCTCTGGAGGAAACGCAGGAGCTGCTGCGTCTGTGCGGCGCAGCAGAGCTTTATCCCCGTCTCCGGCGCGACGCCGTCATCATCTACGGTCTGCTGCACGGTCTGGATCTCTTCGCGGTCAACGACCGGCTGTTCTCCGCCGACGAGGAAACGCTGTGCTGAACCCTTTCCGTGCGAAATAAAGCCGCGGACTTCCTTCTGGAAGTCCGCGGCCTTTTTGATGTCAGC
Source organism: uncultured Oscillospiraceae bacterium (assembly GCA_934572465.1). Taxonomy (GTDB): domain Bacteria; phylum Bacillota; class Clostridia; order Oscillospirales; family Oscillospiraceae; genus Hominicoprocola. Next base: position 82,696 of record CAKTLG010000002.1, read on the forward strand.
TTTGCCGTTCTTATTTCAGCACAGCGGTAAATGTGAGCCGTCCGTCCGCATAGCGGGCGGCGATGCTGCCGTGATGCGCTTCAGCAATGCCGCGCGCGATGGAAAGCCCCACGCCGAAGCCGCCCGTCGCGCTTGTGCGCGACTTGTCGGGGCGGTAGAAGCGGTCGAACAGCCGCTTTGTCTCTTCCTCGCTGAGCGGAGCGGCGGGATTGCTGCTGCGCAGCACCGCCGCGCGGTGCTCGCGCTTCAGGCTCAGCTCAATGTCTCCGCCGCTTGAAGCGTACTTCACCGCGTTGTCGAGCAGGATGGACACAAGCTGGCGCAGCGCCGCCTCGTCGCCGTGACAGGCGACAGCCGGCTCGATATCGAGCGTAAGCGCGTGCCCTGCCGCCACGGCGGCGTCGCGGAACGACTCCGCCGTGTCCTCCACGGCGGCGCTGAGGTCAAAGTCGCTCAGCGTCAGCGGCGGCTCCTCCTCGTCCATGCGCGAGAGCGTGACGAGCGCGTTGACCAGTCCGCTCATCTTCTTCACCTGCGCGAGCGCCTTGTCGATCCACTTCTGCTGACCGACCTCCATCTCCAGCACCTTGAGGTCGGTGGTGATGACGGTCAGCGGCGTCTTGAGCTCGTGGCTCGCGTCGGTGATGAACTGCTTCTGCTGCTCGGCGCTGCGCACCACCGGATCGATGGCGCGGCGCGAGAGCAGCACCACCAGCAGATACACCAGCGCAATGCAGCCCGCGTCGGCGATCAGCGACCAGACCGCAACGCTCCTGACGGCGCGCAGCTGCTGGAAGCAGTCGAGGAAGATCGCCATGTTCCGATCCTCTCCCGTGCGGACGACGTAAAACTTGTAGCCCGCATAGTATCCGTACCCCTCGCCGTGCGCTATGGCTTTTTCAAGGAAAGCGGGCGTATCGTCCTCCGTCACGGCGGCGATATTGCCAAGCTCCGCCTGCGTCAAAACGCCGGCATCCGTATAGCGCAGGACAAAAAAGCGCGTGGAAAACGGCGTTTCCGATGTAAAGGTCCCCCCCCTTTCACCCCATGGCTTTTCCGGCCTTTCCGGAGCTTCACCCGTCCCGTCGTCCGCCGGCGAGGGCATTTGCGGATGCAGGGGGATCGTGCCCTGATTGTCGCAGATCAGCTCAAGCGTCTGCGTCAGATCCGTGTCTGTTGAAATATAATTTGCCACATTGAGGATCACCGTCAGCAGCACCAGCACGAGCGCGACGGAGATCATGGCAATGCGGATGAAGCGCCGCCGGAGCCGTTTGATCATATGTGATCCTCCGAGCCCTCAAGCAGATATCCCATGCCGCGGATGGCGTGGATGGACACCGTGGAGCCGATGGCCTTGAGCTTTTTGCGCAGGTTCGAGATGTGCACCCACACAACGCTGATCTCCGCGTCGCTGTCCCAGCCCCAGACCTGCTCCATGATGCGGTCGGCCGTGAGCAGCATGCGCGGCGTGCGCATGAAAAGCTCCATCACCTGGAATTCCCGCCCGCTCAGGCGCACCAGCTCGCGCCCGCAGGTGAGCGTGCCGGCCGCGCAGTCGAGCGCAAGATCTCCAAACGTCAGCACCGTCGGCTTATAGTCGCCCGCGCGGCGCAGCAGCGCACGCACGCGGGACAAAAGCTCATCGGGCGCAAAGGGCTTTGGCAGATAGTCGTCCGCGCCGGCGTCAAAGCCAAGCACGCGGTCGTCCTTTTCTCCCTTGGCCGTCAGCAGCATCACGGGGGCGGAAAATCCGTCCGCACGCAGACGGCGCAGCACCTCGATGCCATCCATCTTCGGCATCATCACATCGAGGATGACGGCGTCGTAGCCGCCGCTCGAGGCATAGTCGTAGGCCTCCTGCCCGTCATGCACCGCATCCACGGTAAATTGATTTTTTTCAAAAAATACGGTGAGCGCCTCAGCGAGATCAAGCTCATCCTCTGCGATCAGCAGCTTCATAAATATCACCCGCCCATGTTATACCGCATTTGCTCCAAAATGGCAAGAAAAACCTTACAGGCTTTCCCTTTCCGCCACTTTTCCGCACACGATGCTCAAATTGCCATTGCGGCAGCGCAGCTCGTCAAGAAATGCCTTCGGCATCTGCGCGCCCTTGATGCGGATGCGGTAGCGCAGCTCGTAGAGCGTGCCCATGCCGCTGGTCTTGACGCGCTCGAGCGTAAACGAATCGGTGTAGCGCGCGAAAATATCGTCAAAGAGGCCGTCGTAATCGAGGTCCTCTGGGATCGTGATGCGCAGCTCGCGCTCCTGCCCGTCTGCGCCGCCGAAATCCAGCGCGCGCAGACAGAGCATAAAGAGCGCTATGAGAAGGAAGAAAAGAAGCGCAAGAAAGAGGTATCCCATACCGGTGGCGAGTCCCAGCGCCATCGCAAGAAAGATCGCCGCGATCTCCCGCGCGCTGCCGGGCGCGGAGCGGAAGCGCACCAGGCTGAACGCCCCCGCGACCGCAACGCCCGCGCCGAGATCGCCGTTGACGAGCATAATGACGATCTGCACGATGGCGGGCAGCACCGCGATCGTGATCGCAAAGCTCTGGGTGGTATGGTTTTTATAGCGCACCAGCAGCGCCGTGCCGAGTCCCAGCACGAGCGAGGCCGCGGTGCAGAGAAGAAAGCTCTCCACCGTGAGAGAGGCATTCAGAATGGAATCAAGCACTGTACAGCGCCTCCTTTTCAAAGCCGTCCGCCTGCGCGGGCGCGATATGCTCGCGGTAGCACAGGCCGTATTTGGAAAACGACACGGGATACGCCCCCGCCTCGGAAAGCAGTCTTCCCAGCCACAGCGGGGCTGCGTCGGGGATCTTGATCTCCATCAATATCCGCTCCGGCGGGAGCAGCAGCTCTCCTCCTCCGCCCGCGTGCAGGTCGAGCGCGGTATCGCGCCAGCGCAGGTTCGTATCAAAGGTCATGCGCAGCTCGCTCTGCTCAGTTCCCGCAAGCGCCATGCGGTCATAGCCGATGAACACGCGCGGCTGCGTGCGGTGAAAGCGCTGGAACCACTCGATCTCGCGGCTGATCTGTCCGCCCGGCGAAAGCGCGAGGTCGCCGGCAAGATAGCGCGGCGCCAGTCCCGCGGCCAGCTTCACGCGCCGCTTGTAGACGATGCCGTCCACCTTTTTCTTGATCTCGACGAACACATCCTCCTGCGGCTGCGGCGTGCCGTAGCTGCGCACGCGGAGCTTTTCCTTATAAACGGGCTTGTCGAGCGAGGAGCGGATGAGGGAATAGTCCTCCGTATCGTAATAGATGTTGCAGATGGTATAGCGCCCGTAGGCGTCCTCCTTCATATATCCGCGCGCACCGTGCAGGATGAACTCCTGCTGCGCGGGCGTGAGCAGGTACTTCTTTTCGTACCGGCGGAAGCAGGTCTGTATCGCTGCCATGTTCAACACCTCCTTGATCTGCACCCAGCATAGCAGCCGAGCCTAAAGGCAGGCTAAAGGAGGGAAAAATCTTCTCAACCGCCGCGCGGGCGCGGTAAACCGCGCCGCCATTGCGCGTCGGCGCGGCCTGCGCTATACTGAGTGCATACAGGACGTCCGCACTCTACAGAAACGGAGAACACACCATGGAACTTGAGATCGGAAGCAGGATCAAAACGCTGCGGCTTTCCAAAAGCATGACGCAGGAGCAGCTTGCGCAGACGCTGCACGTCAGCGCGCAGGCCGTGAGCAAATGGGAAAACGGCAGCTCCATGCCGGACATCCAGCTGCTGCCGCTGCTGTCCGTCACGCTCGGCACAAGCATCGACGCGCTCTTTTCCCTCACGGACGAGAGCCGCATGGAGCGCATCGACAACATGCTGGACGATAAGCGCTTCCTCACGCAGCGGGAATTCGAGACCGAGGAGCGCTTCCTGCAGGATAAATGCCTCGACAGCGATGCGCCGCGCGCGACGCTCCTGCTCGCCAAGCTCTACTGCAAGCGCGCACGGGAATACAACGACCTCGCCTCTCCCCTCGCCCGCCGCGCGCTGGAGCTATCGCCCGAAAGCAAGGAGGCGCACAACGCCATCTTTGACGCCGAGGGCGGCGCGTATCTCGACTGGAATGCAACGAACCGCTACCGCACCATCGCCTTTTATCAGGACTTCATCGCCCGTCACCCGAACGAGCGCAGCGCGTATCTCTGGCTGCTCGACCTGCTGATCGCCGATGGGCGCTGCGCCGAGGCGCGGGAATATGCGGAAAAAATGCACCGCCTTGCCCCCACGTACAACGACGAGCTGTATCGCGGCCTCATCTGCAAGGCGGAGGGGAAATTCGACGAAGCACTCGCGCACTGGGCGGCGATGTGCGAGGCCTATGGGGATCGGTGGGAGCCATGGGTCACGCGCGCCAGCGAGCTTGCCAAGCTCTGCCGCTACGACGAGGCCATCGCGGACTACGAGCGCGCCATGGCGCTCATGCCGCACCCGCAGTTCGTCGATCCCGCCGAGGCCATCGCGCAGATCTGCGAGATCCGCGGCGACTGTGCGCGGGCCATCGCGTATTACGGAAAGATCATCGAGCTTCTGCGCACGGACTGGCACATCACACAGGGCGAAAGCATCGACGCACCGCAGCGCGCCATCGCGCGTCTGCGTGAACAAATGGCGGCGGGCTGAACTGCATAAGGCGCGCGGCGCGCGGGATGCTCTCCCGCGCGCCGCGCCGTCTTTTCGCGCGTGGAAACGATCCTTCCCTTCGCACGTTGTTATGCTTTTTTACAGCTCCTCGCGCCGCAGCGCGCGCAGCAGCCGTTCGATCTGCCGCGCTTCCTCCTCCGAAAGCCGCCGCTTCCGCTCTTGCAGCGCGGCAAACAGAAGACGCTCCCACTCCCGATCCAGAAACGCGTCGTCCGGATACTGCGCCAGCAACATCGAGAACGCCGGCAGGGGCAGCAGGGCGACCAGACGGTCAAGCTCGCACGCGCAAAGCTCCGCATCCGACAGAACATCCAGCAGGTCGGCAAGGGAATGCACCTTATGCAGAATAAGCGTTGCCTTTTCCTCGCTGTCATCCGTCCGCAGGAGCTGTTCCACCAGCCCCCGGTATTCCCCGTCGTTCATCCTGTCGCCGTAGGAGAGGAGGATATGAGGCTCCTCCTCCGGATAGGCCGGTACCAGAAATACCTTGTCGAGCGTTTTCTGCTTCACCGCGTTCAGGAGCACGGGCACAAGCTTCGGGATGCACCGGAACGCGTACCGCACAGAGAGCTGCGGAAGATCCATTTTCTCCTCCAGCGCAAGCAGCGCCGCGCTCAGGCGCTCCTGCGTCCCATCCGCGGACAGGCCGTCAAACAGCCGGTACAGCGCGCAGACATCATCATCCGTCAGGTTGAGCCGTTCCGGATTGCGCCCACACAGCGTAAGCCCAAGGGCGGAGAGCAGCACAGGCTCGAATATATTCATCGGCACGCTGCGGTGATCCGGCGTGAGCCCGCACAGCAAATGGTCGATATCCTGCGGCGCAAAGCGCACGCAGAACGCGTTTTCCGCCTGAAGGCGGCGCAGGTACTCCTCGATGAACTCGATCCCCTCCGCCTCCGGCCGCCCGAGCAAAACGGGATAGTCCGCCGTAATATGTATCTCATGGGCGGAAAACTGCGGGCGGTACAGCTTGAAAAAGCCGCTGATGCCGCCCTCTATGGTCGCGCGGTAATAGACGTTCGGCGTAGCGAGAAGCTCCGCCAGTATCCTCTTTTGCAGATGGCGGGAGAGCACCGTTTTCCGCTGCACACGCTTCATGCCGCTTTCAAAAAGCGCTTGCAGCGGCTCCGCGCGCAGCGCCTCAGCCGCCCGCTCCGGCGTCTGGTACGACTTCAGCTGCACGCCGAGCACGAACAGGATCGAGGCGGTCAGCTCCTGCGCCTTCTCCACGGGAATGGAGCTGCTTTTGCCCCCGCTCCACCGCTCCGCCTGCTCTGCGAGGATCGCAAGCAGCGCCGTGCGTATCGCGGCCAGTTCCCTGTCCGACAAAAGACCGCACCGGCAGGCCTGCTCGATAAGGGACTGTGCATAATGCCTCGGATCCAGCAGTTCCGGCTCGATCCGGCGGCGTATGTCAGGCATTTCCATCCTGTCCCTCCTTATAGCTCTCTATCGTTCTGCCGCGGCGAATATGCTCCGACAAGCGGAACGCTTCGTCGTTGAGCAGCTCCAGCGAGCCGCGGCAGCGGCCGTTGAAGGCATTTTTCATAAATGCGATAACGTCGTCATCCGATATCTTGTCCCACGTACCGTTTTTCAGCTCGTAGAATAAGCCGATCAGCTCGCGCAGCGTGTCCTCGCAGCTGTCCCCGTCCATATAGGGCGAGCTGCAAAAGGCCAGGAGCAGCCGGTCGACCGCGCTCCCGTTCCATTCAATGCGCCCGCACTCCTTCAGCGCGCTCGTGCGCGCCCGCGCCAGCGCCGCAGCCTGACGCTCGGTCAGCCGCAGGCCGTATTTTTCGAGTTCTTCGTTGCAGGCAAGGAGGCTCTCCGCCGTCCGCCGCTCCATAAGCGGGTCGTCGATCACGACCAGCGCGCCGGTTTCCATCAGATACGCACCTCCAGAATGGCGTTGATGAGCTGCCTGAAGCCGTAGTCCAGCAGCTCATGCTCAGAGAGCGAGAGCTGCTTTGTGAAAAACTGGCCCTTGGTCTGCACAAGCGTCAAAAACGACGTGATGCCCGACCACAGGACATAAACGCTCAGCGTCGGGATGACGTCCTGCCGCACAAGACCCTGTTCCTTCCCGCTTTCGATGAGCGCGGCGAGCATGTCGTTGATCTCCGTTCCCAGCAGCAGGATGCGTCTGAGCGTGTCGGAGCTGTCCTCGCGGGCAAGCGCCGCCGCGCTTGCCTGCGCGACATGGTCGGCCGAGCTGCGATACCTGCGCTGATAGTCTCCCATCGCCGCGCAGACCGCCCGATAGGCGGCGATAAAATCCCCGCTGCCGCCGATCGCGCTTTCAACGCCCTCCTTCAAAGCGATGAGGCCCTGCTCAACGATATAGTGCAGGATATTCTCCTTGCTCTCAAAATAGGCGTAGATCGTGCGGCGGCTGTATGCGGACGCTGCCGAAATGTCCTCTATCGTCGTCTGCTCATAGCCCTTTTCCGCAAAAAGCCGCTCGGCGGCGTTCATGATCCGCTCCCTGTGCAGGGCGGCGACCGCTTCCTTTCTGTTTTCTCTTCCCATAAATGCACTCTCATTCTATTTAGTATACTATTAATATACCACATTTTGAGACACTTTGCAAGCGTCACCCGCGGAAAGGCCGGCAGATCTCCTCACGCAGCCGGGCAAAAGCGCAAAAAGGCTGTGACCGCAAGGGTCACAGCCTTTTCCGCCTGATGACGAGGACTGTCAAAAGCGCCGCCGTAACTCCCGCCGGCGGCATTTGATCGCACGAGCCGAGTATCGGGATGGAGCGGCGCACAACCAGCCCGCCCGCGAGCAGGACGTCTCCCCGTGCAGCGCCGAGGGCGTTTTCCGGTCATGAAGCCCGAGCAGGAGCCGTGCGGCCTGTCCGACAGTCTTCGCAGCGACGACAAGATGTCCGACTTCTCCCCTACCGTCAACAGTGCGCTCAAAATGAGCGGCGGCGCGGACTCCGTCCGGATCGACCGCAGCAGCACGCAGAAGTATTCGCTTTTTTACAGGGCAGTTTCTCTTGCACAATAAGCTTTGATCATATACAGTATAAGGGCAGAAAGAAAACCAGCCCTATGAAAAAGGCGATTTCTCCGATCCCGTCGCTCCTCATTGCGGCGCTTGTCCCGACCGCTCAGCCTGTGGCCGCTCTACGTTCTTGGATCGCACTGTGAATTATAAAATGGAGGATCAGCATATGAGTAAGAAAATCAAGGTCGCGATATGTCAGCGCGGCGCTGCCGCCGCCACCCCTCAGGAAAATCTCAGGGAATCCATCGCCCTGATCGAACGCGCTGCTGCGGAGAACCCCGGCGTCGACATCGTCCTTCTGCCGGAGTACAACAACGGCATGGCCATAACGCCCGAGGAGGCGCAGGCGTGGGCCGAGACCATCCCCGGCCCGTATACCGACGCGATGTGCGCGCTGGCGAAAAAGCTGCATGTCAACCTTCTGCCGGGCAGCATCACCGAACAGGGCGACGACGGCCGCACCTGCAATACGGCGGTGTTCATCGACCGCGAGGGGAACATCGTCGGGAAGTATCGCAAGATCCACCTGTTCGACGCGCTGGGCTTCAAGGAGTCCGACCATGTGCAGGCCGGCGACAGTCCCTGTGTGCTCGATACGGACATCGGCCGCATCGGCATCCAGCTGTGCTATGACTGCCGCTTCCCCGAGCTGGCCCGCACGGAGGTCCTTGACGGTGCGGAGATCCTGTTCATCATGGCCTGCTTCCCCAGCGGAAATCCGCTGCCCCCGCGCACGGATCACTGGGATACCCTGATCAACGCCATGGCGCTGCAGAATCTCACGTGGGTCTGCGCGGCAAATCAGTACGGCGCGGTGCGCACGGAGCATCCCTTTGGACGCAGCCGCATCGTCGATCCGTGGGGCACCCCCGTTGCGGTCGCGGGCAGCCACGAGGACATCATCTGCGCGGCTATCGATCTGGACTATCAAAAGACGGTCCGCGCCAATGTCGGCGGCTTAAGCAACAGGCGGCCCGATATCTATAAGCTGTAAGATCCCTGAACGCCGCTGAAGACAGCGGCTGAGACTGGCGAAAAAACTCTAGCGGGCTTTTCCGACAGGAAACGATCTAACTCTATTTGCCGGCTTCCGCCGGCAAACTCTGCGAGGCCTTTTTGACACGCGGAAGCCGCAGACGGCCCATACCGTCTGCGGCTTTTTTCCATATCATGCGAAGGGCTGTCCCGTCAGCAAATGCTGGGGCGGCGCGCGCCAAAAACGGGGCCGGACTGAGCTGTCCGGCCCCGCTCTGCCGCCAAAGAACGGCTCGTATCTTCTTGCTCGTGCGCGGCAGGTCTCCTTCCTCCGTTCACGGGAGGAAATAGAACGCCCCCGCGTCCTCCTGCGGCCAACTGTCCTCCGTACCCTGCTGCGCGGCGGCTTCCTCGGCGAGACGGGCTTCCTCGGCCGCTTGCCGCGTCTCCTCCGCGCGGCCGATCTTCTCCGCGACGAGCGCGCTGTACCGCATTTGCAGCGCCGTTAAGTACTGCTCATACCGCGGCGCGAGATAGAAGTCGTCAAAATCCTGCGCGCACACCGTTTCAAGGTTGGCAAGCGTCGGCACATTCGCGGGCCGCGCGCCCCAGCAGGCTTCCACGGCGAAATCGCCGCGCTGATATCCCGCGTCGTACAGCTCGCGGCCGACGGTGAAGCTCACCTGATCGCCAGGCTTTACGGCATGGCTGTAGTAGCGTGTCCCGTTGTACGTGACGGCAAAATAGCCCTTGCTGACGGTGCCCTCCGCCGTGAGCGTGACCGTGAGCAGGTCATACGCCGGCGCGGCGTTTTCGGCGCGCGCCTGCGCCAGCAGTGCAAGATCGGTCTGCGCGGCGTCATACGGCGCGATGTCCAGCTTCATGTCCGCGGCGTAGGCCGCGAACGTCTGCTCCTTGGGGGGGACGACAAGCGCCAGCAGCTCTTCATCGCTGAGCTTGTCCAGACCGGCGAGCGTCTGCGTCTGCGATGTCGTGGTCTTCTCTGGGAATATTTCTGCGCTCCGCACCGCGCTCACATCGGAGCGGGCGGCGGCGCTGAACCACGCCCACGTGCTGCCGAGGAGCAGCAGCGAGCAGACGCACACGCCCAGCACGGACGGCAGCAGCAGCTGGAACAGGCTCGGCGCGCCCCTCCGCGCGAGGCGGCTGGGGTGGTATGGAATCAGTCGGCGCGCGTTTCGCGCGGTAAAAATATTGGTTTCCGTAGGACAGCGCTCCTTTCGGTGGGGTTTGCGCGGGCGATCAAAAGGCACAAGGCGTCGCTCATGCCCTTTGATCGCCCCTCCCCCCGCAGGGGGAGGGGATGGAAGTGTTACTTAACGGTAACAATCAACTGCTCAGAAGTGAGAATCTTGTGATAGTTCCCGCCCTCTTCGCCAGTCTGATAGGAAAACACATACTGATTTCCGGACATGACGAAGCTGCTTTCAACGATCACTCTAGTCGCCCATTTGTTGTAGTTCGGCATCGGAGCCGCGGTGAAACCATCAAACGAACAGCTATCAACCGTGATGTTGTAAGTAATGCCATCGATAATATGATCGAGGAAAATAGCGGACTTGGCTGTGTTGCCGGTATTCTTAAACTTGGAGTTTTTCACAGTCATATTGACAGGGGTGCTTCCCTCACTGTAAATCTTGATGCCATAACCGTCCGTGTTGAACTCACAGCCATCAAAGATAACATCCTTGCAGCCGTAGCCGACCTGAGAAACAGGCTCGGTAAAGGTGCAGCCGGAGAATACGAACTTGCTTGCGATGGTCTGCTTCAGCTCGCCTTTGAATGCACAGTCAATAAAGGTCACCACGCCGCCACGGGCGCAGATACCCTTAATTGCGCTGGAGTCAATGGTAATGCCCTGGAAAGTCAAGTTTGCGTTATCCTGGTAGCAGAGCGACCCCTCAGAGCCGGAGTTGACGTTCTGGAATTTGACCGTTGTGGTCTTGTCGCCGGTGATCTTGATGTCAGAGGTCTGTCCCTGAGCCGGAGTGGCTACACCGCTGTCAAGGGCAACAGTGGTATTGGCAGGCAGCACGATCTGGGTGGGCGTGGTCTTGCCGGTATTAGCGTCAACAGTCTTCGCCGCAGTAATCGCGTCCTTCACAGCAGCGTTCACAGTATCCTCGTCGCCAGCGGAAATAGTAGTGGTGGCGACATTCGGATACTCAGCAAACTTATCATACGTATTACCATTGCTGTCGCTCTCATAGCTGGCCTGCGTCGCAAGGACGGTGATGCCAAAGTCATCGATCTTCAGACCCTGATAGTCATTGCCCGCCGAAGACTGCATGTGACCTTTCACAGAGATGGTGGCAGTTTTGTCTGCGTGCAGTATTTCATCGGAGATGATCGTAACGCCGTTGGCGAGACTGGCCTTGATGTCAGCGGGTTCGCCGTTGATCGTCCAGTCGATCACATCGAGCAGTGTCTTGCCATCGGCGGTTTTGTCGATGCTCCCCGCCTTTAAAACGACGCTGTACTTGAGTGCGAGATTACCGGCATTCTTGATCTGGAAGCTGTCCAGATCATAGGTGCAGTTCGGTTCCCAAAGGACGGTGGTGTCCGTGGTTTTCCAGTTCAGCGCCTGGGTATCGGAAAGCGGATTGCCAGACTCGTCCAGCAATTCTACCTTGAGCGTACCGGCCTCGATCTTGTTGACCTTGGTGCTTGCGGTGTCGGTGAACCATGCGAAGGTGGACCCGATCAGCATGGCAACGCAGAGAAACAGGGACATGACGCTGGAAAACAGTGCGTGCTTGGTCGTAATTTTGCTTTTCATTGTGATTAACTCCTTCTTTCGAATTTTTGTTTGCCCTTTTCGGGCAGTTTGATTTTCCGGAGACAGCGCATCACGGGTCCACGCGCTGCGCTCTCTCCGCTATGTAAACGGGCACTGCCCGCTGACATACGTTAGCTTACGGGCGCTTCGTCCTTCCCGTCCGCTTTCTCCGGCGGCTGGTCCTTGGCGAGCTGGGCCTTCAGCTCCAGCAGCTCCGCCATCATCCGCTGCGACTCCGCGCGCTCTGCCTCGATGCGCTCGCGCTCGCGCGTCAGCTCCGCCATCTGCTCGCTGCGGTACTGCTTGAAAACGCGCACGGTGTTGTACCCCTGCGTCCCGATCAGCAGCAAAAACGGCAGCAGGATGCAGCAGATGTACCCGGGCGTCGTCTTGAGGAACGTGAAGAACGCGCCCACCTTCGGGATCGCGCGCTGGTACTTGCCGAGAATGTATGCGTCCGACGTCGGCACGGGGTCGTCCGCGTCCGTCGTCGTGCCGTAGGTCACGTAGCTCCGTGCGCCGGTGTCGTCCACGATGATCCGGCGGATCTTGTGTGTGAACGTCTCGCCGAAGCTGTTCGGGTCCTGCGACGTGAACGCGATGATATCGCCCTCCCGCAGCGTCGCGGGGTCGACGTCTTTCACGAGCACGAGGTCGCCGGACTGGAAATCCGTCGCGCTCATCGAGTCCGAGCGCACGATGTACGCCTTGTAGCCGAACAGCGCGCGGTCGTTGCGGTCGAACGTCCGCACGGCGATGATCGTGAAGATCATCATCGCAATAGCCGCGACCGCCAGCAGAACGGTCAGCACACGGCCGAGTATCTTCAATGCTTTCATGGTATCTCCTTATGGCAGGTCGAAGACCATGCCGTCGTTGTTGCGCACCTGCGTCATGTCGGCGGTCAGGCGGCAGGACAGGGTCTTGCCCTGTGCGTCGTTGCCCGCCCTGCCCGGAAATTCGAGCTTCAGCTTGAGCGCAAGGTGCTGCCCCGCGCCGAGCTGCTTCGGCGAAAACCGGCTGGCGTCCGTCAGCTCCGCGACCGTGCACGGCCCGCAGAGGACGGTCTGCCCGTCCTCGGTCGTGATGGTCGCCAGCAGCACATCGGCAAGCTCGCCCGCGGTGTCCGTGAAGCGGAGGCGGTAGTAGACGTCGAAGGTGCTGTCGTTTTTCACCGTGAAGCCGCCGATGAGCGTCATCCCCGGCTCGACGAGCGAGATGGGCTTGCCGTTTTTGTCGTAGAATTGCAGCGCCGCGCCGTTTTCAACGTTGCCGTCGATGCCGATCTCCATGTATTCCGTGGCAAAAATGTGGTTCCCCAGCGAGACCGTGACGTTGGCGGCGGCCATGTAGAACGAGGTCAGGAAGAAGGCGGATATCAGCAGCCCGAGCGTCAAAACTGCGCGCTGCATGCGTTTTTTCGTCATCGTACCGCCTCCAGTTCCCATTGGAAATCCGTCGCAAAGGCGCGTCCGGCGAAGTCCTTCTTCGCGTCGGTCGGCAGCGTCACCGTGACGGTGTAGATCAGCTCGCGCGCGTCGGGGCTGCCCGCAAGCTGGACGGCGAAGTCGTCCCAGTCGGCGAGCGTGCCGCTGTAGCTCGCCGTCGTGCCGCCGCAGTAGACGGTCACGTCGCACCGGAGCTTGCGCGCAAGCGCCATGTCCGTTCCGGCGGCGGGCGTCTGCGTGAAGACGACCCGCGAGTTCTTCGTCGCCTTGACCTCGAGCCGGTAGGTGCGCGAGTAGCTGTCGCCTGGCAGGAAGCGCTGGACGCTGCCGTTTTCATCTGTGCCGAACGGCAGGCCCTCGACCTTGTTCCACCACGAAAGGCTCATCGTGTCCTCCGGCTTCGGGGGCTTCGGGGGGTAGTCCCCGCCGCCGGTGCCGCCGCCCGTGCCGTCCGGCCACGGGACGATGTAGGTCGTGTCGGGCGGGACCTCCACGCCGTTGACGAGCGTCGTTCCGGCGTCAGGCCCCGTGCGGATGACGGTACCCGGCCTTGCGTTGATGATCTCGGTATCCTCGCCCCAGACGTCAGCCCCGCCGTTCACGCCGGAGCCGTTGAAGTTGAACCTGCCGCCGCCCGCGCCGGGCAGGATGAGGAGCGGCGCGTCGGTCTCGCCGGTGAGCGTGATGTCGCCGGTGACGAAGGCGATGAAGCGCCCGTCCTTGATCCAGCCGAGGTCGTAGAGCCCGGGCATGTCGTAATACGCGCTGACGAAGCAGCGCAGCATTTCAACGAACTCCGCGCGGGTGCAGATGTCGGCGTCCCGCAGCTTTTCGCTCCAGCCGTGCACGATGTCCGCTTCGACCATCGCGGCGATATAGCCGCGCGCCCATGGCGCGGCCTTGTCCCCGTCGCGGAAGACCGACAGCGCGGAGAGGTCTTCGCGCGGCGTGAAGTGGTAGACGCGCGCGAGCAGCACCATCGCGGCATTGCGCACGATGCCGTCCTCCGGACCGTACAGGCCGTTCGGGTAGCCGAAGACGAGCCCCGCCCGCTTGCACGCGGCGATGGCCGGCGCATAGGGCGAGCTTGCGGGCACGTCGGGGAACGGGTCCTCCGTCACGGGCGTCTGCGCAAGGCCGAGGAAGCGGCAGATGACCACCGCCGCCGTCTGGCGCGTGATGGGGCTGTCCGGCAGAAACAGATCGCCGCCGATGCCCTCTACCACCCTGCGCTCCGACCAGAAGCGGATCGGCTCGCGGCACCAGTGGACGGCGGTGTCGAGATACACCCCGTCCGTCGCAGCGGCATAGACCGACAGCGCCGACACGGACAGCGCGGCGCAGAGCGCCAGCGCGAGGAGACGGCGTCCCCACGGCTTTTTCTTCAGATCCATAGTGTCCTTCCTCCGACTTCCCGGCAGCGTGCCGGAGATCAATGCATGACCTTTTCGGTTTGCCCGTAATGCGCGCGTCTGCGGCAGTTCCCCGCGCAGACGGGGCAGCCGCTGTGCTGCACGCCGGCGCGCGTATCGACGCGCGTGCGCCAGACGTGTCCCTGCGGACACTGCCACCACACGAGCTTACTGCTGCCCGCCGTGACCATCTCCGGCGTCAGCGCGCCGTTGAGCGTCGGGTGCCATTCGGCAGCCACGTCAGGCGCGAGCGTCGCAAGGTCGTTGTAGCCTGCGAGCACCTTGCGGCCCGCGCAGTAGGGGCAGCTCTGCTCGCGCGCCGTGCGGAACGCGATGCGCATGGGAAAGGAATGGCCTCTGTCGCAGCGCCACCACGCCATCGCGGAGCTGCCGGAGGAAACGTCGTCCGGCGTTTTGCCGCCGTTTTTCTCCGCGTCCCACTGGCGCAGCAGCTCATCGCGTCCGTTTTCCGCGCAGAACTCGCGCAGGCTCTTTCCCATGCTTTCACTTCCCATATAGGACGGAATCCATATTCCGCTCTACACGAAAAAGACGGAATCCATAATTCCGCGCCGCGTTCCGGCCGGCAGCATAAAAAAAGAAACGCGCATTCTCCAAAGTCCGACCAGAAAGACAGGTGCAGACCTTGGAAAATGCGCGCAGGAACACGGTCTCAAAGGCGAAAGCGGTTGAGACTGAACTTTTTGTGCTCAAAAATGGTTTGCTATTGATTTCCGCCGCGTTCTGTGTTATATTTTCAGCAGAAAATGGCGCAGAGCGCTATGTACGATGAATAAAATGCCGACGGAATATGGATTCCGTTCTAACTGACCAGTCCCAGCCGTTCCAGCTGCCGCTGGTGCTCCGCGCCGCTTTCAATGAGATAGATGCGCGTCGTCTCGATGGAGCTGTGGCCGAGCATATCCGCGAGCTTCACGATATCGCGGTACACGCGATAGTACGCCGTTGCGAACAGGTGCCGCAGATTGTGCGGAAACACCTTCGACGGCGCGACGCCCGCCTTGCGGCAAAGGCGCTTCATCGCGCTCCATATCTGCCGCCGGTCCATACTCCTCCCGCCCGTGGTGAGAAAGATCTCGCCGTGGGCGATTTTTTGTTTCCTGGCGTATTTCAGTAGCTTGCGGCAGAGCTTCGCGGGCAGCAGGATCGTCCGGATCTTGCCCTTGAGCGCCACTTCGGCGCGCCCTTGGCTCGCGGCCTCGACGGTGAGGTACTTGACCTCGCCCACGCGGATGCCCGTCGCACAGATGCTCTCCATCAGCAGCGCAAGACGAGCATCGCCGGTGCTCTCCGCGGCGGCGAGCAGACGGTCATACTCCGTGCGCGTCAGCTCGCGCTCGGGCGCGCGGAAGATGCGGCGCTGGACCTTGAGGAACCTCGCACGGCAATCCTCCCAGCCGAGAAAACGGAACAGGCCGTTCAGCGCGGCAAGCGCGGTGTTGACGGTGGACGGGGCCTGCCGCCGCTCGATTAGACGTGCCTTCCATTCGGTCACAGCCTCCTTTGTGACGCTTCCATCCCCCAGCCATGCGGCAAAGGCGCGGATGCTGCGTAGGTATTTCTCCCGCGTCGCCGCGGCGCGCTCGTCCTCCTTCAGCTTGCGGTCGTAGCTTTCGAGCATTGATTCGGTGAGCTTTCGTTCGTTCATGACAATACCTCCTGTTACGGATAGCTTTTTCTCGTTGGGAGGTCATTATACCGTGCCTGTCCGCGAAATACGAAAAGCGCCCGCTCTATCTGCACCGCACACACCTGAAACGCTGTGATAACGAAAAAAGGCGAGCCGGATGGCTCGCCTTTTTTGGAAACGCTGTTTACTTGCCCTGATAGGCGCGGTAGAGGAACGTCACGATCTGACCGCGCGTGCAGAAGTCGTCCGGAGCGAACTTGCCGCCGCCGACGCCCGTGGTCACGCCGTTTGCGACCGCCCATGCCACGGAACCGGCGCAGTACATCTCGCCCGTCACGTCGCTGAATGCGCCGTCATACGCGCCCTGCGCGCCGACGGCACGGCAGAGGAACGTCACAGCCTGGCCGCGCGTGCAGGTGTCGTTCGGGGAGAACGTCGTCGCGCTCGTGCCGGTGGTGATGCCGTTTTCAACCGCCCATGCAACGGCCTTCGCATAGTACTCGTTTGCGGGGACGTCGGTGAAGCTGCTCAGAGCCTTCGGCTCGGGAGAGCCCGCCGCACGCCACAGGAACGTCACGATCTGGCCGCGCGTGCAAGGCTGGTTCGGACCGAACAGGCCGTTGCCGATGCCGTCGGTGATGCCCTTTTCGACCGCCCACGTCACGGCGCCCGCGAAGTAGTCGTTCGCGGAAACGTCGCTGAAGCTCACGGTGCGCTTGACGAAGGTCGCCTTGACGACCACGCTGCCCGCGGGCATGGTGAAGGTGAAGCTGCTGCCGCTGCCGCTGAGCGCAAGCTCGTCGCCCTTGCTGTCGGTGACCGTCAGGGAGCCGAGCTCATAGCCCGCGTCAGGCGTGACGTTGATGGTCACGGTCGTGCCCTTGGCGGCGTTCTTCGGGCTGACGGTCACGGTGCCGTTGGGAGTCGAGGGAACGGAAACATAGGAGCCGGACCAGTCGGTGCCGCCAGCGGAGGAGACAGGGATATCCTTGAGCTGGTCGTTGGCGACCTTCGTGCCGAAGCCCCAGCTGTTGTCGTAAATGGTGGTGATCACACCCTCGGCAATGCCGGTCGCCTTGATGACCTCGCCATTGCTGTCGCCGCTATTAGTGGCCGTGTTCCCGACGATGGTGATTTTGGTTCCATTTGCAACCTCACCAAAGCGAATGATGCGGTCGCCGATGTTCTTGAAGATGTTGTTGGTGATAATAACGCTGCCGTGGTCACATGCGCCCTTGAAGTCCTGAATGGCAATAGCGTTGTGACCAGTCGTATCAAATTCGTTATTTGTCACAGTAATGTTCTTGATATGATTCGTGTAAACGCCCTGGAAGCAGTTGTAGAACTTGCAGTGATCGACGACGAGATTGCGGACATTTCCATTGTCGTTCTCATTGTAATAGCGGATCGCCTGATTGCCGGACACCGTGCTGCCAATGTCGAACGTGCAGTTCCTGAAAGCGACGCCGTTGATGACGCTCTGCTCCAGAGAAGTGTTGATGTCGCTCTTTGCCGTGAAGGTCAGTCCTTCAAAGTTGATGTTGGCAAAATCGAACACAAGGTAATAAGAATTTCCGTTCGCCACATCGCGATCCAGCACATAGTCGTAAGCGTTCTCGTACTTATGGCCGGACGAAGCAAAAATACCCGCAACGTTGACCGTCGCACCGTCGGCCGCTTTGAGGGTGACATTGCTCATAGAGCGAATGTACAGAGGAACACCCGACCAAGTGGAGGTGTCGTTCTTGATGCGGCAGAAGTCCTCATAGGAATACTCCTTCTGCTGGTCAAACTTGTTGCCCTCCAGAATAAAGTACTTCGTATTGCTGGTCTCATACTTCGTGGCGCGGCCCAGCTCAAGCTGGCCGTAGTTGCCGGTGGGAAGGATGATCGTCATACCGTCGATGCTGCCGTACTTACCGTCAAGAATGTCCTGAAGATTGTCCGTCGTGACATTGGTGATGGTCTTGTCCGTCGTATTGAAGGCCGGCGCGACCGGAACATTGCTGCCGGTGTAGGGAAGCGTGCTGGTGCCGTCCAGCGTGGTGGTCACCTTTGTGGCGGTCTCATCCTGCTTGTGGACGTCCATAGTGCCGGAGGTATTAGTAATGGTGTAGGAAACAATACCGAGATTATCGGCAGCCTTCACATTGCCGATCGTAATGTCGCTCGGGTCAGCGTGAGTGCCGGTAAATTCGACCTCATCGATCGTCAGCGTGATGCTGCATGCCTGCTGACCAGTCACGCGGAGCGCGCCCTTGTTACCATCCTGACCGGTCACATTGTTGAACGTGCTGTTCTTTACCGCAACATCCATCGTGCCGTTTTCAGAGGGCTGCTTGACATTCACCACAACACCGGTGGTCACACCGTCAAAGGTACAGCCGTCCACCAGAAGGGAACCGAGACAGTTGATGGAGATGGGCCAGCCGTGGGAAGCGCCACCATTTTTAAGGAAAGTACAGTTCTTGACAGTGATATCGACCTTGCCGTTTCCGGAACCGTAATTAAACAGGACCTCATGGGCATCTTTGCAGTTTTCCATGTTGACGGTCACGGTATAGTCGGACCTTCTCGTGCCCCACACGGAAGCGCCGCCGTTCAGATCGTAAATGTTGATAGAGATATTCTTCGTCAGGGTGTAGTAATTCTCAACATCCCACTCGGTAGCGCCGCTCAAAGTCGCACCGTTGCCGAAAATGGTCGTGGAAGTCACAAAGCTGGGGTGGGATGCCGTTCCGGCGGGGATCAACGTATTGGGGCGGCAGTAGATCACGGCAGTTTCAATGTCGGGAGAACTGATTACGCCTCTTTTCTGCTGGGCGTCATATAAAAGCTCGCCGATCGTTGCATAGGGATTGCCATTGTAGTACACTGGGGTGGCAGCGGGCCACGCAGTATCGCTGACCCAGGTCAGCGGATTCGCGGCGGAAACGGCCGTGAGGGCCTCCGCCAACGTGTTGTACGTTGTGCCGTCCTTCGTCTCAGCGGCGTAGGGACGCTTAGAATCGGTCGTGTAGAGCGCGCTGCTGCCGGAGGCGATCGTCTGAAGCGCGTCCGCCTGAGCAGCGATACCGGCCGTCGCTTTTTCATTCAGCTGGCGCAGAACGGGGCCGCAGCCAGCAGCAGAGTTGCCGCTTAGGTCAAAGTTCGTACCGGTGTAGTCACCGGTCTTGGCGACCTGAAGGATCGCGCGGGTGCCGACCTTTTCGCTGGGCGCAGTGCCAGCCACGTCAACATCTTTGAACGTGTTGCCGGTGAGGGTCACAGCCGTGACATTCGTATTGGCCGTTTGGCTGACCATGATGCCGCCGCCGCAGTTTTCAATGGTCGTGCCGGTAACGGAGACATTCGCGCCGCGAATATCCTTGATGGCATAGTTGTTGTAGACGTTCTTGAAACTGCAATCCTTGACCGTGCTGGTGCCGGTGGTATTGAACATGGTCAGCACGACCTTATCAAATTCGCAGTTTTCAAAGGTCACGTTGCCGGAGGTCATGAAGTAGAGCTGACCGGCAGGCGCATCATTGGCCGTGAAGCTGCCTTTCCAACCGCTGTTCTCGCAGACCGTGAACGCGGCCGGTTCGTAAATGAACTTGACGTTCTTCACGGTGACGGCATCGCTCTGCCCCTCAAAAAGCTGGAACTGCGTCAGGCTGCTGTTCACGCGCTTGGGCGTGTTGCCGGTGGCGATGACATTTTCCACCGTGCAGGTATGACCCGCGCGGGTGTCATAGCAGCCGCTCTCAGGGCTCCACTTGACTGTGACGCCCTGACCGTCGTAATTGTACCCCGCATCCACGACGTTCTTGATAAACGTGTCGAGGTCGATGGCCGCCGCATCCTCCGCCAGCGCCGCCGTTGGCAGCAGGCTCAGCGTCAGGCACAGCGCCAATAAGATGGATAGGAACTTGCTTTTCTTCATAATGATCCTCCTTATGTCTGCTTTCCGCAGCTTCCTGCGGTCGGACGTTTGGTCGGGGCTGTGCCGCTGTTTGCCGCGCCGCCCGCTGCGAAACGTCCGCAGGCTCTTTCCGCCGCCCGCTCCTCCGTACCGGACGGAATCTGCATTCCGTTCGCTATAAATGAATCGAGCATAGCATTCCGAGCCATTTTCTGCCGAAAATATAACACAGGACGCGCAAATAATCAATAGTAAACCGCTCTTTCGCGCAAAAATACGAAGCCGCAAAAATCGGCATTTTGAGATCGCGAGCCTCACGATACCGCGGTAAGCGCGATAATACGCTGTAAAACGATCTCAGAGCAAAGGCCGTCAAATGAAAATGCGCGCTTTCTGCCGCCATAAGCACAAAAAGGAAGGATCTGACAGGCCGTTTGAACGGCGGCTTTGAGAAATCAGAGCCGCCGTTTTTTATACGTCGAACGGTAAGTGCCCCGTCCTGGAAATATCCTAATACCGTATCGCCCCTGCTCCCCGTCAGTCCGGCATCGCCGCTTTTTTGCCGCATGGCGCTTCGCTCGGAAGCTCATGCGGCATAGCCGAGCGCTTTTGCTCTTGACATCTGCCGTCTTGTGTGCTAAATTACGAAAAAGTAAGAAAAGTTATACCAATCCAACCAGAGAGGAGCGATCACATGAGCAAGGACGAACGGTATTTTATGAGCAGCGTGAAGATCGGCCCCAAGGGGCAGATCGTCATTCCCAAGGAGGCGCGGGATATGTTCGGCCTCCAGCCCGGGGACACGCTGGTGCTGATGGCGGACAAGAAAAAGGGCATAGCGCTGCAAACCGTGGACAAGCTGAATCCGCTGATGAAGACCGTATTCAACAGTCTGCCCAGCGCGAGCGAGGAGGAAGAATGAACGTATTGGAAGTACAGGGGCTGACGAAGCGTTACCCTGTGTTTACGCTGAACGGCGTGTCCTTCGCCGTGCCGGAGGGCGCGGTGATGGGCTTTATCGGGCGCAACGGCGCGGGCAAATCCACCACGCTCAAATCCATTCTGGGCATGGTGCATCCGGACGCAGGCGAGGTCAAAGTGTTCGGCATGGACTACGCCGCCAACGAGCGCGCCATCCGGCGCGAGCTGGGCGTGGTGCTGGGCGGCATCGACTTCTACCCCAAAAAGAAGATCCGCGTCATCACCGACGTCACCCGCCGTTTCTACGACAACTGGGATGAGGACAAATACCGCCACTATCTGCGCCTGTTTGCCATCGACGAGGAAAAGCGCGTGGATCAGCTGTCCAGCGGCATGAAGGTCAAGTACATGATCGCCCTGGCGCTGAGCCACAACGCCCGCCTGCTGATTCTGGACGAGCCGACCAGCGGCCTTGATCCGGTAAGCCGCGACGAGCTGACGGAGCTGCTGCGCCGTCTGGTGGCGGACGGTACGCGCAGCGTGCTGTTTTCCACCCACATCACCTCCGATCTGGAGAAGTGCGCCACCCACATTGCCTTTATCAAGGACGGCGAGCTGCAATACACCGGTTCTCTGGACGATTTCCGCGCCCACTACAAGGACGTGGGCGCCACGCTGGAGGACATCATCGTACACGTGGAAAGGAGGCCTCTGGATGAAGACGCTATTATATAAGCATCTGCGGCTGGTGTGCCATCCCATGACGCCGGTCTTCTGCCTGTTCGGCATCATGGTCATTATCCCCAACTACCCCTACACCGTTATTTTTTTCTACGTCACGCTGGGGCTTTTCTTCAGCTTCCTGAATATGCGCGAGCAGAAGGATCTCTACTACACGGCGCTGCTGCCTGTTCCAAAGCGGGACGCGGTGAAGGCCGGCTGCCTGTTTACGGCGCTGATCGAACTGGCGTCGCTGGTGCTGCTGGCCCCCTGCTGCCTGCTGGCGGCGCATCTGCAGCCGGACAAGGACAATCTGGTGGGACTTGACCCCAATCTGGCGCTGCTGGCGGCGGGCTTTCTGCTGTATGCGCTGTTCAACGCCGTATTCCTGCCCGCCTTCTACAAAAACGGCTATAAGGTGGGCGTGGCCTTTGTCAAGGCCATCCTCCCAATGGCGCTGCTCATGCTGGTGCTGGAAGCTCTGCCCCACCTCCCGACGCTTGGCTGGCTGGACGACATGGACGCGGCCACCCAGCTGCGGCTGCTGCCGGTGCTGGCGGTGAGCATCGCTGTCTATGCGGGCTGTACGCTGCTTACCTTCCGGACGTCGGCGCAGGCTTATGAAAAGGTGGATCTGTGATCTCACACTATGGAGGCAGAGGTGACCGAAAGCCGCAAAACGCGGCGGATCGCGCTCACCTCTGCCCCAATGGATTTATGATGCAGAAATGATAGAGATATCTCTGAGCGGAACCGGAAATACCGAGCACTTTGCTGGAAGATCAGGTACAGGAACAATGCAGATACGAAAAATATGTCTGACCGCCGCAAGCGTCGCGATCGTCCTGTCCATCGCTGCGGCGATCAGCTTTCTTGTATCCATAAGCCCGCCGAGGGACGAGATCGAATCCTTTGATCATCCGCCGGAGTTCTTCTGTGCAGGTGCGGAAAATCGCATCGACTACCAGACGGATGGGAAATGCGCGGCCTATGCCGCCGCCTATCTCCTGCGGCACTTCGGGGAAGATGCGGACGGAGAAGCGCTGTTCCCTGAATTGAAACGACCGCTTGGCTTCGTTTCTGCGAACAGCATCGCGGATGTTTTTGCGCAGCACGGGTATCAGGCAAAGGCTTATCACGGGAGCATTGATACATTGAAGCAGCGATTGTCCGAAGGCAATCCGATCATCGTTTTTATCCGGATCCCGGGAGATACGCACTACGCTGTCGTTGTCGGCTATGACGAGCAGCACATTTATCTGGCGGATTCTCTTGCGGAAAATGCCAACGCATCGGATGCGCGATACAACCGTGTGCTGAAGGCGGAGGATTTTGAAGCGGTGTGGAAAACAGGAACGCCGCTTCCTGACAATATTTATATTTTCATAGAAATGAAAACGCAGGAGGAACGATCATGAACACGATTTTGAACGATATCCACGTTGCAGGGAATGTACTTTTGCACTCTCTTCGCACCGCCGCATTCTGCTGGGTGGCAGCAGCTTTGGTCGTGGCGGTTCTGGTCATTCGCGGCGTAACAAGGAAAAAGAGCGGCAAAAAGCAGGAGAACAATTACTGTTTGGAAGGAATGAGCCTTGGCATGTGCCTCGGTCTGCTGGTCGGAACAATGCTGGAAAACTATATCGGCGTCACGCTTTCCATCGGTATGATCGTCGGTCTTGTCATCGGGATGATCATTCCGAGGAAAGCAGAGGACGAAGATAAGTGAAGCGGGAAGCATCTGCTTCCCGCTTTTCCTGCTTCGCATGATGCGATCGTTGCGGTATATAGGAAAAAGAAATAAAATATATGATTATCGCTTCTGTTGGGACAAAGATAATTCAAGGAGAAATCGTCACCGCTTATCATTATTACCGTCCGGTCAGCAGCCATCCCATTAACGCCATACCGCAAGCCGCTCCGGCTTGCGCTCGATAAGGTCGCGCCGCGCCATATTGCTCATGCAGGATTCCTCCAGGCATAAAAAATCCCGATAGCAGCAGCTGCGCCACGATCGGGTCAAAGAAACGATATATCAGCAGAAAAATGAAAACTACGCTGTTTTGCGCCGTCGTCGGTGCACCGACGGCAAAAGCAGTATCAATAGAAAAGCCTGTTAGAAAAATGAAAAAAATAACACTGTCCTTTGACCTTTAACAGCCAAAAAACAGTGTATGATGTCCTTGCCCCATTGCACAGCCTGTGCGGGCAGAGCCTTGATCCAGTCGATTGCGGCGGTGAAGCCGGTCACGATGCTGTCCTTGATGTTGCCAATCGTTCCGGTGATGCCCGACAGGATATTCGTAAACGCCGTCGTGATGGACGTCCAGATGTTCGTGGCGACGCCAGAGATGAACTCCCAGATCGCCGAGAACACCGTGGAGATGGTCTCCCAGACGGCGGAGACCGCACCGGACACCGTCTCTTTGAACCCCATTCTTTCTCCTCGATTATTCGTTGGGGAAAATAAGGAAATCATGCAATTATTCAGAGCTTTTGCAATTTCTAGAATTGTATGATAAATTGTACCACATATTTTTGACGCCCGCAAGTTGCCCTGTCGATTGCACCGGAGTCGCCCAGTGACTCCAGCTTCGACTCTAACGCCGTGTATCCAGGTTTCGTGCTGCCATATAGTCGGCTTTGTATTTGACAAGATCGCTTTTGCCCAGATCACGAAAAATTCGAAGGGCTTGCTGCCTATAATTTACAGACAGCAAGCCCTTTCGGCGGCTTGAGTAATTCTCTTTTGAATATTGACCGACTTTTTGAGGTCACTTCAGACGAGATGTCTTTTTTTGTTCCTGTTCCAAAACTCACTCCCTAAACAGAGAGAGCAGATAGCCGTAGCCCTCGGCCTCCATTTTTTCATAGGGGACGAAGCGCAGGGCCGCGCTGTTGATGCAGTAGCGCACGCCGTT
>CAKTLG010000003.1 GCA_934572465.1 uncultured Oscillospiraceae bacterium
AAAGGCGTAGTCGTCAACTACGCCCCCTGTGAACTCGCTGTATAAAAAGCGAGTGTTCTTACAGCCTTTCAAATGCTATAAGAACACTCGCCATGGTGCGCGAGGCGGGACTTGAACCCGCACGCCCGTAATGAGCACTAGAACCTGAATCTAGCGAGTCTGCCAATTCCACCACTCGCGCGTTTTGCAGTTGTCAGAAAAAAGATGGTGCGGATGGCGGGACTTGAACCCGCACGTCCAATCGAACACTAGCACCTCAAGCTAGCCTGTCTGCCAATTCCAGCACACCCGCATTTTCATCAGTCTTTCAAACGACCGCTTCGCCATTATAAGCCCATTCAACGCAAAATGTCAACCTTTTTTTGCATTTTCGCCGCAACTTTTTTCGCGGCTCCAAAAGGATGCAGAAGTCCGGAAAAGCACGGCATTTTGTAAACTTTTCCAGCGTTTTCCGCAGCTCAAAGCTGCGCAAGCGTCTCCCCCACCGCGCCGGTGATGACAAGATCCGCTCCAAGTCCACGGTCAAGCGGGGTTTTGTTGATCACGACCAGCTTATTTCCCCAGTAATAGCGCACAAGTCCCGCCGCGGGGTAAACGGCGAGCGACGTGCCCGCGATGATGAGCACATCGGCATCGCGGATATACTCCACCGCGCGGTAGAGCGTCTTCTCGTCCAGCCCCTCCTCGTAGAGCACCACGTCGGGCTTGATGCGCCCGCCGCAGGTGCAGCGCGGCACGCCGGCGGCGTGCTTGACGAATGCTGCGTCGTAGAATTTCCCGCACCGCTCGCAATAGTTGCGCAGCGTGCTGCCGTGCAGCTCGAGCACATTTTTGCTGCCCGCGGCCTGATGCAGCCCGTCGATATTCTGCGTGATGACGGCCCGAAGCTTGCCCGCGCGCTCCCATTCGGCAAGCTTCAGGTGCGCGGCGTTGGGCTTCGCCCCGTCACAGAGGAGCTTCGCACGGTAAAACGCGAAAAACTTCTCCGGATAACGCTCGTAATAGGTGTGGCTCAGGATGGTCTCCGGCGGATCGTCCCACTGCTGATGGTACAGCCCGTCCACGCTGCGGAAGTCCGGGATGCCGCTCTCGGTCGAAACGCCTGCACCGCCGAAAAAGACGATATTGTCCGTTCCGTCGACCAGCTCTCTGAGCCGTTTGATCTCGTCCGTCATGCGCCGCTCCCTCCTCATTTCGCCGCGCCGCCGAAGGCGGCGCGCACCTGACGCACGGTGTCCTCCACCGTGCCGTTGTTGTCTATCACATGGTCGGCAAAGCGCGCGTACTGCGCCCTGCGCCTTTCGTACAGTGCCGCAAGGTCGCCCGCGGAAAGGGGCCGGCCCTCGCGCGGCAGCCTGCCGACGTCCCGCTCCAGCCAGAAAATGATGCCGTTCTGGTGCAGAAGGTCGTAGTTCTCCTCCTGCGTCACGCAGCCGCCGCCCGTTGCAATGACCGCGCCCGAGCGCTTGCCGAGGTCGGCAAGCACCTCGCTTTCGCGCGCGCGGAACGCCGCCTCGCCGCGCCTTTCGATGAGCTGCGCGCAGGTCGCGCCATTGCGCTGCTCGATCTCCGCGTCGCTGTCAAGCACAACGCGTCCGAGCGCTTCGGCAAGGCGCGCGGCGACAGTGCTCTTGCCGCAGCCCGGCATCCCAATGAGGACGATGTTCTGCATTTCGGTGCCGAGCTCCTTCCAGATGCGCTCCGTCTCGCTGTCTGGGATATCCATGCGCTCAAAAAGCTCCGCCGTGCGCTTGGCCTGCGCCACGAGCATGTAAAGCCCGCTCATATACGGGATGCCGCGCCTTTCCGCCTGTAGGACGAGCGCCGTGCGCGCGGGGTTGTATACGATATCCAGCACGCCCTCGAGCCGCGGGAACATCGTCAGGTCGACGGGCGACATGCCGCAGCCCGGGTACATGCCGACAGGCGTGGTATTCACGATGACCTGCGCGTCCGCATGGCGGGAAATGCTGTCGTAATTGTCCTCCCCGCTGCGGGAGATAACGGTCACGCTGCCGGCGCCCATGTCCGCAAGCACGGCGCAGACCGTCGCCGACGCGCCGCCGGAGCCGAGCACGAGCGTCTTCTTCCCCTCGATGGCGATGCCGCTCGCCTTTACCATGCCGGCAAAGCCGTAGGCGTCGGCGTTGTCGCCGAAGAGCGTGCCGTCCGCGCGCCGCACCAGCACATTCACGCTTTGCAGCCTCTGCGCGATGGGCGAGAGCGCCGCACAGTACGGGATGACCGCTTTTTTATAGGGAATGGTGACGTTCAGTCCGTCGAAGCCGCCGCCCGTCAGAAATTCGCCGAGCTTTTCCGGCGCGACCTCATAGAGCCGGTACTCGTAATCGGCAAGGCGGGCGTGGATGGTGGGCGAATAGCTGTGACCCAGATGTTCGCCGAGCAGACCGCAGCGCTTCATTCAGACCACCTCGCTGTAGGAGCCGAGATACGAAAATTCCTCGCACAGCTCCGGCAGCTCGCCCATGAGCTGGATGAACTGCGGAGAGTAGACCGAGGTCTCGAGGTCAAAGTAGAACATGAACTCGAAGTTGCGCTCGGGCATGGGACGGCTCTCGAGCTTGTTGAGGTTGACGCCGAGCGCATAGAAGCGCGAGAGCACCTTGTACAGCGAACCCGGGCGGTGCGGCAGCACCATCATCAGGCTCGTGCGGTCTGCGCCGGGGTAGATCTCAAGTTCCCTTGCGATGCAGATGAAGCGCGTGAAATTGCTGCCCTGATCCTGCACGGAGGCGGCGAGGCAGTCAAGCCCGTAAAGCTCCATGCACGCGCGGGACGAGAGCGCCGCCACATCCGTTCTGCCGGACTCGGCGACGAGCTTGGCCGCCGCCGCGGTATTTTCGCAGCGGATGACCTTTACATCGGGAAGACTCTGCAAAAAGCGGGCGCACTGGCTGATGGCCTGCTCGTGGGAATAGATCTCGCGGATATCTGAAAGCTTTGCGCCGCTGTTGGCCAGCAGGTTGTGATCGACCTTGATGCGCACCGAACGCACGATGTGGAAATTGTGCCGCATCATCAGGTCGTACACCGCGTTCACGCTGCCGGCGGTGCTGTTTTCAAGCGGCAGCACGCCGTAGCGGCAAAGCCCCTTTTCGATGGCGGAGAACACCGCCTCAAAGGAGCTGAAATAAAACGTGCTCGGGCGCTTGAAGAGCTTTTCGCAGGCCTGTGCGGAATACGCGCCCTCCACGCCCTGACAGGCGACGGCGGCATCCTCCGGAAAGAGCCGCGGCGTTTCCTCTATGGCCCGCGCGATGCGCTCCGGCAGCTCGCCCGTCGTCCCCAGCAGACGGCCCTGACGGCTGCGGCTCAGCTCAAAGATGAGCGAATAGAGCGAGAGCGCGTATTCGCGCAGCTCCTCCGGCGTTTTGTCCGCGATCTCGCGCAGCTTTTCCTTCTCGCGGCGCATATCGAGCACGCGCAGACCGTTGGCCTTCTTGTAGGCCGCGATGTCCCCCGCCGTTTCCATGCGGCGGACGAACAGCGCGAGCAGCTGCTCGTCGATCTCGTCGATCCTTTTGCGATAGTCGTTCAAGTCCATAGCTCCTACCTCGTTTCCTTTCTGCGCCCGAGCAGCGCATCGTATACGGCGACGGCCGCCGCCGCCTCCACACAGGGCACGGCGCGCGGCACGATGCATGGATCGTGCCGGCCCGCGACCGTAAGCGTCTCCTGCGTCATGGTCTGTAGATCCACGCTCCGCTGCGCGCGCGCAATGGACGGCGTCGGCTTGAACGCCGCGCGGAACACAATGGGCATTCCCGTCGTGATGCCGCCGAGGATGCCGCCGCAGCGGTTCGTTTCAGTGACGATACTGCCGTCTTCGACCGCGAACGCATCGTTATTTTCGCTGCCGCGCAGCTCCGATGCGCCAAAGCCCGCGCCGAACTCGACGCCCTTGACCGCGGGAATGCCGAACACCGCTGAGGCAATACGGTTCTCCATACCGCCGAACATCGGGTCGCCAAGGCCCGCGGGCGCGCCGAGGACGACGCATTCGACGATGCCGCCGACGCTGTCTCCCGCCTCGCGCGCCGCCGCAATGGCCTCGCGCATTTTTTCGCCGCACGCATCGCTGACGACGGGGAACTCCTTGTCCGCGGTGGAGCCTGTCAGCTCGCCTTCATCCGAAATGCCCGCGATGGCAGCGATGCGGCTCACGACTGTGATGCCCTCTCGCGCCAAAATCTGTAAGCAGATACCGCCCGCGATGCACAGCGGCGCGGTCAGCCGCCCGGAAAAGTGTCCGCCGCCCGTGCGGTCCTGCCAGCCGCCGTACTTGACCTCGGCGGTGTAGTCTGCGTGGCCGGGGCGCGGCATGACGGCAAGGTTCGCGTAATCCTGCGGGCGCGTGTTCGTGTTGCGGATGATGGCCGTGAGCGGCGCGCCGCAGGTATGGCCGTTCACAAGGCCGGAGAGAATCTCCGGCACGTCGGCCTCCTTGCGCGGCGTCGACCATGCGTTTTTGCCCGGCGCGCGGCGGTCCAGAAAGCGCTGGAGCTCGTCCGGATCGACCTTCTCGCCTGCGGGGATCCCCTCGACCGTCACGCCGATGGCCGGAGAATGCGACTGGCCAAAGATGGTCAAATGCAGGTTCTCGCCGTAGGTGCTGCTCATAAGCCCTCTCCTTTCAAGCTGCCGAAGTCCTCCCAGAAGCGGGGGTAGGACTTTGCCACGCAGCTGTCATTGTCGACCGTGATATCGCCTGCCGCGGCGCAGGCCGCGACGGCGGCGGACATTGCAAGGCGGTGGTCGTTCTGCGTTTCAACGCTCCCACCGCGCAGCGCGGGAACGCCCGCGATGACAAGGCCGTCCGCCTTTTCTTCGACGCTCCCGCCGAGCGCGCGCAGCAGATTTGCCGTGCTCCTCAGCCGGTCAGACTCCTTGAGCCGCAGCCGGCCGGCGTTTTCGACCCGCGTCTCCCCTTCTGCTGCTGACGCAACAACGCTCAGCACGGGGATGAGGTCGGGGATGGGCGAAGCGTCGATCGTCACGCCGCGAAGCGCGCCGCGCCTGACCGTCACGGCGCCGTCGTGCTCTGCAACCGCCGCGCCGAACCGGCGCAGAATGTCCAAAACCGCCCTGTCGCCCTGTGAGGACTGGAGGTTCAGCCCTTCGACGGTCACGCCCTCCTTCGACAGCGCGCCCATACAGAGGAAAAATGCCGCGTTCGACCAGTCGCCTTCAACGACTGTGCGCTCCGGCAGACGGAATTTCTGCCCGCCAGGGATGGCATACGTGCTGCCGGTTTTCGAAAACCCGACCCCCGACAGGCGCAGCGCGTCCTCTGTCATCGCAACATAGGCCGCAGATTCAAGCGGCCCCGTCACGGTCAGGGTGCTGTCCGCGCCCAAGCGCGGCAACGCCATGAGTAAACCCGAGATATACTGCGAGGACACGTTGCCCGCGATGGCGTAATCTCCCGCTTGCAGCCGGCCGCTGCACAGCAGCAGATCGCCGTCCTCGTGGAGCGTCATGCCATGCTCTTTTAAAACGCTATCCAGCGGGGCGAGCGGGCGCTGGGGCAGCCGCCCCTCGCGGTGGAAGACCGCCTGCGCGCCGAGCGCGCCGCACAGCGGCAGCAGAAAGCGCAGCGTCGACCCGCTCTCACCGCAATAGAGGTCGCAGCGCCCCTCGGGCGCTTTTTTGATCGGAGAGACGAGGAAGCCCATCTCCGTTTCAACAATTTTCGCGCCGAGCGCGTTCAGGCATCCGACCGTGGCCGCGATGTCGGCGGAAACGCCGTCGCAGACGACCTCCGTTGGCTTTTCGCCGAGCGCCGCGCAGATGAGCAGCCGGTGCGCCTGCGATTTGGATGCAGGGATGCGCACGCGGCCCGCGCGTGCGCCATGCGCAATGACGCGGCTCATCGGATGCCACCGTCCCGCATCCAGCCGCGCAGGGCTTCGACGGGGATGGTCTCCATGCGCACCTGACCGATCTTCTCCGGCACGATAAGGTGCATCCTGCCGCCGGATATTTTCTTATCCACAAGCTCCGCTTCATAGAGCCTGTCGAGCGGATAGTCCGTCTCGGTCGGAAGCCCGTAGCGGCGTAAAATGTCAAGCAGGCGCGTCAGCGTCTCATCGCTGCAAATGCCACGCGCGGCCGCCGCGCGCGTGACCGCCGCCATGCCGATGGCGACCGCTTCGCCGTGCAGGAGCGAAAAGTCGCTGCACTGCTCCACCGCGTGGCCGAAGGTGTGACCCAGGTTCAGCGTGCGGCGGCGGCCGAGGTCATACTCGTCCGCGCCGACGATGTCGCGCTTCATCCGGACGCAGACCTCGATGACGTGCTCATACTGCCCGCGCACGGGCGTTTCGTATAATTCCTCAAAGAACGCGGCATTGCCGAGCATCGCATACTTGATGATCTCGGCGCAGCCGCAGCGGTACTGCTCCTCGGGCAGCGTCTCGAGCGTGTCCGGATCGCAGAGCACGATGCAGGGCTGGTAGAAGCTGCCCGCCTGATTCTTGCCCGTGGGCAGGTCGACGGCTGTCTTGCCGCCGACGGACGAATCCACCGCGGCGAGCAGCGTCGTCGGGATCTGGGCAAAGCCCATGCCGCGCTGATATGTCGCCGCCGCAAAGCCCGCGAGGTCACCCACCACGCCGCCGCCGAGCGCAACGACCACATCGCTGCGGCTGAAGCGGCGCTCGCCGAGAAAGCGCAGCACGTCGGCATAGGTCGAGAGGTTCTTGCTCCCCTCGCCCGCGGGAAATACGAAAGAATACACACCGTAACCGGCCTTTTCCAGCGCCTTGACCGTGCGCTCGCCGTAAAGCGCGTAGACCGTGTCGTCCGACACGAGGGCGGCCATCCCGGGGGCGCTGACCTCCCTGAGCAGCTCGCCCGCGCGGTCGAGTAATCCGCGCTCGACCAGCACGTCATACTCGCGCGAGGCCGTGATATGGATGCTGCGCATCAGCCGTCCACCTCTTCCTTTCTCCTTTTCCCCTCGTCCAGAAGACGGATAAGCGCCTCTTCATCGCCGTCTTCCATGGCGGTCTTATACTGCGTCAGATGCTCGATATAGCAATCGATCTCCTTGAGTAAGAATTCCTTATTCTCCATAAAGAGCTCCGCCCACATCTGCGGCGCGAGCCACGCAACGCGCGTCATGTCCTTGTAGCTGCCGGCGGAAAAGCCCTTGTGCCTGTTTGCCGTGGGGCTCTTGATGTAGGCGTTCGACGCCACGTGCGCCAGCTGCGAGGTAAAGGCGATCATCTCGTCATGCTGCTCGGCGGTCGTGACGGAAAAGCTGCCGAAGCCCGCGGGAGAGAGCAGCTCCTTCACGCGGCCCAAAAGCTCGATATCGTCGAAGCGCGGGGGCACGAGCACCATCGGCGCGCCCCGAAAGAGATCGGCCCTTGCGTATTTGAAGCCAGAGAACTGCGTACCCGCCATCGGATGCCCGCCAAGGTATGTAAGGCCGTACTGCTCCGCGACCGGAAAGCACGCGGCGCAGACCGTGCGCTTCGTGCCGCAGCAGTCGATGACGACCGTGCGTCTGTCGATCTTCGGCGCGTTCGCCCTGAACCACGCGACCGCTGCCGCCGGCGGCACGGCAAGCAGCAGGAGGTCGCATTCCGCAAGCGCTTCGTCCGTCAGCTCGCCGTCCACCGCGCCGCTGATAACAGCAAAGGCGAGCACATCGCGGTCGATGTCGCAGGCGAACACGCGCTCGCCCGCCTCATGATAGGCCTTGGCGAGCGAGCCGCCGATCAGGCCCAGACCCACGATGCCGGCGGTCATGCCTTGACCGCCTCTCTCACGCGGCCAACGGCCTTGGCAAGCTCGTCGTACTGCTCGGGACGCAGGGACTGCGCCCCGTCGCACAGCGCATGGATGGGGTCGTTGTGCACCTCGATGATGAGTCCGTCAGAGCCGCAGGCGGCCGCCGCCAGCGCCATGGGACGCACCAGGCGCGCGATGCCGGTGGCGTGGCTGGGGTCTACGATGACGGGCAGGTGCGTCAGCTCCTTGAGCATCGGCACAGCCGCAAGGTCGAGCGTATTTCTCGTGTAATCGTCATAGGTGCGGATGCCGCGCTCGCAGAGGATGACCTGCTCGTTGCCGCCGGCCATGATGTACTCCGCGCTCATCAAAAGCTCCTTGAGCGTGCTGGCAAGGCCGCGCTTTAAGAGGATCGGCTTTCTGAGCTTGCCCAGCTCGCGCAGCAGGTCAAAGTTCTGCATATTGCGCGCGCCGACCTGAATGACATCAACATCCTCAAAAAGCGGCAGATAGCTCGTGCCCATGATCTCGGTCACGATGGGAAGCCCTGTTTCCTGACGGGCGATCTTCAGAAGCTCGATGCCCTCGGCCTTGAGACCCTGAAAGTCGTAGGGCGAGGTGCGGGGCTTGAACGCGCCGCCGCGCAGCATATCCGCGCCCGAGGCCTTCACCGCCTTGGCGACCGCGACGATCTGCTCCTCGGATTCGACAGAGCACGGCCCCGCGATCATGCAGAAGTTCCCGCCGCCGACCTTGACATTGCCGATCTCGACGACCATGTCGTCCGGATGGAACTTGCGGTTGCAGCACTTGAACGGCTCGGTCACGCGCTTGACGGAATCGACGATATCGAGCGAGCCGATCAGATCCATGTCAACGCGCCCCGTGTCGCCGATCAGGCCGAGGACAGTCTGGTAATCGCCCTCGGAGATGTGGACGCCGAGTCCCTGATTCTTGAGCCACGAAATGAGCTGCTCGCGCTTGTCCTGTCCAACGCCGCGCTTGAGTACGACGATCATAATGATCTCCTCCTTGTCATCAGTAAATATGCGAAAGAAAAAATGCGGCACAGGCCGTAAGGCTGTGCCGCATCATGCGATCTCTTCTCAGAGCGTTTTCCCGCGTTTCTGCATCACAAATCAGCCTTACTATGAATTCACAGTAAAGTAGTAATAATATGCAAAAACGAAAATGCTCTTCATACCGGTTGTTTCTCCCGTTTCTAAGCTGTTGGGGATAGTATAAAATCGTGCGTGGAAAAAGTCAACCGCTATTTTATACAAAAGGCGCACGGTTTTGCGCAGGTCTGCGGAGCCGTTCGACCAACGGCGGCGCTCGCAATGCGCTTCATCCCCCGCGCGGCCGCTCAGCGCACGTAGCTCTTGTCGATCTGCACGATAGCGTAATAGCGCTCGTCCAGCCCGCGCACCGCTTTTTTGATCTGCTCCTCCGCTTCCCTGTCCGTCAGGCGGCAGCCATAGGGCACCACCGCGTCAAAAATGACGTTCGTATGCGTCGGCCCTGTGACCATGCGGAAGTCGTGGATGGAAATGCTCTCGTCGATGCCGTGCACCAGCGCGGCGATCTCGCGGCGCTTTTCATTCACGGTCTCGTCGTCCGTCACGATCGGGTCCATGTGGATGACCGCCTCGCAGCCGAGCTTTTCGCGCAGCTCCCGCTCCACGTTGTCGATCTCGTCGTGCATGGCGAGGATATCCCCGTGGGCGGGGACCTCGGCGTGGAGCGAGATCATCACGCGCCCCGGGCCGTAGTCGTGTACGACAAGGTCGTGCACGCCGCAGATGGTCTCATTCGCCATGACGATATCGCGGATGCGCTGCACGAACTCCTCCGTCGGCGGCTGGCCGAGCAGCGGCGAGAGCGTGTCGCGCGCGGCCTGATAGCCCGCCCACAGGATGAGCAGCGACACGGCAAGGCCGCACCAGCCGTCGATCTTCCAGCCAAAAAAGTGTCCCGCGAGCGTTGAGAGCAGCACCGCCGCCGTCGCCGCGCAGTCGGACAGGCTGTCGGCCGCCGTCGCCTGCATCGCGGCGGCGCCGATCTTTTTGCCGACGGCGCGGTTATAGCAGTACATATAGAATTTCGCCGCGATGGAGACGAGCAGGATCGTGACCGTCAGCGCGCTGCACACCACGGTCTCAGGATGCACAATGGCGCTCACCGCGTCGCGCAGGAGCTCAACGCCCATCAAAAGGATGACGAGCGCGACGATCAGGCCGGAAACATATTCCAGCCGTCCGTGCCCGAAGGGGTGCTCGGTATCCGGCTTCTGCCCCGCAAGGCGGAAGCCCAGCAGCGTCACGATGGACGCGCCCGCGTCGGAGAGGTTGTTGAACGCATCCGCTGTCACGGCGACGGAGCCGGCGAGCGTGCCCGCGAGCAGCTTGAGCGCAAAGAGCAGAAGGTTGATGACGATGCCCACCGCGCCGCAGAGCACCCCGTAGGCGGTGCGCACCTCCGGCGCGCCGACATTCTGATAGTCGCGGATAAAGCGCCTTGCGAGAAATCCGATCATGTTCCTTTCCTCACTCGCCCTTGATCTGGAGCCGCATGCGGCAGCAGAGCCGGTCAAGATCCTCGTCCGTCGCCGCGCCGATGCGCAGCCGCGCGCCGCATTTTCTGCACACAAGGTCGACATACGTGCTGCTGATCTCCATGCCGTAATCATGGCTGCCGCAGGAGCAGGTGATGCCGTCCTCGCGCGCGGCGATCTCCTTGAGCTCGGAGAGCACCTCGTACATGATGACGCTGTCGGCAAAGGCGGCGGGATCATCTCCCTGCTCGCGCTCCTTTGCGGCGGCAAGCGAGAGCTGCTCCATCTCGCGCTCGA
Source organism: uncultured Oscillospiraceae bacterium (assembly GCA_934572465.1). Classification (GTDB taxonomy): domain Bacteria; phylum Bacillota; class Clostridia; order Oscillospirales; family Oscillospiraceae; genus Hominicoprocola. The sequence goes on from CAKTLG010000003.1 coordinate 10,613, forward strand.
CGGCATAGTCCTCGCCGATAAAGCAGCACAGCTGCCGCGTCTGCGGACAGGCAAGGCCGATGCCCCGCCCGTGCAGCAGCTTTTCCGCGCCGCACTCCGCCGTATGCTCCCCGCCGCACACGCCGCACGGCACGCTCAGACGGAATCTGCTCTCCCCCGCGTCGACGGTGAGGCTTGACTTGCCGCATTCGCAGCTCACCACCGCGCCGGAGGCGGACAGCGCGAATACGCTGCGCTGCCGGATAACACGCTTGTGGCACGCGGGGCAGAGATAGCCGATGGTGCGCATTGCTTCTTTCATAAACGCTTCCTCCCGAAACGCAAAATCATATGGTAACCATGTTATTATACCGCATCCATGCGCAAAAAGAAAGGGAGAAACATATCGTTCCTCCCCTTTCTTTTCATTTTTTCTCGTCACGGCTTGACCGCGATGGCCTCGATCTCGACCAGCGCGCCCTTGGGCAGCGCGCCCGCCTGCATCGCGCAGCGCGCGGGACACGCGCCGGTAAAGTATCTGCCGTAGACCTCGTTCACGATGCCGAAGTCGCCAATGTCGATCATGAACACCGTCGTCTTGACGACATCCTCCGCCGTGCAGCCCGCAGCGTCCAGCACAGCCAGAAGGTTTTTGATGCACTGCTCCGCCTGCTCGGCAGTATTGTCGGAGACGAACGCGCCGGTCACCGGATCGAGCGGAAGCTGACCGGATACAAATACAAAGCCGTTTGCCTCGATCGCCTGAGAATAGGGCCCGATGGCGCTGGGCGCGGCATTTGTGGTGATCACCTGTTTCACGGAAAATACCTCCTCCTTTGATGTATATTTATCATAGCATTTTGTGCATATCGCGTCAAGTGCTCATATTTCCGGAAAAGCGGCAAAAACTAATCTCACTTTTTATGAAAACCGGAAAGGACATGCCGCGATGGAGCTGAAAATGACCGGCGCGCAGACGCGCCGCCTTCCCTCCTGCCCCGCCGTGCTCAGCTTTGCCGCTGTAGGCGGACGCTTCGAGGGACAGGGACCGCTGCGCGAATACTTTGACGAGCTGAGCGAGGATCACTTCTTCGGCGAAAAGACCTGGGAAAAGGGCGAGAGCGCGATGCAGCGCCATGCGCTCTCGCGGGCGCTGGAAAAGGCGGCGCTCCGTGAGCGCGACCTCGACCTCATCTTTGCAGGCGACTTATTGAACCAGTGTACCGGCTCGTCGTTCGCCCTGCGCGATACGCGCATCCCATTCTATGGCCTTTACGGCGCGTGCTCCACGATGGGCGAGAGCCTGTCGCTTGCCGCGCTGATGCTCGACGGCGGCTTTGCCTCCCGCGCCGCCGCGCTCACCTCCTCGCACTTCTGCACCGCCGAGCGGCAGTACCGTATGCCCGTGCCCTACGGCTCGCAGCGCACGCCGACGGCGCAGTGGACGGCGACGGGCAGCGGCTGCTGCATCCTTGCGCGAGAGGGCGACGGGCCGTATATCACCCACGTGACGACCGGCAGGATCGTCGACAAGGGCATCACCGACGCGAACAACATGGGCGCGGCGATGGCCCCCGCGGCCTACGACACGCTCTGCGCGCTCTTCCGCGACACGAAGACGAAGCCGGAGGATTACGACCTCATCGTCACGGGCGATCTCGGAACGCTGGGGCACCGGATCGTCTCGGACTTCTTCCTGCGCGACGGCGCCGCGCTCGGCGGGCGCTATACCGACTGCGGGCTGCTGCTCTACGACATCGACGCGCAGGATATGCACTGCGGCGGCAGCGGCTGCGGGTGCTCGGCAAGCGTTTTCTGCGGGTATCTGCTGCGCGGACTGCGCGAGGGCAAATGGCAGCGCATCGTCTTCGCGCCCACAGGCGCGCTGCTCTCCCCCACGTCAAGCTTTCAGGGCGAGAGCATTCCCGGCATCTGCCACGCGCTCGTGCTGTCGAACAAAAAGGAGGGCTGAGATGGAATACCTCAATGCGTTTCTCTGCGGCGGGCTGCTGTGCGCCGCCGGACAGATCCTGATCGACAAAACGCCGCTCACCCCCGCGCGCATCCTCACCGGCTACGTCGTCTGCGGCGTGCTGCTCACGGCGCTGGGGCTCTATGGGCCGGTCGTCGAATGGGGCGGCGCGGGCGCGACCGTGCCGCTGCTGGGCTTTGGCTATTCGCTTGCGCGCGGCGTTGAAAAGGCGGTCGCCGAACAGGGATGGCTCGGCGTGATGACCGGAGGACTCAGCGCTACGGCGGGCGGCATCGCCGCGGCGGTCGTGTTCGCGGTGCTGATGGCGCTCATTTTCAAGCCCGGCGACAAGCGTTGACATTTTTCAAAAGCGGTGGTAAGATGCAACTAACCAAGTAAGTAAATTGGTAATTCTTTCCACCAAGGGGTGTATGCAATGACTGAAAACTTTGTTGTGACCGGCATGACCTGCTCGGCCTGCTCGGCGCACGTCGAGCGCGCGGTGAGCAAGGTAGACGGCGTTGAGACCGTCGCGGTCAATCTGATGACGGGGCGCATGAGCGTCACCTTCGACGAGACGAAGACCTCCCCCGCCGCCATCTGCGGCGCCGTCGCAGCCGACGGCTACGGCGCGGAGCTCGCCGCGAACACCGACGCCCACCGCCAGCAGGAAAAGCAGGACGAGGCCACGCGCGCGATGAAGCGTCGGCTGATCCTCTCAGTCTGCTTCCTTGTGCCGCTTTTCTACCTTTCCATGGGACACATGATGGGCTGGCCGCTGCCGCACGTGTTCCACATGAGCTTCCCGCTCTTTGTCGGCACGCAGATCGTTCTGTTGATCCCGATCCTTGTTGCCAACCGGAACTACTTTACAGTTGGCTTCTCCCGTCTTTTCCGCGGCGCGCCGAACATGGATTCCCTTGTCTCGCTCGGTGCGGCGGCGGGTATCGTCTACAGCGTCATCACCATCTTCACCTACGACGGCTCCGGTATGCCGGAGCTGTACTTCGAGTCGGCGGGCATGATCCTCGCGCTCGTCACCATCGGCAAGTATCTTGAGCAGCGCTCGCGCGGCAAGACCACCGGCGCGATCTCCGCGCTGCTGGCGCTCGCGCCCGATTCCGCCGTCGTTGAGCGCGATGGGAAGGAGCAGACCGTCCCTCTGGCCGAAGTCACGGTCGGCGACACGGTCGTCGTTCGTCAGGGCGGCAAGATCCCCGTGGACGGTACGGTCATCGACGGCGAGGCCGCCGTCGATGAATCCGCCATCACGGGCGAGAGCCTGCCGGTGGAAAAGCGTCCGGGCGACGCCGTTACTGCCGCGACGATCAACCGCAGCGGCTTCATCCGTCTGCGCGCCGAGCGCGTAGGCGAGGATACGACGCTCGCGCAGATCGTACATCTGATGGAGGAGGCGGGCTCGTCCAAGGCGCCCATCGCCAAGCTCGCCGATAAGGTCAGCGGCGTATTCGTGCCGGTGGTCATGACCATCGCGCTCGTCTCGGCGCTGCTGTGGAACTTTGTTGGCGGACAGAGCGTCGGCTTCTCGCTCTCGATCGGCATAGCGGTGCTCGTCATCTCGTGTCCCTGCGCGCTGGGGCTTGCCACGCCCGTCGCCATCATGGTCGGCACCGGCAAGGCCGCCGAGCACGGCATCCTTATCAAATCCGCTGAGAGCCTTGAAACGCTGCACAAGGTCGACACCGTCGTGCTCGACAAGACCGGCACCGTCACCGAGGGCCAGCCGCGCGTGACCGACGTCATCCCCTTCGGCGATATCACCGCCGAGGAGCTGCTGTGCACCGCCGCGTCGATCGAGGCACAGTCGGAGCACCCCCTCTCGCGCGCCATCGTGCAGGAGGCGGGCGCGCGGCGCATCCCGCTCGCATCGGATGTGACCGGCTTTTCCGCGACGGCGGGCGGCGGCGTGGAGGCCAGCGTCCACGGCAGCGCCGTCTGCGGCGGCAACGCGCGGCTCATGGCGCAAAAGGGCGTCGACCTCAGCGCCTACGCGGACGTCGCCCAGCGCCTTGCGGAAAACGGCAAAACGCCGCTCTACTTTGCGGAAAACGGCAAACTGCTCGGCATCCTTGCCATTGCCGACAGTGTAAAGGAAACAAGCTTTGCAGCCATCAAGGAATTGCAGGCCATGGGCGTCAAGCTCGTGCTGCTCACGGGCGACAACCAGCGCACCGCGAAGGCCATCGCGCGCCAGCTCGGCATTGAGGACGTGCTCTCCGACGTGCTGCCGCAGGATAAGGAGAGCTGCATCGCCCGTCTCCAGAGCGAGGGCCGCTGCGTCGCCATGGTCGGCGACGGCATCAACGATGCGCCCGCGCTCGCGCGCGCGGACGTTGGCCTTGCCATCGGCGCGGGCACGGACATCGCCATCGAGTCTGCGGACGTGGTGCTGATGAAGAGCGATCTGCGCGATGTACCCTCCGCGATCTCGCTCTCGCGCTCTGTCATCCGCAATATCAAAGAAAACCTTTTCTGGGCGTTCTTTTACAACGCCATCGGCATCCCCATCGCGGCAGGCGTATTTTACCCCGCCTTCCAGTTCAAGCTTAACCCGATGTTCGCCGCGGCTGCCATGTCGCTGAGCAGCGTGTGCGTCGTGTCGAACGCGCTGCGTCTGCGCGGCTGGAAGCCCAACCATGTGGAGACGCCTGAGACCCCTCAGGCCGAAGATAAGGATAACACCAAGGAGGATACGACCATGACGACCCGTACCATGAAGATCGAGGGCATGATGTGCTCTCACTGCTCTTCCCGCGTCGAAAAGGCGCTCAACGCCATCGACGGCGTGAGCGCGACCGTGGATCTCGAGGGCAAGACGGCCACCGTGCACGCAGAGCCGCAGATCGAGGACACCGCGCTCAAAGCCGCGGTGGAGGATGCCGGCTACACCGTCGTGAGCATCGACTGACGCGAGCGCTCAGACGTGAGGAGCGGGGACCGGCCGGTCCCCGCCCCTCGCTGTCTCCGCCGCAGTTTACGGCCGGTCTTCTCTGCGTCCGCGCGGATCTTTTCGGATATCTGTCTTTTTTGGAAAATTTCCTCTTGACAAATCGTTCTCTTTCGCTATAATAGTGTTTGTTCGCTGAACGAAACAACGAACATAGCGGGATTGTGTAATGGTAGCACAGCGGACTCTGACTCCGTATGTGAGGGTTCGAATCCTTCTCCCGCTGCCAAAGAACCGTGGCTGAAAAGCTGCGGTTCTTTCTTTTTGCCCGAAATGAAAACCACGTACTATGCGCGGTTCAAAAAAGGCCGGCCCTATGCGCAGAGAGCAAAGCAGGCAAAAGACGATAGGCGGCAGAAAATATGTTATAGAAACACCTTGGGTAAAAAACTTTGCGCAGTCGGCACGGCTCCCCCCCTGCAGCAAAAGTCCCCTTACAGGGACAAGCAGCCGGTTCCGGCCTTGTCGTCGGCACTGCGCGGAACGGCGGGATGCCCCTATAATGGCAGCGCCGACCGCGCGCAGCTTGCGGCGATCCCGCAGCACTTCTGCGAAAGGCGCGAAGTGATCCGCGCACATACGATAAAAAATACCACCTCGATCGAGGTGGTATTTTTGCTCTTTTTCTTCCCGCCCTACATCCAGATCGCAAACAGGCGCAGGATCGGCTCGAACACGCGGCGCAGAAGATTGCGGTGCTTCCACTCGTCCAGCGTGACGAGATGGCTCTGCTCCACGATATGATCCATATCCTCCAGCAGCGCCTCGATCATCGGCGCGCCGTACATCATCACGCCGCATTCAAAATGCAGCTCAAAGCTGCGGTAGTCCATGTTGATCGAGCCGACGAACGCCGCCTCGCGGTCGACCATCACGCTCTTGGCGTGCAGGAAGCCGGGCGTATAGCGATAGACCTTTACATTGTGTGCCAGAAGCTCACCGAAGTAGGACTCCGCCACGCAGTCAGCGTACCAGTGATCCGGCGTGCCAGGCAGCATCAGGCGCACGTCCACCCCGCCGTCACCGGCGATGCACAGCGCGCGCATGATGGTGTCGTCCGGGATGAAGTAGGGCGTTGTGATATAGAGGAAGCGGCGCGCGCCGCAGATCATCTGCAAAAACACATCCTCGGCGGGGTTGTCGGGGTTGTTCTGCGGCCCGTCGCAAAACGGCTGGCAGAAGCCGTCGCTCTTCACCGGCGCGTGCGGGCGGTAATAGTCGTGCTCGTTGTGCATCACGCCGCCGAGATCCACGCACATCTGGATGAACTGCACCGTCAGCCCCCACGCGCCCTCGCCCTCGAGCCGGATGCCGCTGTCCTTCCAGTAGCCGAAGCGGTCGATGAGATTGGCGTATTCGTCGGCGATGTTCACGCCGCCGGTGTAGGCAATATCGCCGTCGATGCAGGCGATCTTGCGGTGGTCGCGGTAATTGAAGTACAGGCGGTTGACGTACTCGTGCACGGGGTTGAAGATGAACACCTCGACGCCCGCCTCGCGGAGCCGGTCGATCGTCTCGCCGGAAAAGCGCTTGATGTTGCCGAAGTCATCGAAGATGAGCTTGACCTCGACGCCCGCGCGCGCTTTTTCACACAGGATCTGCTCCAGCTCGTCCCAAAGCTTCCCCTCAGCCAGAATGAAATATTCAAGGAAAATGAAGCGCTCGGCCTTCGCCGCGCTGTTCAGAATGTCCCGCAGCAGCAGCGCCCCCTCGGGAAGATACGTCACGCGCGTGTTCTGGTAGAGCTGGAAATCGCGCAGGCAGAGGTAATTGGCCGTGCGCGACCAGCCCGGGAGCTGGCGGGTGAGCTTGTCGGTGCACAGCTCGCTGCGCATGAGCGCGCTCTCCGGCTCCTGCGGCAGCCGCTGCGGCTGCCGCGGCAGATGACGCTTCTGTGCGGCTCCTCCCCACAGGAACCAGAGGATCAGCCCCACGACCGGCACCGTCAGGATCAGGATGAACCAGCTGAGCTTATAGGAAAGATCGCCCTGCGTATTGTAGATGTGGATGGCGACGACAAACGCGCTGATCTGCAGCGCGCCGTAGGCCAGCGCCATATACTGCTGGAGAAAGTGCGAGAGCAGCACGACTATGAGTATCTGCGCCAGCACCAGCACCACGACCAGCGCGATGCGAAGCGCCGCGGAGATCCGCCGCTCACCCTTCTGCTGAATATGCATTCCGCTCATTGCTTTCCTCCCGTTTGATCCCCTGCTTTCCGCCGCGGCGCGCTCAGCTGTTCTGCCGATTCAAAAGCCGCGTCTTGATGTCGTAGAGCTTCTGCGAAAGATCCACGTAATAGTTGTGCGGGTTATCGAAGCGCTTGACCTCGTCCCAAAGGGTATCGACCTGCTCGGCGCAATATTTCTTGATCTCCTCGATCTCCGGACGCTCGTAGACGAGTTTTCCGCCGAGATAGATCGGCACAAGCAGCTCGCGCGCCTCGAAATGGTAGACCTCCTTGCGCTTCCAGGTCGCATCGGGGTCGAAGATCTCAAGATTCCGGCTGTCGTCCACCGTCTCGTCGTAAACGCAGAGATAGTCGGCGATGGCCTTGCCGGTGTCGCGGCCGTAGAAGCGATAGAGTTTCTTGAAGTGCGGCGTCGTGATCTTGCCGACATTTTCGCTGATCTTGATCTTGGGGATGACCTCGCCCTGATCGTCCTCCACCGCGACGAGCTTGTAAACACAGCCGAAGACCGGCTCGCTCTTGGCGGTGATGAGACGCTCGCCGACGCCGAAGGCGTCGATCTTCGCGTCCTGCATCCAGAGATCCTGAATGAGATACTCGTCGAGAGAGTTGGAGACCGTGATGGTGCACTCCGTCCAGCCCGCGTCGTCGAGCATTTTGCGCGCCTTGCGGGAGAGATACGCGATATCGCCGCTGTCTAAGCGGATGCCGCACTTTTTGATGCCCATGGGCTTGAGGATATCGTTGAAGGCGCGGATCGCGTTGGGGATGCCGGACTTGAGCGTATTGTAGGTGTCCACCAGCAGCACCGCGTTATGAGAATAGTATCTGCAATAGGCCGCAAAGGCGTCATACTCGCTGTCGAACATCTGCACCCACGCGTGGGCCATGGTGCCGAGCGCGGGCGTGCCGTAGAGCTGGTCGGAGATGGTGCAGGCCGTGCCGCAGCAGCCGGCGATGTAGGCGGCGCGCGCGCCGTCGATGGCGGCGGCGGAGCCCTGTGCGCGGCGGGAGCCGAACTCCATCACCGCGCGGCCTCTGGCGGCGCGGACGATGCGGTTTGCCTTCGTTGCGATCAGGCTCTGGTGGTTGACGGTCAGCAGCGTGAAGGTCTCGAGCAGCTGCGCCTCGATCGCGGGCGCGCGCACAATGACCATCGGCTCCTTCGGAAAGACCGGCGTGCCCTCAGGCACGGCATAGATATCGCCGCTGAAGCGGAAATTGGCAAGGTAATCAAGGAACTCCTCGCAGAAAATGCCCCTGCCGCGCAGGTACTCGATATCCTGCTCGTCAAAGTGCAGGTCCTCGATATAATCGATCAGCTGGTCGAGACCTGCCGCGATGGCATAGCCGCCGCCGTCCGGCACGGAACGGAAGTAAACGTCGAAATAGGTAATGCGATCCTTGAACCCGGCTTTCAAGTAACCATTGCCCATGGTCAGCTCATAAAAGTCGCAGAGCATGGTCATATTCAGCTTATGGTCGGTCTTCATAGTCACCTCATAGTATCACGGCGCGGAAGCCTCCGCGCCTTGTAATATCTGCATTATAGCCCGAATACGCCGATAAAGCAAGGCTTTTGGGCCATTTCTTGTTTTTCGCCTTGACTTTGCCCTCCTTCTCCCCTATGATAAAGAGACGCAAGCACAGCCCGCACAAAGAAACCAGAGAAACGGAGCAGCTTACTATGAGTGTTATCTTAGGGATCGACATCGGCGGCTCGAGCACAAAGATCGTAGGCCTTTCCCCCGATCTCAGCGTGATCGATATGCTGCGCGTCAAGGCGGAAGACCCGCTGACCTCGCTTTACGGCGCGCTGGGCAACTTCCTTGCGACGCATCAGCTCCAGCTCTCCGATATCCGCCACATCGCCCTCACGGGCGTTGGCGCGTCCTATGTCGACGGCGACATCTACGGCGTGAAGACCATCAAGGTCGCGGAGTTCCCCTCCGTCGGCACGGGCGGTCTCGCCCTTTCGGGCAAGGAGCACGCGGTCGTTGTGAGCATGGGCACGGGCACGTCGTTCCTCTGGGCGAACAAGGGCTCGGAGGTGCGCCATCTCATCGGCAGCGGCGTCGGCGGCGGCACGCTCGCAGGCCTCAGCTCGCTGACGACGGGCGTGCACCAGTACGCGCTGATCCGCAAGCTCTGCCAGGACGGCGACCTTGACCACATCGACCTGACGGTCGGCGACCTCTCGCGCGAACAGGTAGGCGATCTCCCGCCCGAGGCCACGGCGGCAAACTTTGCCAAGCTCGCCGACGACGCGACGCCGTCGGACAAGATGCTCGGCATCGTGAACCTCGTTCTGCAGTCCATTGGCACGATGTCGGTGCTCGCGTGCAAGTGCTGCGGCACGGACACGGTCGTGCTCACGGGTGCGCTGACGATGCTGCCCCCCGCGCGCAAGACCTTTGATCTTTTTGAAAAGCTCTACGGCGTAACGTTCATCATCCCCGAAAACGCCACCTTCGCCACCGCCATCGGCGCCGCGCTCTACAGCGTGCGAGAAAACTGAACAATATTGGAAAAACCGGCTGCGATGCAGCCGGTTTTTTCTGTAAAACGCTTGTTCCATTTTTCGCTTTGTGCTATACTGAGCAGGAAACGAGGTGAACGCGATGGACCGCATCATCCTGCACTGCGACTGCAACTGCTTCTATGCCTCCTGCGAGCTTCTCGGCCATCCCGAGCTTGCGGGCGTTCCCGTCGCGGTGTGCGGCGACCCGACGGAGCGCCACGGCATCATCCTTGCCAAAAACGAGCCGGCGAAGCGCTGCGGCGTGAAGACGGCAGAGACGATCTACGCGGCGAAGAAGAAATGCCCCGATCTTGTGCTGCTGCCGCCGCACCACGCGCTCTACGCCGCGTACTCGAAGAAAATAAACGCCATCTACGGCGAATACACCGACCTTGTCGAGCCGTTCGGCATTGACGAGAGCTGGCTGGACGTGACGCATTCGCTGCACCTGTTCGGCGGGGACGCGCGGGCGCTCGCCGACACGCTGCGCGAGCGCATCCGGCGCGAGCTGGGGCTGACGATCTCGGTCGGCGTATCGTTCAACAAGGTCTTTGCCAAGCTTGGCAGCGATTATAAAAAGCCGGACGCCACGACCGTCATCTCGCGCGAGAACTGGCGGGAGATCGTCTCTCCCCTGCCGGTCGGCGACCTTTTATTCGTCGGGCGCAGCGCGCAGGAGATCCTTGCCCGCTGCGGCGTGCGCACGATTGGCGAGCTTGGCCGGTGCAGCGAGGAAATGCTTGAAACGCTGATGGGCAAGCTGGGCAGTCAGCTCTACCGCTACGCAAACGGGCTCGACAACGCCCCCGTGCGCGGGGAACGCGACCGCAAGCCGGTCAAATCCGTCGGCAACTCGACGACGTTCCGGCGCGACCTGACGCGCTGGGACGAGGTGCAGCGCGGCATCTCTCTGCTGTCTGACAGCGTGGCGATGCGGCTGCGGCGGCAGGGGCTATACTGCGGCGGCGTGCAGGTCGGCATCAAGAACAGCCGCTTCCAGCTCTCCTCCCGCCAGACGATGCTCGATCACAGCACGCACCTGATGCGCGAGATCAACGACACGGCGCTCCGGCTCGCACGCGAGCTGTGGAAAGCCCCCGACCCCATCCGGCTGCTGTCCGTCACGGCGCTGCATCTGACGGAGGAGGCACAGTCCTTCCGCCAGCTCGACCTGCTCGGCACAGGCGAAGAAAAGCAGGAAAAGCAGGAGGCCGTCGAGTCCGCGATGGACGCGCTGCGCCGCAAATTCGGCCGCGGCGTCATCTCCTACGGCGTGAGCGAAGATTCCCTCGGCGGCGAAAAGATCGAACGGGAATGATCCCATTTTGCGCCGCGCACGGCGCAAATCCATTTCAATCATTTTTCCGACGACAAAAGGTGAATTGCCGCAAAGCGGCAAGAGAAGTCCCCCTGGGGGGGTGCGTGCCAAAAAACACTTCTCGCTCTGCGCGTGTCGCAGCCGCCCTGCGGGCGGCAAGGCGCAAAGCAGATCGCGATCCTGCTCAAAAAGGAGGAAACGGTAAAACCGTTTCCTCCTTTTTGAATTTAGTTGATGAGCCACTCCGGCCGCGATCGCTTTTTGATGCCCGATACCACGCCCATCGCAGCAAAAAGCGTGACGATCGACGAACCGCCGTAGCTGAAAAACGGCAGCGTCAGCCCGACGACCGGCAGCAGGAAGAGACACATGCCGATGTTGGCGATGGTCTGAAAAATGAGCATCCCCGCCATGCCGACGCACACGAGCCCCTCCATTCGCGTCGGCGCCTCGCGCGCGACGATCAGGCAGCGGATGATGATGGCCAGCAGCAGGAGGATGATGAGAAGGCAGCCGATGAAGCCCAGCTCCTCGCCGCAGACGCAGAAGATGAAATCCGTCTGCCGTTCCGGCAGGCTCCACTTTGAGCTCGACTGCGTCTGCGTACCGTTGAACAGTCCCTGTCCCATAAGCTTCCCCGAGCCGAGGGCGAGCATCCCGCGCGTCTGCTGGAAACCCTTGCCCTGCACGTCGTAGCTGTGGTCAAGGATGACCTTGATGCGCTCGTACCAGTCCCCGCGCAGAAGTCCGAAATTCCACGCGGCAAGAAAACCGCCGACCGCACCGCCGAGGCCGAGAAACATCCACCGCAGGGCAAAGCCCGCGGCAAACGCCATGCACACAAAAATGAACAGGTACACAAGTCCGCTGCCCGCGTCCTTTGAGATCACATAGTAGAACGCGAACATGAACGCCGCGTGCGCCGTGGGCTGGATGACGTTTGCAAGCCGCGTAAGGTCGCGCTTTTCCGCAAGCAGCGAAAGCTGCCGCGCCAGCAGAATGATAAAGGTGATCTTCACGATCTCGGCGGGCTGAACGGTGATGGGAAAGTTTTCCAGAAATTTGACGCCGAACCTTGTGCCGATGTCGTTCACGCCGAGCCATGCGCGGTTGCCGCCGCGGTTAAGGCCGAACGGCGTGCGCAGCAGAAGGATGAAGCCGAGGTTGAATGCGAGCAGCCACTTCCATTTTTTGCCAAGCTCGCCCACGTCGACCGCCGAGAGGAAAAAGTACAGCAGGATGCCGAGAAACAGCCCGAAGCCCTGCACCGCAATATAGCGCAGCGTGCCGCGGTAGTTCGTGGCGCTGGCGATGAGCAGCATACCGTAAAGCGTGGAGGTCACGCACAGCGCGAGCAGCACCAGATCCGACTGGCGCACCACGTCGCTCAAAAACGCTTTGAACTTTCCCATGCGCACACGCTCCTTTCGTACAAAAGCTTCGAAGTATTCTACCACATTTTCGTGCGCCTGTAAACGCACTTTTCCCGCGATTTCGCAGAAAAGGAATTGTAAAGCGGCCCGAGTCGTGCTATACTGTCTATTAATATGGGATAGAATGGGGTCGGGAGGCGAAGGTATGCAGTTTTTGTCGCACAGCACGGAGGAGACCGAGCGCTTTGGCGAGACGCTTGCTCATGAGCTGCGCGGCGGCGACGTGCTGGCCTTCACCGGCACACTCGGCATGGGAAAGACCGCCTTCACCCGCGGCCTTGCGCGCGGTCTCGGCTGCCGCGGCCGCGTCACGAGCCCGACGTTCACCATCGTGAACGAATACGAGGGCAAAACGCCCCTTTTTCATTTTGATATGTACCGCCTCGGCTCGTCGGAGGAGCTCTTTGACATCGGCTGGGACGATTACCTTGCGCGCGGCGGCATATGCGCCGTAGAGTGGAGCGAGCGCGTGTCCGACGCGCTGCCGGACGGTACGGTCTTCGTCGATATCGCGCGCGGCGGAGAGGGCGAGGACTCGCGCGTCATCACGGTCACGGGAGGGAGATTTTCATGAAGATCCTTGCTCTGGAGACCTCGGCAAAAAGCGTCTCCTGCGCAGTCACGGAGGACGGCGCGCCGCTCGCGTCGGCCTATCAGTGCACCGGCCTGACGCACAGCAGGACGCTGCTGCCAATGGTGGACGCGATGCTCAAAAACGCCGAGCTGACGCTTGACGATATCGGCGCCGTCGCCATCGCGGCGGGCCCCGGCTCGTTTACGGGCCTGCGCATCGGCATCGCGGCGGCCAAGGGCCTTGCGTGGGCCGCAGACAAGCCGTGTCTCGGCGTTTCGACGCTTGAGGCGATGGCGGAAAACATCGCGCATCTGGACGGGCTGATCGTCGGCGCGATGGACGCACGGAGATGTCAGGTCTACAACGCCGTTTTCGAGGCCAAGGGCGGCGCGCTGACGCGCCTTTGCCCCGACCGCGCCATCTCCCTTGAGGAGCTTGCAGGCGAGCTTGTGGGCGAAACGCGCCCGATCACGGTGCTCGGCGATGGCGGCGCGCTGTGCCGGCGCTATCTGGCGGAGCATGGCGTGCCCTGCTCTCTCGCGCCGGCGGCGCTGCTCTATCAGAACGCCGTTGGCGTCAGTCTTGCGGCCGAGCGCGCTTATGCGCGCGGCGAGGCGGTGAGCGCACAGGAGCTCCTGCCCGTCTATCTCCGTCCCGCGCAGGCCGAGCGGCTTCGGAGCGAGCGCACGAAACAGTAAGCAATATCTTCACATACATCTTATATTTCAAATGGAGGTCAATGCAATGGAAGCCAAATTCAACGACAAAGTACACATCATGAACCACCCCCTCGTCGCCCACAAACTGACCATCATGCGCGATGAAAACACCAGCGTCAAGGATTTCCGCGAGCTCGTGTCCGAGATCGGCATGCTCATCACCTATGAGGCCACGCGCGACCTTCCGCTGACCACCAAGCACATCAAGACCCCCATCTGTGAAATGGACGCTCCCACGCTCGCGGGCAAGAAATTTGTCGTCGTCCCCATCCTGCGCGCAGGCCTCGGCCTTGTCGACGGCGTGCTGCGCATGGTGCCCTCCGCGCGTGTTGGCCACATCGGCATGTACCGTGATGAAGAGACGCTCGAGCCCCACCCCTATTTCTGCAAGATGCCCAAGGACGTGGCTGAGCGCGACGTGCTGATCGTCGACCCGATGCTCGCCACCGGCGGCTCGGCGTGCGAGGCCATCGGCGAGATGGTCAAGCGCGGCTGCAAGCACATCACGCTCATGGTGCTCGTCGCCGCCCCCGAGGGCATCCGTGCCGTGCAGGAAAAGTTCCCCGACGTGAACATCTACGCCGGCGCGCTCGACGATCATCTCAACGAGCACGGCTACATCGTCCCCGGCCTCGGCGATGCCGGCGACCGCATCTTCGGCACGAAGTAACGCGAAACTTCACAAATTTGTCATTGCATTTTTGCAGGCTTTTCGCTATAATAAGCGAGATTTCCCGCACATCACCCCATTAATTGAGAGGACTGAACAAACAAATGAGTGCATCCAGAGAAAAGAAGACCCGTCAGGAGCAGGTGGCCAGCGGCTACGTCGATCCCAAGGTAAAGCGCGAGCAGGAGGAAAAGGCCAAGGCCCGCCGCAGCAGCGCGCTCTATATCGCCATTGCCGTCGCCTTTGTCATCGTTGCCGCCGTTGTGATCGTCGCCAATTCCAAGGTGTTCGAGCGCAAGGCCGACGCGGTCACCATCGGCAGCGAGACCTACTCCGCCGCCGACGTGGATTACTTCTACTACACGATCTACAACAACTTTGTCAGCCGGAACTCCAGCTACCTGAGCCTCTACGGTCTTGACACCTCCAAGTCGCTCAAGGAGCAGGACTGCGTCGTCACCGACGGCGGCACCTGGTACGATTACTTCCGCGATCAGGCGCTCGACCAGCTCAAGTCCTATGCGCTTCTCTCCCAGAAGGCCGAGGCGGAGGGCTATGACGCCGGCGACTATGTGGATCAGGCCGTCCAGCAGGCCTATGACGGTCTGGACAGCGCCGCTTCCTCCAGCAGCTATACCCGCGCACAGTATCTCAAGCTCGTCTGCGGTCCGCTGGTCAACACCAAGGTCTTTGAGCGCAACATCCGCATGATGGCGCTGGCCGAGGCCTATTCCGCCAGCTACTCCGATACGCTCTCGTTCACCGACGCCGAGGTGCAGGCCGCCTATGACGCCGACCCCAAGAGCTATCAGAGCGCGGACATCGAGTACATTCTCTTCAACGCCGACAGCGCCGAGGACGCGACCGACGCCGAGCAGGCAGCCGCGCTTGACGAGGCCAAGCAGCAGGCCGAGACCGCGCTGGAGCGCTATGCCCAGGGCGAGGCCTTCGACGCCATCGGCGAGGACATGGGCGGCACCTATAACCACATCGCCTACGCCACGAACGGCAGCTCCGAGATGATGACCTGGGCGTTTGACGACGCGCGCGTCTCGGGTGATACCACGGTCGTCGCCTACAGCACCACCGGCTATTACGCCGTGCTGTTCCACTCCCGCACCCGCGACGACTATCACCCCGTCTCCGTGCGTCACATCCTCGTCTCCGATGAGGACACGGCCAACGACATTCTCGCCCAGTATAACGCCGGCGAGAAGACCGAGGACGCCTTTGCCGCCCTTGCCGCCGCAAACTCCACCGACTCCAACGCCAGCTCCGGCGGCCTGTACACCAACATCTACAGAGGCCAGATGGTCGCCTCCTTTGAGGACTGGTGCTTCGATCCCGCGCGTCAGCCCGGCGATGTCGAGGTCGTTGAAACGAGCTATGGCTTCCACGTGATGTACTTTGTCGAGACCAATTCTCAGCCCTACTGGTACTACAAGGCTGATCTTGATCTCAAGAACGCCGCCTACGACGAGTGGTACGCCGCTATCACCGACGGTGTTGAGGTCGAGCAGCTCGACGGCATGAAGTACGTCGGATGATCCCTTTCCCCGAAAAGCTGCCGGTTCAACGACCGGCAGCTTTTGTCTTTTGTCACTTTGAGGAATCACACTATGAACGAACAGTTTTTACGCACCCAAATGCTTCTCGGCGATGACGCCATGGCGCGTCTGCGCCGCAGCCATGTCGCGGTATTCGGGCTCGGCGGCGTCGGCAGCTATGCCGTCGAGGCGCTCGCGCGCTCCGGCGTCGGCGAGCTGACGCTCGTGGACGACGACACGGTGAGCGTCACGAACCTCAACCGCCAGCTCGAGGCGCTGCACTCTACCGTCGGGCAGGACAAGACCGCCGTCATCGCCGCGCGCTGCCGCGACATCAGCCCCGGCATCGTGCTCCACCCCATCTGCGCGCGCTACGACGCGGCGCACCGCGAGGACTTTTTTCCCGCGCACTACGACTATATCATCGACGCGATCGACACCGTATCGAGCAAGCTTGACCTGATCCAGACGGCGCTCGCACGGGAGATCCCCATTATCTGCGCCATGGGCACGGGCAATAAGACAGACCCCTCCCTGCTCCGCATAGACGACATCTCCAAGACCTACAACTGCTCGCTCGCGCGCGTGATGCGCAAGGAGCTGCGCGTGCGCGGGATCAAGCATCTGCGCGTGCTCTACTCCCCCGAGCTTCCGGCAGCGCCGGAAGCTCGGGAAGCGCCTCCACCGGGACGACGCAGCGTACCGGCAAGCCTTACGTGGGTGCCGGGCTGCGCGGGACTGATGATGGCGGGCGACGTGATCCTCACGCTCGCCGGATACGAGAAGGAGGGCAGCGCAACATGATCCTGACCGGTACCATCGTCAACGCCGCCGCGATCGTCGCAGGCAGCATTTTCGGCATACTGCTGGGCAAATTCGTTCCGGAGCGGCTGCGCAGCGCCGTGGAAAAGGGCGTTGCGCTGTGCGTGCTCTACATCGGTGTGGACGGGATGCTCGCAGGCGAGAAAACGCTCGTCGCCATCCTCTCCATCGTACTCGGCGCGCTCATCGGCGAGGGACTCCGGCTCGACGACCGCGTCCATCAGTTTGGCGACTGGGTAGAGCGCAGGCTTGGCGGAAAAGAGGCGAAGACCTCTGTTTCCGAGGGCTTTATCTCCGCGTCGCTCCTTTTCTGTGTGGGCGCGATGGCCATTATGGGCGCGCTCGACTCCGGCCTGACGCTCGACCACTCCACGCTCTACGCCAAATCGACGCTCGACGGCATCACTTCCATCGTCTACGCCTCCGCCATGGGCATCGGCGTAGCGCTCTCGGCCATTCCGGTGCTGCTCTATCAGGGGCTGATCGCGCTGGGCGCGTCGGCGCTCTCCCCGTATCTGACCGCCGATGTGATCATCGAGATGAAATGCGTCGGCTCGATCCTCATTCTCGGACTCTCGCTCAATATGCTGGGGCTGACGAAGCTGAAGGTGATGAACTATGTGCCCGCGGTGTTCCTGCCGATCCTGCTGTGCAACCTGCTGTGAGCGCGGCGCGTCAGGCCGCCCTGCGGCCACGCCTTCATATGATCGGGGCCGTTCCGTACAAACGTACGGGACGGCCCTCTTTTTGCGAAAAATATGACGAATTTGTGAACATTCAATTGACATTATTTGTGCAGACTGGTAAAATTGTCACAATATGGTGAATTGTACGGGAACTGCGCCCTTTTTGCGCAGCTCGCTTTGCGAAACGCCGCGACCCCCTTGCGAAATAACACATCGGGAGGACTTCCTATGCGAGATCTCAAGCATCTGATCTACTTTGAAAATCTCCTGCAAGAAGCAAACAACGAGCTGGTCAAGCAGGCCAAGGATGAGGGCAGGCTGGCGCTGGGCTACACCTGCTACTTCATGCCCGAGGTCCTGCTGGATCTGCCCGGCTGCTTCTCCTCGCGTCTGCGCGCGCCGCGCTGCACCTCGCCGGACATGGCGACCTACTATATGTCCGCGCGCACCTGCCACTACGGGCGCTGCCTTCTGGAGCGCGCGCTGGAGGGCGGCTTCAACTATCTCGACGCGCAGCTCGCCACCGAGACCTGCACCGTCACCTGCCGCTTTCAGGAGCATTTGCAGCGGATGCCCGGCGTCATCAACAACCCGCGCTTCAAGTGCGAGTTCACGGACGTGCCGTTCAAGAAGACGGAGAACAGCATCGACCATTATGAGGCGCAGCTGCAGGCACACGTGCTCGACTTTCTGCGCGACAACTACGGCGTAGACACCTCGGATGAGGCCATCCGCAAGGCGCTGGACGAGCACAACGAGGTCTGCCGCCTCGTGCGCGCCATCGGCGACTATCGCAAGCTTGACAATCCCACCATCACGGGCTATGAGTTCCACGTCATCACACTGGTGACGATGGCCTGCCCGAAGTATCTCATCATCGACAAGCTGCGCGAAACGCTCGAAGAGCTCAAGACCCGCGAGCCGGACGCCAAGCCCGCCTACCGCTGCAAGGTCGTGCTTGCCGGCAGCGAAAATGACGATCCCGACTTCATCAAGCTCATCGAGAGCTGCGGCGCGCTCGTCGTGGCCGACCGCTTCTGCTACGGCGCGGTCGAGACGCGCGAGCCCATCGAGCTCCGCGAGGGCGAAACGCCGCTGCGCGCCATTGCGCGGCACTATCTGCTCAACAGCAACTGCACGCGCTTCATGGAGCAGAGCGAGATGCGCCGCCGCAAGCAGTTCATCGCCGACCTTGCCAGAGAGTATCACGCCGACGGCGTGATCGTGGCCTCCAACAAATTCTGCGAATACTGGAGCTATGAGCGCGTGATCGATACGGTCGTGCTCCAGCGCGACTTCGGGCTGCCCGTGTGCTCGATCGAGAAGGAATACATCAACTCCGCGTCCGGCCAGCTCCGCACCCGCTTCCAGGCGTTTGTTGAGAGCGTGGAGATCAAAAAGCTGCAGGAGGGACAGAAGAATGGCTAAGTTCGATTTCAAGCTGCCCGAACTCAAGATGCCCGCGTTCAAAAAGCCGGAGGGCAAAAAGCGCGAGAAGAAGTCCTCCGTCACGGTGGACTACAAAAAGCTCGCGCGCGACTTCTGGTACGGCAAGCCCCACGGCGAGCGCCGCCTCGGCGACCTCTATATCCCCAAGACCGGTCTTTACCGCCACCGCGAATGGCGCGGCGTGAAGGACACGTTCTACTACTTCCATATGGTGTGGCTGTACAACTACGCCCACATGGTCATGGACATCAACAAGTACGGCGGTCTGCCGACGTTCCTCAAGGGCATCTGGCGCTACCGCTGGGCGGGCCAGACCTACCTCACGGTCATGCACTGGTACGACCGCGGCTTCGAGGGACTGCGCGGCGAGGCGCTGCGCGCCTGCCCGTGGCACTATCGCGGCATGACGAACGCGACGATCGTGCAGTTCATGCAGATGTTCCGCAACGACCTGAACATCAACGGTGAAAAGGCCCGCGCGCGCCACGACAAGACCATGGCGCACGACGAGACCGTCTGGGGCGGCATCTTCTACCCGTTCAGCAAAGAGGTGGAGAACGTTCCGCTGCAAATGGTGCCCTACTTTGTCTCCGTGCACGTCAACAACCACACGGTGCTCAATTACATCGACGCCATCCAGTCCATCGGTCTGCCCGGCGACCCCTGCCCGATGTGTCAGGCCGAGGCCGGCATCTTCGTGCTCGACGACGTGCCCGACTACTACAAGGCCGTCATCACCTCGAACGAGGCGTGCGACGGCAGCGTGGCCACGTCCATCATTCAGGACTGGCTCATCAACAAGCCGCTGTTCGCCATGCCGCAGCCGATGCAGTTCGACGATCCGCTGGTGCAGAAGCACTGCCAGAAGGAGATCGAGGAGGCGTGGAAGTTCATCGAGGAGCAGACCGGCGTGCCGTTCGACTATGATCAGCTGTGCAAAAAGCTCGAGCGCCAGAACGAGCTGCAGCGCTTCGAGTGGGAGAAGTGGGACGTGGCCGCCAAGACCAGCTCCTATCCCATCAACGGCGTTTCGCAGGCGCTCTACCGCATCTATCAGTCCCAGTACGGCGACCTGCCCATCTGGCACGAGGTCGATCAGCACGTGAGCAAGATCCTCTACAAGTGCGTGGAGCGGAAGATCGACACCTTCCCCATGACGCGCCACCGCGTGATCGCGTGGTCCTGCGCGCCGCTCTACTACTCCAACTGGTGCACATGGGCCTACAACTGCTGGGGCCTGAACGTCATCATAAACATGGACTCGCTGATGTTCGACATGACCATCCGCACCGACGGCTACGAGCACACGCTTGAAGACATGGCCCGCTATCACGAGTGGGCGCCTATGCGCCGCATGGCCGTCGGCGGAATGCATCACATCTTTGAGCTGTGGGAGAATATGGAGCGCTTCAACTGCGACATGGTCATGATGTACGATCAGCTGCAGTGCAAGGGCATGCAGGGCATACACGGTCTCTTTGAAGACGAGTTTCGCAAGCGTGGTATCCACGCCATCTGGATGCCGCACGCGCTGCCTGACAAGCGCACCGTCTCCCGCGCGGAGATCCGCCGCATCATCAACGATTACATGACCACCGTCATGCAGGAGGAGCCGCTCGACCCCTCTCTGCTCGACTTTGACGACAGCGACAGCTGGTAAAGGAGGAACGCCACTATGAAACGAATCCGCAAAGAGCGCAAGGGCTGCTGCGTCTGCCGCTTTCTCGGCAAGACGCTGGGGCTCCTGTGGAAGCTCTTCAAGATCTCTGCCAAGGTGCTCGGCAAGCTGGCCGCCATCCTCGCGCCGGTGTACGCCATTCTGTTCGCGGTCTTCTACTTTGACCTTGACGGCAAGCTGCTCTACTATGTGGTCGAGCCGTTCCTGTGCAAGCACTATGACAAGATGGAGCGCAAGAACCCGCTCGAGCAGCCCTATGACATGATGTGAGCGGCTGCGCGCGATAATTGCAAGGACAAAAAAGACCCGTGGGTGATCCCACGGGCCTTTCCTATCGTTTTTTCATCGGAGCAGCAGCATCCACGAGAGCCACACCGCGCCGACCGGCAGCGCGCTGCCCCAGAGCAGCTGGGCAAGCGTATGGCGCTTCATCTTGAGCGACGCCCAGTAGACGAGCACGAGCACAACCAGCCCCCACAGCGCGCGGGGGCCGAAAAAGACATACAGGAAAGCGATCGGGCCCGCCACGCCGCAGGCGTGTCCGCTGGCGCGGATGGCAAAGGTCTTGTTAAAGAGCGCGATCAGCGCACCGGAGAGCAGATATCCCAGATACACGAGCAGCAGCTCGCGCGACGTGTGCGCGAAAAGCGCGTAGAGCAGACCGAGGATGTAGCCGACCACCGCCATGATGATGGCAAGCTTGCGCTGCCCTCAGCGCCCCGCGCCGCGGAACTTCGGCAGAAACGGCTGGAGCGGATACGCCAGCAGCGGGAAAACCGTCAGAAACAGCAGCGCCATCGCATAGTGCGGCGCGCCGCCGAACATCGCCGGACGGTAAACATACAGCAGCGTCAGCGAAACGAGCGCCATCACGGGCGCAAGGGTCAGGATACGGAGGAGCTTGGGCAGATCAAATTTCTCTTTCATGGCTTTCTCTGTGGTCTTTGGCGTTTCCGGCCAGGGCATTTTCCGCAGGTCGTTTTACTTTACAGCGATTATTCTTCAAGGATCATCGGCAGGGCGCGAACGCAGCAACGCGCCATATCGACATGGCTGCCATCCAGAAAGCCGACGCCCTCGGCCTTAAGCAGCTCCACCTGACGGTTCGCGCCGCCGAAGGCAAAGGCGCTCGACACCTCCCCGTCGCGCTTGACGACGCGGTGGCACGGGATGACGCCCGGCTCTGGGTTGACGTGCAGCGCATAGCCCACCACACGCGAAAGGCGCGGGCTGCCGAGCGCCGCGGCGATCTGGCCATAGGTCGCCACGCTGCCGCGCGGGATCAGCCTTACGGCGGCATAAACCTTCTCAAAGGTCGTCATACGTCTCCTCTTTCTTTTTCAGCCAGCGGGCCAGCAGCAGCCCGCCCGCGATCATCACGACATAAATCAGCAAATACGGCACGTAGGCCGCCGCAAGACTCGGGAACACCGCCTCAAAGAACCCATCATCTCCCACGCCGAGAAAGATCATCTGCATGACCAGTCCCGCCAGTATGCGCAGGAGCATCGCCGTACCAATAATGGCCAAAAGGTATCCCGCCCAATGGCTGTTGGTGCGCACAAGGGTGCGTACCCTTTCTTTCCGCGCGGCGTAGTCCGCGCCTTCCGTTTTCTTCTGCGCGGTATGCGGCGGCGCATCCTCCTCGCTCTCCCAGATCAGATAGTCCGTCGTTACGCCGAAATAGGTACAGATGGCGCGCAGCTTGTCGAGGTCGGGCGTTGAATCCCCACACTCCCACTTGCTGATCGCCTGCCGCGAGACCTCCAGCTCTGCAGCCAGCTGTTCCTGCGATAAACCGCGCGTCCTGCGCAGCAGCTGTAATTTTTCTCCCAGTGTCATAGCGTTCTGCCTCCCATCGCTTGATACGGCCAGTATAGCGGAAAGCGGCGCGCAGCGCCACCATTTTGGGCTGGAATCTCCGCAACCAAACGTGGCAAAGGGCGCTTTAATCCCCGCTCCCGCTCTTTTTGAACAGCGCCGGCAGATCGAGCTCCATCACGACGAGGCTCACGAGCATCAGCGCCGCGCCGATGTAGCCCTTGACGCCGAGCCGCTCGTTCAGGAGAAAGAACGCAAAGATCGCCGAAAAGACCGGCTCGAGCGTGAAGATCAGGCCCGCGTGGCTCGCGGTGGTGAACTGCTGCTCGACGCTCTGAATGATGAAGCAGATGCCGGAGCAGAAAATGCCGAGAAACAGCGCAGACGCCCAGACCACCGGTGTGGACGGGAGCCGCGGCGTCTCCAGCAGCAGCGCAAGCGCGAGCATCACAACGCCGACGACGATCAGCTCGCACACACCGAGGGCGACGGGGTCGACCTCCTCCCTGGCGACAGCCTTCTCTGTCAGCATCAGATCGACGGCGTAAAACGTCGGCACCAGCAGGCAGATGATGTCGCCCAGCGCAGGCTTGAGCGTTTCGTTCAGCGTCAGCAGCGCGATGCCGACAAGGCACAGCAGCAGCGCGAAGGTAAACTTCTTCCCCGGCCCTTTGCGGTAAAGCAGAAATTCAAAAAGCGGCGTGAAAAGCACGGTCATCGCGCCGATGAAGCCCGCGTTCGAGACCGAGGTATACAGCACGCCGTAGGTCGCGCCGACATAGACCATCACGAGCGAAAGGCCGATGAGCAGGCTGTATTTGAGCGTTTCGCGGCTGGCGTGCGCGATGCGCTTGCGGAAGGCGACGCCGAGCACGAGAAACGCCGTCAGAAAGCGGAAGGCGTTGAGCGTGAGCGGCTGCATATCGCGCAGGCAGATCGCCGTCAGGCAGTTGGAAATGCCCCAAAAAGCGGTGGCGAGCACCAGCATCATATCCGCTTTTCTCTGTCTCTCCATCGTGTTTCCCTCCAAATTACAGGAACGGGCGCCGGAAGCGCCCGAGGTCGACAATATGATATTAGCATATTCTTAGCGGCGGCGCAAGCACCGCGAAGCAGGAAAAAACGGAGTCCAAAGGACTCCGTTTTTTCATATCCGATCATTTTTTCTGCTGCTTTGCCTTGCCGAAATGCATCTCGCGCATTCCCTCGACCTCGTCGCAGATGGGCTTAAGGCTGCACGATCCGCAGTCGGTCGGCAGGCCCTCCAGAATGTGGGTCAGCGTCTTGGTGATATCGTCCACCTTTTTCGCCGTCTGCGCCAGCTCCGCGATGGCGGGGTGGCCGGTCAGGAATACCACCTGCACGCGCTTGACGTGCGGGTTTTTGTGATAGGCGCGGATGTAGCTCGCGCCGATGCGGCGAAAGCTGACGCCGCCGCGCAGCGCGTCACGGCTGAGGCGCACCTGCTCGCGGTTGCTCTCACTGGAGATGCGCACCATGTAGCCCTTGGGAAAGACGTGGTACTTGACGAATTCCATGTCGCGGATGGCCTGAAACGTCGCCTCGTCGTCCTCGCCGAGCACCTCGTCCACCTGCAGGAAGACAAGGCGCGCAAAGGACACGTCTCCCGTCAGCTCCGGCAGGTCTCTGCCGTAGAGCAGGATCTCGTCGCGCGGGACAAGACCCGCATCGCTCGTGGCGCAGGTAAAGTTTGCCGACGGGCAGCCGGAGCCGCCAAGCTCAAACGCCGCGTCACGCAGCATGACAAGCTCGCTCTCGCCGCTGTCGGTCCATGCGTCGGCCTCGCGGTAGTCCCACCGCTGCGGCGGCGCGGCCTCATAAAGACCGCGCGCCCCGCGGATCAATGCGTTGTACAGCTCCATCCGTCAGAACTTGATGTCCACGTTCTTGCGGTCGTGGATGCGGTTGACCTGAATGTAGACCCAGCTCATGAGCTTCTGGTCAAGGTTCCAGAAGTACACGACGAACAGCACGCCGACGATCACGGACAGCAGCGACGCGATCTTGAGAATAACTTTGAAAATCTTATCCATTTGTTCCTCCGTTCGGTGCGCCGTATCTGGCGCGCCGTAAAGCAGTTTAGCCTGTCAGTTGCGGTGTTAGATCAGCTCACGCCCTGGCAAGCCCCTTCTGGCGGGCATACTCGGCAGCGCCGAGCGCGCCCATGAGCTGCGGGTCGGTCTTGAGCTCGACGACCTTGAGCTTGAGCACGCGCTCGATGGCCTGCTTCAAGCCGTCGTTCTTGGCGCAGCCGCCGGTGAGCGTGATGGCGTCCACCGCGCCGGCCTTCTTCGCCATGACGAAGCAGCGCTTGGCGACGGCCATCTGGATGCCGGCCGCGATCTCGTCCATGGGCTTGCCCTCGCCGACGAGGGTGATGACCTCGCTCTCAGCGAAGACGGTGCACTGGGCGGTGATGGGGATGACGTTCTTGGCGTTGAGCGAGAGCTTGGAGAACTCGGGCAGCGTCAGCTCGAACGAGCGGGCCATGGCCTCGTAGAAGCGGCCGGTACCGGCGGCGCACTTATCGTTCATGGCAAAGTTTTTGACTGTGCCGTCGGTGTCGATGGAGATGCCCTTAACGTCCTGACCGCCGATATCGATGATGGCCTTAACGTCGGGATTGGTGATGTGCACGCCCATGGCGTGGCAGGAGATCTCGGAGATGTTTTCATCGGCAAACGGGACCTTGTTGCGGCCATAGCCGGTACCGATGAGGTACGTAAGGTCCTTGGAATCGTTCAGGCCCGCCTTTTTGCAGACCTCCTCCATCGCCAGCGTCGCGCTGACCTCGGAGTTGATCTTGGAGCGCAGGGTGGTGTCGGCAACGATCTTGCCGGTCTCGTCGAGGATCACTGCCTTGGTGTAGGTGGAGCCTACGTCACAGCCGCCGAAATACTTCATAGTTATTTTCCCCCAAATGTATTGTATAAATATAGATTCAGAATCACATTGCGTTTTCATCGTCGAATTCGACGAGCGTCGGGTCGACAGGCTCCGCCTTCATGACGGTGCGCATATACTCGTTGACCTTGCCGCGCATGGTCTTGCGGGACACGGTGCGCGGATCCATCAGATCATGCTCGATCCAGATCATGTGATAGCCCTTCTGGCGCGCCTGCTCATCGAGGATGCCCTGGAGCGTGGCCATGTTCTTGCAGGCAACGTTCTGGTACATGATGATGAGGTCGACGTTCCAGATCTCGCACTGGCGCCACAGCTCGTTGACAACGTTCTGATAACCGCCGTTGGTGTGGCGGCGCATGACCATGCGCTCGTACAGGCGGGCAAGATCCTCGAGCGCCCTGCCTTGATCCTCGGTCTCGAGCGGACGGGTGAAGTTGAGGCTCTCCATCTCGACAAGAATGTCGACGCCCCAGCAGTTGGCGATCCAGTTGGAGAAGTTCGCGTAATAGTGCGCCGGACAGGACCAGACGATGCCGCGGTACTTCATCTTGCCGCGCCAGGCCTCTTCCTTCTTCTCGTAGGCCTTGAGCATGATCTTGTTGACCTTCTCGAAGGTCTTTATCACGCGCGGGTCGCTGCCGCCGTCCATCTCGTAGTTCCACTTGCGGAACAGCTCGTAGGCAGGGCCGATGATCTGCGGATAGCGGGTCTGGTTGACCTCCCACTTCTGCAGCTCAAAGCTCGTCTCACGGTTGAAGCGCTTCATCGCGGCAAAGTAAGCGTCCCAGTTCCACTTTGCGCCGGTCTGCTCCTCGATGAACCTGATGCAGTGCCTGATATCCTCGGCCGCGTCGGACACGGTCTCCTCGTACTCGTAGCGCACGGGGAACGTGAGGTGGAAGACCGGCAGGTCGGGGAATCGGCGGGACATATATTCCGACGCCATCGTCGAGCCGTCGCACGGCATGGAGGAGGAGATGAAGCACGTGCCCATGTGGGGCAGCGCGTCGAGCACCAGCGCGCCGCATTCGCTCGAAGGAACGGGGCAGGTATCGGCGGGCAGGCCGAAGGATTCGACCGCGTCGATATAAGGCACGCAGGTAAGCTGGTCGATCTCGGAAACAAGGAAGACCGGGAAAAGCTGGTACGGCACGCCGACAAGGTCGGGGAAGCCGGCCATGATCTGACCCATGGTCATCTCGTCGAACAGAACGACCTTCTTGTTCAGGCTCTCGCTGTTGCCGTTCTTGTGGTCGCATTTTGCCATGATAACGAGATTCTCGGCAACATAGCGGAAGATGTCATAGATCATGAGGTGGCTCATGCGCAGCGCGCTGCCGCGCTGGCCGAGCGTATTCTTATCCAGGAAGCCCACGCAGCACAGGTAGGACATCATCCAGCGGTAATAGAGCACGCTGTTGAGCGCGGGGACAAGATCCATGGAGAACGTGGCCAGCAGCATCCCCCACATTTTGCACCAGTAGTAGAAGTCCATCGCCGTGGAGCCGACGCCGCGCCACTCGCGGCGCACCGTCGCCATCGCGCCGCTGCGATAGAGCTTGCCGAGCTGCTTTTCGCCGTTGACGAGCAGATCCCAGCGCTCGGCATTGCTCATGCCGGCGATGGCCTTCGCCTCGCCGACAAGGCGCGCGCCGGTATCCTTCAGGTTGCTGAGCTGACGCGCCTTGAACGCAGACCAGTCGGTCTCCTTGAAAAGATCGACGGCGATGGAGGCGACCTCCTTGAGATTTTCGCCCTGCGCCTTCCAGTCCACATTGTCCTTATGGCGCCAGATCGCGGGATTGGGATATTTCTGCTTTGCCATCACTGCTTCCCTCCCTCTTTATGGATGCGCTTGATCTCCAGCGACTCCACAAACGCCTGGAAGCGCGTGCGGAGCTGGCCGGAGGAGCGGGCGTTATAGGGCCTGTCGATCGACAGCACCGACCAGCCCATCTCCTCGTTCATGATATGGCTGACGAGCGCGCGCTCGAAGCCCCAGTAATCGCAGAACTTCATCTGCTCGTAGATGATGCCGTCGGCACGGAACTCGCGGGCAAGACGATCCGCCGTCGCGCGGCGCTGGGCGACCTTATCGTCGGCAATGTAGCGCGCGCACTCGGAGACCTGCATACAGTGGCG
The DNA here is from genome assembly GCA_934572465.1 of uncultured Oscillospiraceae bacterium. Classification (GTDB taxonomy): domain Bacteria; phylum Bacillota; class Clostridia; order Oscillospirales; family Oscillospiraceae; genus Hominicoprocola. The sequence continues at coordinate 38,031 of CAKTLG010000003.1, forward strand.
GCAGATCTGCGTGAGCGCGTCCTCCTCGTCGTTCAGCTCGATGACCTCGCGTCCCGGCGTGGAGCCGAAGCAGTAGCGGTCGGATACGACGAACGCGCCGACCTCCTCGATCATCTTCGTCAGGCTGGGATCGTCGATCTCGCTGCCGACGATGGAAACGCGGGCGCGGTACCACGGCTTTTCGTCCACCTTGCGCTTTTTGATCTCGGCGAGCGTTTCGCGCAGCTTCGGCAGGATGAGATACTTCGGGCAGCAATAGGTCACAAGGTTGAGCACGTGGAACTCGTAGCCCGTGATGGGCGGGTTGTCCTGCTTGCGCAGCTCGCCGATCTCGGTGATGATGCGGCAGACCTCGTTGTGCTCCTCCACCGCCTTGCGGATGGCCGCGTCAGAGGTGTCGATCCCGTAGCTCTTTTCCATCACGTCAAGCAGCCGGATGCGCATCTGCTTGACATACTGGCGGATGGTGTAATCCTCCACCTTAAAGGGCATGTCGGTGTGCGTGACAAAAAAGTTGGGCTTTTCGTTGAGCTTGAGTATCTCAAAGTGCTCGTAGAAGCGGTTCATCATCGAGCAGGCGTCCACACCGGCGAGACCGTCGAGGAAGTTGTAGCCGCCCTCCATGCCGCGCTCGAGCAGGGCGCGGGCGAACTCGCAGGTGTAGTTCGACATGTAGTAGGTCGCCATGTCGATCGAACCGGTCCTCGGCGCGCGCAGGCGCACGGAGAAACAGTTGTCCAGATTGAGCAGTACCTCGGGAATGTGGAAGCAGGTATAGCCGATGGCGAGCTTGCCCTCCGCCTTTGCCTGCTGTACCAGTTCGTTGTTCGCTTCGTCGAGGAGCTGTTCAAAGTAGATCAGATGCTTGAGATCCTTCAAATGGTACACCTCTTTTCATATTGTTTCTTCCTTTGCCTGAGAGGGCGCTGCCGCCGCCTCAGAGCTTTATCTTTGAGAGCGCTTGCCACGCCCCTTTGATAACGTTGGAATCGTCCGGCAGGTCGAAAACGCTTTTGCCCTGCACGTCGTTTTTCGCCTGCTGAGCGTCCGCGCCGATCACCGCCAGCACCGGCGCGCCCGCGATCTCAGGATCGATGACGAGCTCGGGCCGCGTGGCGCGGTTGATGATCACGCCGCATTTTTCATACATCACGAGCTCGTCCGCCACACGCTTGATCGTGCCGACGACCTGATAGCCCTTGCGGCTCTGGTCGGTCACCAGCAGCAGATGCGTCACCCTTTCCATCACGCGGCGGTTGATCTGCTCGATGCCGGCCTCGCCGTCGATGACGACATAGTCGAAGTCCCCCGCCAGCAGCGAGATGACCTCCTTGAGATAGCCGTTGACCGTGCAGTAGCAGCCCGCCGTCTCCGGCCGCCCGATGGCGAGAAAGGCAAAGCCGCGCGTCTCGCACATCGCATCGAACAGGCGGAAGCGCGCCTCGCTCAAAAGCTCGTCCGTCTGCGTTTTTGTTGAAGAGGAGGCCATGGACTTGCGGATATCGTCCAGCGTCTCGCGCACCGTGACGCCCAGCGCCGTGGCAAGGCCGACGGCGGGATCGGCGTCGATGGCGAGGATGCGCGCGTCCGGATGCTGCTGCACGAGCAGCCGCACGATCGCCGCTGAGACCGACGTTTTCCCCACGCCGCCCTTACCGGCGAGCGCAATGATCCTTGCCTGACCGGACATGAATCGCATCCCTCCCTTTCCTGCAATTTCACGATTTGTTCACAATTTTCATTCTACCATAGTTCTTTTCGTTTTACAATCATTATTTGACATTTTATTCTAAAATTCCCCGTCGTCCGTCAATTTTTTTGTTGATTCTTCCGCTGTACTATGGTAAACTGTACCCAGCATTATGCAGGAACTCCCTGCCCGTTTTGGATCATGGCACGATGTTGTGATCACTTTTTAGGAAGCGAGGAAGACCCCATATGAAAACTGACGCATTGGTACAACAGCTGATCGACAGCTACGGCAACTGGTTCCAGACCAATTCCGGCAACTGCGCCGGCGGCGCCGCGCGCATGACGCAGGAGCTGTATCCCTACGACAAGCTCTTCTCCCCCATTCAGATCAATAAGCTCAAGGTGAAAAACCGCCTTGTCATGGCGCCGATGGGCAACTGCCAGATGGCCGAGGAGACCGGCCGTCCCAACGACAAGATGCTCCAGTACTTCTTCGCCCGCGCCGAGGGCGGCGTCGGTCTTTTGACCACGGGCCTCATCCCCATCAGCCATCACATCGACTCGACCGTCACCGAGAAGGGCAACTTCTCCTACTTCCCCCGCATCGACGGCACGCGCACCAACCACATGGGCTGGCGCGATCTTGCTCAGGGCGTTCACGCCCGCGGCAGCCGCATCTTCATCCAGCTCACGCCGGGTCTCGGCCGCGTCGGCGCGCCGACGTGCCTGCTGAACAAGTATCAGCTCCCCGTCTCCGCCTCGATCAACCCCAACTTCTATCTGCCCGAGGTCCCCTGCCGCCCGCTGATCGACTTTGAGTGCGACAAGATCATCCGCAACGCCGGTCAGGCCGCGCTGGACGCCAAGGTCATGGGCATGGACGGCGTGTATCTGCACGGCCACGAGGGTTATCTGCTCGACCAGCTGACCTCCCCCGCGTTCAACCGCCGCAAGGCCGGCAAGTATGCCGACTGGCAGCGCTTCGGCATCGACCTTATCAAGCAGATCCGCAAGCGCGTTGGCCCCTACTTCCCCATCATGTACCGTATCGACCTCTCCCTCGCCCTGAACGAGACCTACGGCGAGCGCATGGAGAAGGTCAAGAGCCTCAAGAACTTCCAGAACGGCCGTTCCGTTGCCGATACGCTGGATTACATGGAGAATCTCGTCAAGGCGGGCGTCGATATGTTCGACGTTGACCTCGGCTGCTACGATAACTGGTGGCTGCCGCACCCGCCCGCCGGTATGCCCGCCGGCTGCTTCCTCGATATCTCCAAGGTCGCCAAGGAATACTTTGCCGCGCGCGGCGTGGAGTCCAACGTCGGCGTGGAGGTCCCCGTCGTCGCCGTCGGCAAGCTCGGCTATCCCGACCTCGCCGAAAAGGCGCTGCGCGACGGCAAGTGCGACATGGTCATGCTCGGCCGTCCCGTGCTGGCCGATCCCGACTGGTGCAACAAGGCCTATGCCGGCAAGGTCGAGGACATCCGTCCGTGTATCGGCTGTCAGGAGGGCTGCGTCAACGAGTTCGTCGAGGGCGGCCATCCCCAGTGCGCCGTCAACCCGCGCACCGGCTTCGAGGACGTCATGCCCAAGGAGTTCCCGAAGGCTGAAAAGGTCAAGCGCATCGCGGTCGTCGGCGGCGGCAGCGCCGGTATGAACTTTGCCCTCGTCGCCGCCAAGCGCGGTCACAAGGTCGAGATCTACGAAAAGACCGACAAGCTCGGCGGCAAGCTCTGGCCCGCCTCCAAGCCGCTGGTCAAATTTGACATGATGAACTACACCCAGTGGCTCATCGCTCAGGTCGAGAAGGCCGAGGGCGTGACCATCCACCTGAACAAAGCCGTTGACAACGACTTCCTCAAGGCCGAGGGCTTCGACGCCATCGTCTTCGCCGTCGGCGCGCAGGGCAGCGACAAGCTCCCGCCCATCCCCGGCATTCAGGATGCCAAAACCGTGGACGGCGTCGACCTGCTCAACCATCCCGAAAAGCTCGGCGACGCGAAGAAGATCGTCGTTATCGGCGGCGGCAGCGTCGGCATGGAGACCGCCTACTGGCTGGAGTATGAGCACGGCTGCGACGTGACCGTCGTTGAAATGCTCAAGTATATGATGGACGGCGCCTGCACCGCCAACCGCGGCCACCTGATCCACTACTTTGAAAAGGCCGGCGGCAAGCTCATCAACTGCTCCAAGGTCGTTGGCTTCGGCGGCGACAACTCCGTCAAGATCGAGCGCAACATCTCCAAGGGCGTGCCCGATCCCTACTGCACGTGGACGCCCGTTATCCCCAAGAACATCGACAATCCGCTCGCGCCCAAGATGGGTCCCGAGAGCCTGATCGAGAGCCTGCCCGCCGACCTTGTGGTGCTGTGCATGGGCCGCGCCGCCAATCAGGATCCCTACTACAAGGCCGTCGAGGAGCGCATTGCGCCCGAGATCTATAACATCGGCGATTCGCTTCAGGCCGGCAACCTGCTCACCGGCAACCGTGCCGCGTGGAGCACCGCCGCGATGATCTGAGTCTTCCAAAAGGAAGCGTCGTTCTCTTGCAAAAAGGAGGCGGCAGTCCGCACGGACTGCCGCCTCCCTGCTTTCCCTCTCCCTCCACAGCCTTCCGCGTGCTGTCTCAGCTTCACCCCTGAAACGGCAAAAAAAGCAGGCTCCCCATTCAGGAAGCCTGCTTTTTCAACGCTTTGACAGGTGAAATTACTTGATCTCGACCTTGGCGCCAGCCTCTTCGAGCTGCTTCTTGAGCTCCTCGGCATCGTCCTTGGACACGCCTTCCTTGACGGTCTTGGGAGCGCCTTCGACGAAAGCCTTGGCCTCGGCCAGACCCAGACCGGTCAGCTCGCGGATGACCTTGATGACCTTGATCTTGGCAGCGGCGTCGAAACCGGCGAGGACGACGTCGAACTCGGTCTTCTCTTCGACGGCGGCAGCAGCAGCGCCGGCAGCGGGAGCAGCCATAGCGGCGGCGGAAACGCCGAACTCTTCCTCGAGGGCGTGGACGAGCTCAGAGAGCTCGAGGACGGTAAGGCCCTTGATTTCTTCGATCATAGCAGTAACTTTCTCGCTCATTGTAATGATCCTCCTGAATAAGAATTTGTTTTAATGGTTGTGGTTGGTGCCGCGGCTTATTCCGCAGCGGGAGCTTCGGCGGCCTCCTCGGCGGGAGCGCCATCCTTCTCGGCGATCTGCTTGAGAACGCAGGCCAGCGCGGAAATGGGAGCCAGCATGGTGCCCAGGACCTGAGCCTGCAGGACCGGCAGCGCGGGGATCGCGGCCAGCGCATTGATGGTGGCCATGTCGACGACTTTGCCTTCCATGAAGCCGCCCTTGATCTCGAACTTACCGTTGAGCTTCTTGGCGAAGTCGGCGATCACGCGCGCGGGCGCGACGGGATCGGCGGCGATGGCCAGAGAAGTGGTGCCGTTCAGCTGATCGTCAAGCTCGTTGAGACCGACGTTGTTGAAAGCAAAGCGGAGCAGCGTGTTCTTCACGACCGCATACTCGACCTCGTTCTTGCGGCACTCGGCACGCAGAGCGGTGTCCTCAGCAACGGTGATGCCCTTGTAATCAACGATCACGCCGGCAGCCGCGCCCTGCAGCTTCTCGGTAAGGGAAGCCACGATTGCCTGCTTTTCAGACAGAACTTTTGCGTTAGGCATTTCTTGATTTCACCTCCGTTGGATTTTGCGGCACACACCCGTGTGCCTGGGGAAACGAGGCGTTCTAAAAAAGGAAACCGTCCTCATATCAAAAGACATGAGGACGGTAAAGCAATCATAAAATGTTTGCCATCCTCGGCAGGGTTTATGAGGCATAGCCTCACCTGCTGTCTTTGGAACGCTCTAATAGTATATCCAAGGCTGACAGGCTTGTCAACCCCAAATATCGTTTTTTCCGCAAATTCGCCCCACTTTTGCGCCGCGCATGGCGCAAATCATTTCGATGATCATTTGCCGCGGCATACGCGCGGCAAATGATCCCTCTCGCGGAGCGAGTGTCGAGCCGCGCACGCGCGGCGAGGCACAGAGCGGAGTGCGATCCTGAATCAAAAAAGCCCGAACGGGCTTTTTTGAAATCTTTTAGATCTTCGCAGCGTTCATCTTGACGCCGGGGCCCATGGTGGAGGCAGCGACGCAGGACTTGATATACTGGCCCTTGGCGGCGGCGGGCTTGGCCTTGATGATGGCGCCCATGAGAGCGTTGAAGTTCTCGGTGAGCTTCTCGGGGCCGAAGGAGACCTTGCCGATGGGGCAGTGGATGATGTTGGTCTTGTCGAGACGATACTCGACCTTACCGGCCTTGGACTCCTGAACGGCCTTGGCAACGTCGGGAGTGACCGTACCGGCCTTCGGGGACGGCATCAGACCCTTGGGGCCGAGCACCTTACCGAGACGGCCGACAACACCCATCATATCGGGGGAAGCGATGACGACGTCGAAATCGAACCAGTTTTCCTTCTGGATCTTCTCGACCATGTCCATTTCGCCGACATAGTCAGCGCCGGCAGCCTTGGCGGCCTCGGCCTTGTCGCCCTTGGCAAAGACGAGAACGCGGACGTTCTTGCCCGTGCCGTTGGGGAGGACGATGGCGCCGCGGACCTGCTGGTCAGCGTGACGGGAGTCGACGCCCAGCTTGACGTGCAGCTCGACGGTCTCGTCGAACTTCGCGGAAGCGGTCTTGCAGATCAGGCCGAAGCCCTCTGCGGCGTCATACTGCGTATTCTTTTCGATCTGCTTGGCAGCATCCTGATACTTCTTACCTCTAAACATTGTTCACACCCTCCTTATTCTTCGACGACAACGCCCATGGAGCGTGCGGTACCGGCGATCATGCTCATCGCGGACTCGAGGGAGCCGGCGTTGAGATCGCGCATCTTCATCTCGGCGATCTTCTGAACGGATGCCTTGGAAATGGTGGCGACCTTCGTCTTGTTGGGGACGCCGGAGCCGGACTCGATGTTGCATTCCTTCTTGATGAGAACGGCGGCGGGAGGCGTCTTGGTGATGAAGGAGAAGGAACGGTCGGCATACACCGTGATGACGACGGGGATGATAAGACCCATGTCATTCTTGGTGCGCTCGTTGAATTCCTTGGTGAACGCAGCGATGTTGACGCCGTGCTGACCGAGCGCGGGGCCAACGGGGGGTGCGGGAGTTGCTTTGCCTGCAGGGATCTGCAGCTTGACATAACCGGTGATCTTCTGTGCCATGAGAGGCACCTCCTTAATATTGATGTGGTAACGGCCGGCGATTCCGGCCGCCCTTGGCGAGACGTGCAGCGTCTCTCCCACGTTTGCCGCTTTCGCGGCTCATCGCTTCTGGCGGTGATTACGATTCCACCACTTCGACCTGATCGAGCTCCAGCTCGACCGGCGTTTCGCGTCCGAACATGGACACGACCACGCACACTCTGTTCTTCTCTGCGTCGATCTCTTCGACCGTGCCGAGGAAGGACGAAAGCGGGCCGTCGGTGATCTTGACCTGATCGCCGACATTGTAGCGCACGACGATCTCGCGCCGCTCCATGCCGAGGGCCAGGACTTCCTCCTCCGTGAGGGGGATGGGGGTGTTGGCGCTGCCGACAAAGCCGGTCACGCCGCGGATGTTGCGGATCAGATGCCAGGTATCGTCCGTCATGATCATCTTCACGAGCACATAGCCGGGGAAGACCTTGCGCTCGACCTCCTTGACGTCGCCCGAGTCGGTCACCTCCGTGACGGTCTCCAGCGGGATCTGGATGTCGAGGATCTTATCCTCCAGATGGCGGTTTGCGACGAACTTCTCGATGGCGGTCTTGACTGCGTTTTCATAGCCCGAGTAGGTATGCGCGACATACCACTTAGCGTTATCAGCCATGACTGCTCTCCTGTCAGCCCGCAAGACCGATCAGCAGATGCACTGCGGATACGGCGACATAGTCGAAGATCCAGATGCACGCGCCGACGACGAGGGAGCACAGCAGCACAGTGCCGGTGTTCTTCGCGGTGGTGGCGGGCGTGGGCCATACGACCTTCTTCAGTTCGCTTCTCATTTCACGGAACCATTTGGTTCTGTCTTTCTTCTTTTCTTCTGCCATGTTTCAAACAACCTTTCCTGATTACTTGGTTTCGGTGTGGACGGTGTGCTTCTTGCAGAAGGGGCAGTACTTGTTCAGCTCGAGCTTGTCCGGGGTGTTCTTCTTGTTCTTCATCGTGTTGTAGTTTCTCTGCTTGCACTCGTTGCATCTGAGCGTGATCTTAATGCGCATCTAACGGCACCTCCTTATTTGGTCAGTCCCCGCGGAACGGGGCTGGCGATTGCCTCCCTGCTCTCAAATTTAAGGGGCGCTTTCCCCGCGCGCCGAGAAGCAAAAGCGCGCAAAAAGAAAGCCCTCTTTCACAGGTAAGTAAGATAGTAACACACGGCAAGTCCGCCGTCAAGCACAAAATGCTTGAAAAATGAGATTTTTTTTGTATAATGGGGTCACTACGGATTTTGAGAGGATTTTTGTATGAAGATCATGTCCATCGACTACGGCGACGCGCACACCGGCGTCGCCATCTCCGACCGCACGCTGACGCTCACGGGCTTTTCTACCGTCATCACCGCCTACCGGCCCGAGGCGGTCATCGAAAAGCTGCTGCCGCTCATCTCTGAACACGAGGTGGGCGAGCTCGTGCTCGGCCACCCGCTCAACATGGACGGCACGCGCGGTCCCCGCGCGGAAAAGGCGGAGGGCTTTGCCGAAATGCTGCGCGCGGCCACGTCGCTCCCCGTCACGCTCTGGGACGAGCGGCGCACGACCGTGGACGCGCACAATATTCTATTGAATAACGGCAAGCGCGCCAAGGAGCGCAAAAAGACCGTGGACGCCGTGGCGGCGAGCCTGATGCTCGAAGGGTATCTGACGTTCAAAAAACGTCAGGGCTGACAGGATTTTGCGGTACCTCGGTGCCGCAGCAGGAAAAGCAGCGCTAAAGGCGCTGCACGGGTAAAGGGGGCTGTTCTCTTTCGCAAAAGAGAACAGCCCCCTTTTGATCCCCCAAGAGAAAGGCCCGCATTGCGAGCTTGAGGATCAACGATACTGCATGCGCTGGGCAGTGATAGTGCCTGCGTGGCGGCATTGCTTCGCTCGCCGCCATAAATCGTGCTAATACGATTTGCCCCTGCTTCTATCATCCGCTGCTGCGCAGCCGTTGGCGGCTTTGCCGCCTTACGGATGCGGTGCACCCCTTGCGGGTGCCGCTCTGCCCATCTTGCAGGAGAACAGCCTAATCACCGTTTACCTCGGCACTTCTCAATGCGGCGAGCGAAGCAATGCCGCCTCGGCAAGCAGTAGCAAGTTTGTAGAAATTTGTAGTAGGCGGCGATTGCTGAGACTTTCGATGAGATTCGAGAGCGGCAGCGGAGATAGAAGATAGTCAAGTCGTTTAGATACAAAACTTAGCCGGCACTTCCACTCCAGAGGTGCCGCACGCCTTCAAGCTTGAGACTTCCGATCGAGCCTTTCTCTGGGGGTTCCAAAGGGGGTGTTCTCTTTTGCGAAAGAGAACACCCCCTTTGACCTCCGTCCCCTGTATCGCACAGGGGATAAATCTCAAAAAGTATCACTTTTTGAACTTCTTAATCGTATCAGCAATAATACTCTGCTTCAACGCCATGCTGACCAGCACGTAAACAACGCAGCCCACAACGCCCGTCAGGCCGCACTTGACGACGAGCATCAGCTTGCTGTCGTCCGCCGTAACGAGCAGCGAATGCCCGCCGTAGAGCACGACCGCCATCGCCGCCGTGGCGGCAAGGCCCTTGAGAAGCGGCATAAGGCGCACGATCTTCGTCCCGCGGAAAAGCTGAACGGTCATTGCGACCGCGCCGATGGTCAGCGCGAGCGACGTTGCCAGCGCAACGCCGGTGTCGGTGTAGAACACGCGGTTCAGGATGATATTCAGCGCCAGCACGCCGAGGTTGATGAGCAGCGGCACCAGCGTCTTTTTCATCGCGTAATAGGCCTTGTTCAGAAGGTCGAGCACGGCAAAGGCGCTCATGCCGAGCGCGTAGCGGGCAAAGATGCTGCCCGTCATTTCCGTCGATTCGGCGGTGAAGCTGCCGCTTTCAAAGATGACGCGGATGATATCCGTGCCGAACGCGCACATCATCGCGCACACGGGAAAGATGAACAGCAGCGTATTTTCCGTCACGTTCCAGATATAGCCGCGGTAGCCCGCCGAGTCCTCCTTTGTGAACTCGCGATTGAAGCGCGGGAACATGACCGCGCTGATGCTGTAGAGCACGCTCGTCGTAAGCGGGGTGAAGAGCTTGTCGGCATAGTAGAAGGCGCTCACCGCGCTGTCGTTGAAGGCGGTGGCGGTCGCCGTGTCGATGAGGTAGCAGAAGAGGAAGACCGACGTTGTGAGCACCGTGACGAGCGCGGTCTTGAAGTAAGTGCCGACGTAATCGGCCTTGCGGTCGAGCATGGGGCGGTAGAGATAGTGCTCCTTCTTCGCGTAGGGGATGCTCATGGCGAGCTGCAAAAGCCACGCGCACGAGCTTGCGATGACAACGCCCAGAATACCCCACTTTGCTCCCAGCGTCAAAAGGAAGACGGCGAGGAAGGCGTTGTACGGGATGCTCATGCTGCCCTGCAATTCATAATGGTCGGTCGCCTGGAAGATGGCGACGTTCAGATACGCCGCCGCCACGACCGGCAGCGCGCAGGCCATGATGCGGATGTAGCCTGCAAGGCGCGGCAGCTCGGCGGCCTCCAGATCCCAGATTGCGCCGACGAGCGGCGTGGAGGCGAAGACCTGCCACAAAACGACCACGGCAAGCGCGCCGAGCAGCGTGACGGTCATCAGATTGTTGGCCGCGCGCTCACCGCGCTTTCGGTCGGCGGCAAATTCTTTCGTCAGGATCGGCACCGCCGCGATGCACAGCGCATAGCACACCGTTGTAAAAAGGTAAAGCGTTGAATTATAGGACGCGGTGTAGAGGTCGGCATCGATGCCGGTGCCGAAGATGTTCGCCTGCATCATCTCGCGCACAACGCCGAGAAGCTTTGCAAACAGCGTCAGCAAAAAGACGACGCTGATCGCGCCCGCCGTGCGCACGCCGGATTTTTCCCTGTTTTCCCTGTTCTTTTGCGGGTCCTGCATGGTATGTTTCCTCGATTTCTCCATGATCGCGCAGATCATTTCCTCGTTGGTGTCGAGCTTGCGCGAAAGCTCGGCCATGTGCGCTTCGACGCACTGCACCTGCTCTTTGCCCGTTTCGAGCACGCGCGCGGCCTCGGGCGCAAAAAGCTCTGCCGTAAAGCCCTCCTTCGTGCTGAGCCTGTCTAGCCCCACGGAGTTCAAAAACGCCGTACACTTGGGATCATACGAAATGCCGATGAGCGGCACGCCCATGATGGCGGCATAGATGAGCGAATGCAGCCGCACGCCCACGAGCATATCCATGTTGCCGATGATGGAGAGCATATCCTCAGAAAGATATTTTTCGTTCAGACACACCGCCGTATCGTCCGGCAGCTGCGACGCGATATGACGGCAGACCTCGCCGTCCTCCTCATAGTGGAACGGGATGAGCACCGACTGGGCGTTGTAGGTATCCTTGAGCCAGCGGATGGACTTCAGGATCTCGGCGACGAAGCGGCCGTCCCTGTCCTTTTCGCGGATGGCCCAGCCGACGGTCAGCCGGCCATTCAGCGTCACGCCCGCCTTGTGCAGAATGTCCGCGCCGACGTCCCCGTCGGGCTTTTTCATGCGGATGACAGGGTCCGCCGTGATGACGACCTTCCCGCGCGCAATGCCGATCTCCTCGAGCAGCGCCGCCGAGCGCTCGTCGCGCACGACGATGCCGTCGGCCTTTTTCAGCGCCCGCGCCGCGGCGCGGCGGTTGCCGGGACGGTCGATCGGCCCGATGCCCTGAGAGTAGATGAAGACCTTTTTGCCGAAAAACTGCGCACAGCGGATGATGGCAAGGTAGTAGTGCAGGCTCTTGCTGCTCGTCACGTCCTGCAAAAGACTCCCGCCGCCGGAAATGAGCATGTCGCACTTTTTCACCGCGCGCAATATCGCCAGCGGCGACATACGCTCCACCGCCTCCACGCCGTACTTTTCGCGCGTGGCGGCGGGATCGTGCGAGAGCACCGTGAGCGAGCAGTCGGGGATGTGCTCGCGCAGCGAGGTGACGAGCGTGCGCAGGATCGACTCGTCGCCGATGTTATCGAAGCCGTAATACCCCGAGATCAGGATGTTAACCATTCTCCACCCCGCAAACCCTGCGCACAAGGCGATAGATCAGCTCCGCAAGGAGCATGACGGCAAGGCCGATCAGAAGGCCGAACAGCATCCCCCAGCCGGTGCGCAGCAGGCTGATCAGAAACGGCGTGCGGATGTGCAGGAACGTGTTGACCACGCTCACGAGCCCAATGCTCATGCCCATGCCGAACACCATCGGCAGGAACTTCATCCCGCGGCGCAGCGACCAGATGAAAAGCAGCAGCATCGGCCAGCCGATGAGCATTTCTTTCGTGCGCGGGCGGGCGATGAGCGCGTTTTCAAGGAAATTGCGGAATGCCAGCTCGCTGGCCGACGTGGTGGTGGAGTTGCCGGTGCGGTACATATAATAAACGAACACCAGCAGCATGAAGACCGCCGCGACCGCGATGACCACGACCGCGATGAACCAGCCGAGCTTCATCGGCGTCTGCATCAGCTTGGCAAAATAGGCGTTAAAGCGCTTGACGCGGCCCTTTTCCCCGCGCTGTCCCGCGTGGGCGAGCACCGCCTCGCGCGCGCCGGTCTCCTCATAGGCATAGACCAGAAGATAAGCGAGCATGAAAAGTCCGATGGGGATGAGCTGCATCAGCTTCACGCCGCGGTAGAGGTCGATCTCGATGATATACGAGAGCTGCGAGAGCGCGGACGAGGCAAGCAGCGATCCGCCGAACGCCGTCAGAATGGTGCCAACGGCCGCTCCAAGTGTAAAGCCGATCAGCTTGCCAAAGCCGATGTGCGGTTCGTTTTTCCGCTTTTCCGCGAGCACGCGGCACAGCCCCACCGCCGCAAGCGACGGCATCACGATGCCGCCGGACATCGAGAGGAGGATCTTAAAGAGCGCGGGCTTGAGCACGGCAAGCCCCGTAAAGCCCAGCGCGCCGAGAACGAGCAGGCCATAGCGCCAGCGGTTGTCCATGAAGAAGAACATATCGAGCAGCAGCGTAAGAAGCGCCGCCGTACCGATGCCCTGCACGATCCCGAGCGCCATCGAGGGCGTTTTGAGCGTCATTGCAGGCACGCTTGCGTGCGTGTAGCCAAGGGGTATGAGGCGCGCGTCAAGATCCGTGAGCATCTGCTCATAGTCGGCGGGATCGGTGACGTAGGTCCACTCCTCCTCGTCCGCGCCCCAGCTGACGTCATTGTCCGGCTCAAGGATCATCTTCATGAAGATGACCTTGCAGTTGCGCTCGGCGATGGCGCGGAAGAACGTGTTCGTGATCTCCTCGGGGCCTTCATAGCCGCAGTACTGGTAGCGGTTCTGGATATAGGCCCACTCGTTGAACACGCGGATGCCGCGGTAGCCCGTGTCGTTCAGCAGTTCCTCGATGTCCGGCCAGACGAGGTTCTGGCTCTGGTCGTTCTGCTCGAACATGCCGACGCCGGCGCCGCTGTCGACGAGGTACTGCTTGAGCATATTCCAGCCCTCCTCGCTCTCGTAGCCGACGAGCTCCTCGCCGCTGTTCATGAAGTAGGGCGCGTTATAGTGCTCCAGCACCTTGATGTAGCTCTCGGCAAAGCGCGTGCCGTTCATGTCCTTCTGCGTCACGGTACGCGGGATGATCTGGTAGCCGTGGCGCTCCATCATCTCCGCCGTGTCCGGCCAGATGCCGAGGCACAGCTCGAGCAGCTTTTCGCCCTTCATGCCGTTTTTCTGCTGCTGGAGGAAGATGAAGCCATTCTCCCCGTCAAGGCAGGTCTTGGCTTCAAAGCCCTCGAAGCGCTCTTCATAGGCACTCAGCACCCACTCGTAGGCCGCGGCCGTGTCGGTGCAGATGATCGAATCGCTCACGTCCGCGCTTTCCCGCAGCCACTGCGCGACCTCGGCGGGGTAATTCGTCTCCCAGCCGTAGCTCTCCATGGCCTTTTTCACAGTCATCGTGTGCACGGGAATGGCCGCGCTCTGGCTCAGGTCCATCGCGCTGGCTTCACCGAGGGCGACCTTGTCCACGCCGAGCGAGCGGAACAGATCGAGCCATTCGTCCTCCGTCTGCGAGGACTGGCGCGCCATGGCGCGCAGGCTCGAATAGTCAAGGATGATGTCGTAGTATTTGTTGTCCTCCTCCGCCTGCACGCGGCTTACGAGCGGCACAAGCGAGCTCAGCAGGCCGATCAGGGCAAGGATGACAAGGATGCGGTTCGTTTTCAGGATGCTTTTCATTTGCGTTAACTCCTCTTGCGGCGTTCCGCCGGTTTTATCACAGTGTATCCAGCGTCACCGGCGTGCCGATGGTGCGGGCAATGGTATATATCCTGGCAGCGTCCTCGATGTACTCCGCGCGCAGGTACGCCTGCGCAAGATCGCTCCCCACGGCGAGGACGCCGTGATTGGCCAGCGTACAGCCGCCGCGGTCCCTGAGCGCGGGAACGGCGTTCTCGCCGACCGCCGCGGTCCCGGGCGTTGCGTAGGGCGCGCAGCGAACGTCGCCGCCGAGGAAAATGTGCGCCTCGATCAGCGCCGCTGGGATGCTCTGATGCGTCACGGCGAAGGCCGTCGCGTAGGGCGAATGCGTGTGGAAGACGGCGTTCGTCTCGCCATACGCCTTGTAAACGGCGGCGTGCATGCGCCACTCGCTCGAGGGCTGCAAAGCCCCCTCGAGCACCGTGCCGTCGAGCTTCATGCGCACGATGTCCTGCGCGCGCAGCACGTCGTAGCGCACGGAGGTCGGCGTGATGAGCATTTCATCAGGCGCGGCACGGCAGCTCATATTCCCGCTCGTGCCGGAAAAAAGCCCCGCACGGAACGCCTGCAGCGACTTATCCACGATTTCCTGCCGCAAGGACTGTAAAGTAGTTTCCATTTATATCACCAGATTGTCCGCTCCGATGCTGCCGTCTTCAAAATAGCGGTTCAGATCGTAGGGAGAATAGATGCCGAGGTCGGTCACGACGCCGGAGACAAGGTGCGGCGGCGTGATGTCGAAGGCGGGATAGTAGCCCTTCACGCCCTCCATCGCCGTGCGCACACCCATGGCCTGAAGCGTGAAGTTCGGGTCGCGCAGCTCGATGTGCACGCTGTCCACCGTCCTGTGTCCCTGATCGGGCGCGCCGGTGACAAAGTACGGAATGCCCATGTACTTGGCGACGATCGCGTTCTGGAACGTGCCTACCTTATTGACGACGTGGCCGTCGCAGCAGATGGCATCCGCCGCGGTGGTAAAGACGTCGACCTTCTCCTGCTGCATGACGAACGCGGGCATATTGTCGGAAATGACCGTCACGTCAAAGCCCATGTCGTGGCAAACCGAAGCCGTCAGGCGCGCGCCCTGAAAATAGGGGCGCGTTTCGGGGCAGAAAAGCCGGATGCTCTTGCCGCGCCTTCTGCACTCGCGCAGCATCGTGCCGACGATCGTTTCGGCAAAGCAGTGCGTCATCACCGTGCCGTTATCTGGGAACATATCGACCAGATACGAGCCGATCTTCGCCATGCGGTCATAGCGCACGTTATTGAGCGCGATGGTCTTATCCCTGATGGCCTCGGCCACGTTCTCCCCCGCCGCCAGCGCGCGCTCCGCCTCCTTTAAGCAGATATCGCAGAGGATGCCCATTCGCTTTTGCGTCGTGGGCCGCGCGTGAGAGATGGTGTGCGCCGCTTTTCTAAGGTATGCCATCTGCTCATCCGCCGTCTTATCGCGGCATTCCCACGCCGCGAGCGCCATGCCCATCGGCACGGCGGTGTAGGGGCCAGCGCTCTGCGTCACCATGTCGGTGATGGCCTGCGCGACCTCTTCATGCGTATGGCAGGTGACGAATTCCACCTTTGCAGGGTAGATGCGCCTGTCCAGTATTCTCACTTTACCGTCCTCGAACCACGCCACATTTTCGTATCGCAGCAGGAAGGCAAGGTCCTTGTCCGCTCTCTCCATTTGTCTCTCTCACTTTCTGTAAAGGCGCTCGACGGCGCGCTCCATGTCGGCGCGCACCTTCTCCGCGTCCAGCGTTTTGAATTCGCCGTTCTCATATAGGATCTTACCGTCCACCATCGTCATGCACACGTCGCCCGCCTGCGCCGCGCACGTGATGAGCGCGGGCGTATCAAAGTTGGGGTAAAGATGCGGGCGGCGCAGGTCGATGGCGATGATGTCCGCCTTTTTGCCGGCCTCGAGCGCGCCGGTATCCTCCCTGCCCTGCAATTTTGCGCCGTTGACGGTCGCCATATCCAGCACCTCGTTCGAACGGATGTGGGTGGGGTCGTGATGGTAGCCGTCGTGGATGATCTCAGCCAGATGCATCTCCTCGAACATATTGAGATTATTGTTGCTGGCCGTGCCGTCGGTGCCGAGCGTCACGTTGATGCCCTTGTCCATCATCCGCCGGATGGGCGCAAAGCCGCTGCCGAGCTTCAGGTTCGACGTCGGGTTGTGCACAACGCTGACGCCGTGCGCTTTCAGAATGTCCATATCGCTCTCTGTGACAAAAACGCAGTGCGCCGCCGCCGTGGGCGAGTCGAACGTGCCAAGGGCTTCGAACCACTCCGCCGGCGTTTTGCTGTAGCGTTCCACGCATTCACGCTGTTCGCGCGCGGTCTCGGAGAGGTGGATGTGCATACGTCCGCCCTTTTCGCGGCAGAGGTCGCTGTAGGCCTTTACGATATGGCTCTTGCAGGTGTACTCGGCATGGATGGAAAAGTCGATGCGGATGCGGCCGTCCGCCGCGCCGTGATACTTTTCAAAGAGCGCGAGCGATTCGGGGATCTGCGTGTTCTGCTCCACGGTCTGGCTTTCGTCGAAGCACTGTACGCAGCGGTTGAGATTCGCCTTGATGCCCGCCTCCTCGACCGCATGGACGGTCTCCTCGGGGAAAAAGTACATATCGGAAAAGCTCGTCGTGCCGCCCGCGATCATCTCAAGAAGCGCAAAGCGGCTCGCCGCCGCGATGTCCTCGCGCACGAGCCTGTCCTCGATCGGGAAGATGGCCTTGAAGAGCCAGTCCTGCAACGGAAGCCCGCTGCCGATGCCGCGCATGAGCGTCATGGCGATGTGGCTGTGGCAGTTGACGAGCCCCGGCATCAGGAGCCTGCCGCGCATATCCTTTTCCGCGTCATATGCCTGCTCCGGCCTATCCGTGCCGATGTAGTCGATGCATCCGCCGTCGACGCCGAGGAAGGCGCCGCGCAGCGTTTCATATCCTCCGTCCGCGTTCCGCCGCAGGATGTCCGCGCCGGTAAACAGTGTTCTCACAAGGGGTCTCCTCCTCTTATCCCATAATTACTCATGGTAAAGTGTATCACGCGCGGCGGCGGATTGCAACGGGGAAAAACGGCGCTTTGCGCGCCCGGGCTGTTCGTGTCGACAAAAATTTTGCATTTTGCAAGTTGATTTCCTTAAAATTTCACTATTGAAATCGTTAATATATGTGATTATAATAAGCGCATATTTTTTCAAAGGAGTGAAACCGGCATGAGCAGATCCTACATCCCGCAAGGCTACCATACCCCGCTGTCTGTCTATGAAATGCAGCGCGCCATCGAATTCATCAAGAGTAATTTTCAGGTCAATTTGAGCAATGCACTGAATCTGCGCCGGGTCTCCGCCCCGCTGTTCGTCGAGGAGAACTCCGGTCTGAACGACAACCTCAACGGCGTGGAGCGCCCCGTCGGGTTCGACATTCCCGATGTCGGCGCGAACGCGCAGGTCGTGCAGTCGCTGGCCAAGTGGAAGCGTCTGGCGCTCAAGCGCTACGAGTTCAAGGTCGGCAAGGGACTGTTCACCGACATGAACGCCATCCGCCGCGACGAGGAGGTCGACAACCTCCATTCCGTCTACGTTGACCAGTGGGACTGGGAAAAGGTCATCTCCGCGGACGACCGCAACGTTGATTACCTCAAGCGCACCGTGCGCGATATCGTCGGCGCCATCAGCGAGACGAGCGACGCGCTGAACATCGCCTTCCCCTCTCTGCACACCAAGCTCCCCAGCGAGGTCTACTTCATTACGACGCAGGAGCTCGAGGATATGTATCCCGACCTGACGCCCAAGCAGCGCGAGGACGAGATCTGCAAGCAGAAGGGCGTCGTCTTCGTCATGCAGATCGGCAAGCTCCTCAAGTCCGGCATCAAGCACGACGGCCGCGCCCCCGACTATGACGACTGGGAGCTCAACGGCGATATCCTCTACTGGAACGAGGTCCTTGGCCATGCCTTCGAGGTCTCCTCGATGGGCATCCGCGTCGACCCGCAGTCGCTCGACGCACAGCTGACGATCGCCGGCTGCGACGACCGCCGCGCTCTGCCGTTCCACAAGATGCTGCTTGCCGGCGAGCTGCCGCTGACGATGGGCGGCGGCATCGGCCAGAGCAGACTCTGCATGCTGCTCATCGGCACGGCGCACATCGGCGAGGTGCAGGTCTCCCTCTGGGACGAGGCCACGCACAAGGTCTGCGAGGACGCCGGCGTGCTGCTTCTGTAAGCATTCCAAAAATAAGGCGCTCTTCCGTCGGAAGAGCGCCTTATTTCTGAGAAAATCCCGCTGCGTTCTGCGCCTCGGTCGCTCGCTCGAAGCGAACGATCCGACGCTCACTCCGCGCAAAGTGTTTTCTGCCACGCATATGTCGCGGCAGAAAACGAATCAACCCGTTTTCACGTCTGCGGGCGCGCAATTCAGCCGTTATGTGAAAAGAGCGCTTTCCGATGTTGGAAAGCGCTCTCTTTCTTATTCTTCACAACGCAGACGGTAAACATCGCAGCCGTCCGCGCGGCCCTCATAGGAAAAGCCGTGCCGGCGCGCGATATGCGCGCTCACCGCCTGTTCGGGCGCGCACTCGATCACCGCGTCCTTCCCCTCCCGCCGCGCAAGCGCGGCCAGAAGACCGGTCATCTCGTCCGCATAGCCCTGATGCCAGAAGTCCGGCTTGAGCACCCAGCCGAGCTCGCGGCTGTGCGCGTCGTAATCGTGGTAGATCGCGTAGCCGATGAATTCCCCCGCCGCGCTTTCCGCGGCGTAAACGAGCGGCGGCTCACAAAGTCCTGCCTGCTGCAGAAAGCGCTCCGTCTGCGCGCGGGTAAAGGGCGGCTCCAGCCAGCGCATCACCGCTTCATCCGAGAGCAGGGCATATAATTCGTCCAGATCCCCGCTCCGCATCGTCCGCAAGCGGACGCGGGCGCTCTCCGTCAGGATCATCCCTTGTGCCGCTTGCCGCGGAAGGTCAGCTCCGGCGTCTTAATGCTCACGACCGTGTCGCTCTCCACCGACGAGCTCAAAAATACGTTGCCGCCGATGACCACGTTGTCTCCGATCTCCGTCGCGCCGCCGAGCAGCGTAGAGTTCGCGTAGATGACGACATTGCTGCCGATCTTGGGGTGGCGGCGCACGTCGGGATCCGTCGGCATACCGACGGGCGAAAGCGCGCCGAGCGTCGCGCCCTGATAGAGCTTGACATTGTTGCCGATGACCGTCGTCTCGCCGACGACGATGCCCGTGCCGTGGTCGATGAAGAAGTATTCACCGATCTGCGCGCCGGGGTTGATATCGATGCCCGTCTGGGAGTGGGCGTACTCGGTCATCATGCGCGGGATCATCGCCACCTTGCGCGCGTAGAGCTCGTGCGCGATGCGGTAGATGAAGATGGCGAACAGGCCCGGATAGGACAGAATGACCTCCTCCATGCTGTAGGCCGCGGGGTCGCCGTCGAAGTTCGCGGCAAGATCCTTCATCAGCAGCTCCTGAATGGCGGGCATACGCTCGATAAAGCCGTTGCTGATCTCGCAGGCACGCTCGTAGTTCTCCTCGCTTTCCGCCATCGTCAGCGCGACCTGACGCGTCAGCTTCTCGTGGATATGCTCCATCAGCAGCGCGCTGTACTGCTCGGGCGGCAGCTTCAAAAGGTCGCGGTTGCCGTAATATACGGGGAACAGCAGCTTCTGACAGTCGCGGATGATCTCGATGACCGCATCGCGCGAGGGCATACGCAGCGCATCGCCGTACATGGGGATCTCGGAGCTGCGGTAATTCTCCGCCACGCGCGCCGCCGCGGCGCGGATGATGTCGTTCTTTTTTTCCTTATCCATACGATAGACCTCCCCGTCCAATGGGATACATCATTAGAGGGAAATTATACCCCCTGAACGCCGCAAAATCAAGAGAAACCGCGGAAAAAAGCGGCCTGAGCGGCCGCTTTTCGTCTCTGCGTTATCGGTTCACGAGCAGCTTTTTCATGCCGCGCTCCAATCCGTCTACCGTCAGCGGGTACATATCCACGACCCTGGCAATGTAGCCGTAGCTTTCCCCCCAGTAGCCGCCCCAGCGCGGCGGCTCCTCGGGGTTGAGCCAGATGAGATGATCGTAGCGCTCGCAAAAGCGTCTGAGCTGATCGAGGCCCGACCAGCGCGCCTCACCGGTGCGGGAATCGTAGCGCTTCTCCGTCAGCTCGTACATATCCATCAGCGCGTCGCCGACTAAGATGACCTTGTAGTCGCTGCCGAAGTTCTGCAGCACCCAGTCCGTGGCCACGGCGTGCTCGCGCCACATGCGCGGGTCGGTGTAGACATTGGAATAGATGCAGTTGTGGAAGTAGTAGACATGCAGCTCCTTGAAGTGGTTGGACTGCTTTGCCGCCTGAAAGAGCATGGAGCAAAGGCGCGAATAATACTCCATCGACCCGCCGGAGTCCATCAGCATCAGCACCTTGACGCTGTTGCGGCGCGGGCGCTTGTAGCGGACGGACAGCGTGCCGGCATTGTCGCAGGTATCGCGAATGGTGCCGTCCACGTCGAACTCTGTTCTCTCCCCCATCGTCTGCGCCGAATACTGGCGCAGCAGACGGAAGGCCATCTGGAACTGCCGGATATCGAGCACGTTGTCCTTGCGGAAGTCCCGGAACCTGCGCTCCCCCGCCACCTGAAACGCGCGGCGGTGCATGCTCTTTCCCCCCACGCGGATGCCCTGCGGGCTGTGGCCGCTGTTGCCGAAGTTCGAGTAGCCGCGCGTACCGATCCAGTACGAGCCGCCGTTGTGCTCCTCGGTCTGCTCCTTGAGGCGCTCCTCAAACATTCTGAGGATCTCCTCTATGCTTTTTTCCTCATAGCCCTGCGTCTTGAGAAAGCGGCGCAGCTCCTCGAGCGCGTTTTCCGGATGATCCAGCCAGTTCAGCAGCTCTTCGGGCAGGTCGCCCTCATAGGGCACGCCGTCGAAGTATTCAAGAAAGATCTGGTCGAACTTGTCGTAATCCGCCTCGGACTTGACGAGCACCGCACGGCAGAGCTCATAAAAGCCCGTGAGCGAGGCGCGCTGCAAATTCAGCATCAGCCCCTCGACAAGCGTCATCCACTCGTTCAGACTGACGCGGAAGCCGTGTGCGCGCAGCAGATAGAAAAATCCTGTAAACATGGCGTTTTACCGGCGCAGGCGGCGCTGGACGGTCGAAATGTCCTTGTCCTTCTTGAGCAGCACGCCGATGAACGGGATCTCACGCGCGATGCTGCCCGTGTCTACACCCGCAAGCTCCAGCGCGCGGATCCAGTCGACCAGCTCGGAGGTCGAGGGCTTTTTCTCGACCGCGTCGATCGAGCGGAGATAGTAGAACGCCTGCATCGCCTGAGAGAGCAGCGTCTCGTCGATCCGATCAAAGTGGACGCGGATGATCTTTTCCATCTGCTGCTGGTCGGGGAAAGCAATGTAGTGGAAGATGCAGCGGCGCAGGAAGGCGTCCGGCAGCTCCTTCTCGGCGTTTGAGGTGATGATGACGATGGGACGGTGCTTTGCCCTGACCGTCTCCTTCGTCTCGGGGATGTAGAACTCCATCTTGTCAAGCTCCCACAAAAGATCGTTCGGGAACTCAAGGTCAGCCTTGTCGACCTCGTCGATCAGCAGAACGACCTGCTCGTCGGCGGAGAATGCCTCGCCGAGCTTGCCGAGCTTGATGTATTTTGCGATATCGTCCACGCCCGACGCGCCGAACTGGCTGTCGTACAGGCGCTGCACCACATCGTAGACATACAGGCCGTCCTGCGCCTTGGTGGTAGACTTGACGCTCCAGATGATGAGCTTTTTCCCCATCGCCTCCGACACTGCCTGGGCGAGCATCGTTTTTCCCGTTCCCGGCTCGCCCTTAATGAGCAGGGGCTTTTGAAGCGCCACGGCAATATTCACCGCGTTCATCAGCTCGGGGCTTGCGACGTAGTTGCTGCTTCCGCTAAAGGTATTGTTCATGCTGGTTCTCCTTGTGTCGTAATGTTCGATCGATCCTATTTTATCCAACGCACGCCGCACTGTCAAACCCGTGTCTCCGCTTTTTCAGTTTTTTTCTAAAAATTTGAAATTCCCTCTTGCTTTTTTGAAAAGGCTGTGCTAATATAACACCGTTGTCCGATATTGGACATGCGCCGTTAGCTCAGCTGGATAGAGCGTCTGGCTACGGACCAGAAGGCCGGGGGTTCGAATCCCTCACGGCGTACCACCGCGAACCTATTGATTTCAATGGGTTCGCGGTTTTTATTTTATTTCAGGATAAGCTTCATACACCTTTTTTCTAACGTTTTTCTAACGTCTTTCATGCAGGCATTCTGTCAGCTTATCTGCAAGGCTTTGCTTTCTGGAAGTGTCTAAATGCCCATAGATATTGGCAGTCGTTTGAATGTCGCTGTGTCCCATCCATTCCTGCACATCTTTCAGGCCGCAGCCGTTGTTCAGCAGCAGACTGGCACAGCTATGACGAAGCTCATGGAAGCGAATGTGCGGCATTCCGTACCGTTCAAGCATTTTTGAAAAATGGTGCGTCACATAATCCGGAGCAAACGTACGTCCATCGGGCCATTTGAAAACATAGTCATTCTTCTGGTATGCCTTGCCGAACAAGCGCTGGTTTTCTTCTTCCTCAGCCTTTGCTTGCAGGAAAATTTCACGCGCTTCTTCTGTCATGGGAAAGCTTCGGCGGCTGCTTTGGGTTTTCGTCTTATCCTTTTCCACAGTAACAATCATCTTGCAAACCGTGTGGCGAATCAATACCACACCATTGTCAAAATCAATACTGTCCCACTTCAAACCGAGAAGTTCGCTGCGCCGCAGTCCATAAAGCGCTGCGATTTTTACAAGCGGCTGTATCGGATCACCGTTCAGGGCTGTAATAAGCTGCTGCAGCTGCTCCGCACTATAGAAATGCGCTTCATGGCGTTCTCTGCGCGGCATTTCAACATATTGACAAGGGTTTGATGGAATCAGTCCATCTTTCACGCATTCCGCTAATGCCTGACCCAAAATGCCTTTATGGTGGCGCATGGTTTTAGAGGACAGTCCGCCCTTACCATCTTTACGGCCGTTCCGGTATTTCTCATCAAAATAAGTCTGAAGCACCTCTACCGTACAATCACACAGCTTTAGCCCGTTCTCGTCAAAGTATGGAAGGATATGCGTCTCAGCCGTATGCTGATAACTTCTGTATGTTACCTCATCTACTCGCCGCTTCATGCGTGTCAGCCATCGCCGAACACAATCCGCCACCGTCATATCTGAACACACTACCGGATTTCGCTTTTCTTCTTCCGTCAGCTTCTCCCGCAGCATCTGTTCAGCCTTGCGCTTATTTCCCTTTTCAGTCAGGCCGGTAGATATCCATTTTTGTTTTCTCTTTCCGTTTTCGATACTGTTGAGCACCATATAGTATTTGCCATTTTTTACTTGCAGACTCCCTGTCATAATAACTCCTTTCGACAGCGAAGATTGTCTGCTATTATGGATTGGCTACAGTATAGCGTGCTGACAGCACAAAGTCAATCAAGCACGCCTTTGGTATAATGATTTTTGTACCAATACGTTTATAGCCTATCTGCTGCGTGTGGACAAGTTGATACACGGTATTTCGTCCAAGCCCCAAAGCCTTTGCGGCCTGAGAAACCGTTAGGATATCGGAGTATTCTTTGAACATGTAATTCCCCCTCAAAACGGCGTACCCTTACTGGGCAATATTCTAATACGAGCATGGCAAAAGGAGATGCCCCCCGCGAATGGGGAGCATCTCCTTTTTGTCAGCCTAAGAATACCATAGAACTATAGGACAGCACAAGTACATCAGGTCAGACATTTTTCGGACATTTTGAAAGGGGGCGGGATATCATCACCCGTTATGACGCTCCGAGTAGGTGTACATCTCCGCAAGGCTCTCAACCGCCTCCTTCTTGATGCGGTCAATGGTGCGGTAGGTCAGCCCGTACCGCTCCGCGACTTCCTTCGTAGACAGCTTCTCAATATAGATCAGCCGCACCACATCCGCCTGACGCTTTCCGAGAAGAGCGATATAGTACAGCAGCTTCTTCTGTCGCCGCTCCAGATCAAAGAGCTCTTCGGCGATCTCCTTAATTGCCGTGGTATTCAGGCGTTCGGCCTGCTCCTCATAATTGAGGGCAATGTAAAGCGTCTTATTGGAAATATGGCCTTTTGTGCCGCCAATGCCGTCTCCGTGTCCATAGTTCATCGCCTCGATCTGTTCAGCACCACCGATTTTGCCAGGATGCTCCAGTTCATAGCGCAGGACTGCGATCATGCGCTCGCGGTCATGGTAGGTTTCCAAAAGCTCCATTACATACTTTTTCATTTCAGCACTCATAGCAATTTCCT
Organism: uncultured Oscillospiraceae bacterium; assembly: GCA_934572465.1. Lineage (GTDB taxonomy): Bacteria > Bacillota > Clostridia > Oscillospirales > Oscillospiraceae > Hominicoprocola. Next base: position 62,532 of record CAKTLG010000003.1, read on the forward strand.
TTCTTTTTTATAAAATTTGATTGAAGGATCGAGACTCTGAGTGCTGAAGGCGGTGAGCGGCAGCGGGGAAGCGAAATAAAAACCTCCATGGGCGCAACCCATAGAGGTTTTCTGGTAAAAATTGTATTGCGGCTCTGCGTTACATACCGGAAAGGCTTATAGGGGGAAATGAGCGCATATATCCTCCTGCCGAGACGCATTACCAATAATTCCTGTTGGCAAAGTGGATTGAATGTCAAGAGGATGCCATCGCATACCCCGCCTTCTGTGGCTGATAAGGTGTGATAATATGATTAGCAAAACACAATCCAATGCGAAACAATTTTTCGGAATTATTCGCATCCAAAGAAGCATCTTAGACAGACGGCTGAAGGAAGATGCAACGCTTTTCTATATGCGTTTAGCGTGACAGCGTTTCAGAATATGCTCAAAGGAAAGAGGAGAGCGGCTACCCGCTCTCCTCTTATGCGTATTACTTCATGCAGCGATAGATAAAGGTGACGATCTGAGCCCGGGTGCAATTTGCGCCGGGACTGAACGTTGTGGCGGAAGTGCCGCCGGTGATGCTCTTTTCAACAGCCCACAGCACTGCGCTGGTGTAATAGGCGTCAGCCACGACATCAGTAAAGGGATTCGCCGCGGCGGCATCCGGAGACATCTGAGAGCGCCACAGGAACGTCACGATCTGCCCGCGGGAGCAATTTGCGTTCGGGCTGAATGTGGTATCGCTGGTACCCTTGGTAACGCCGTTCTCGATTGCCCACAGCACCGCGTCGTAATAGTAGCTGCCCGCAGGAACGTCCGTAAAGGGCATCGCCGTGCTTTTGGGAGCGGGGCTGCCTGCGGCACGCCACAGGAATGTCACGGCCTGCGCTCTCGTGCAGAAGCCGTTGGGGTCAAACGTCGTGGCGGAGGTACCGCCGGTAATACCGTTCTTCACCGCCCATGCAACCGCATCCTCGTAGTAGGCGCCGGAAGGAACGTCGGTGAAGGGATTCTCACTCTTGGCGGGAGTGAAGCTGGCCTCTACCGTTGCTTTGCCGCTGGGCATCGTGAAAGTGTACTTACCGCCGCCCTTGCCTGTGAGCTTGATGTCATTGCCCTTGCTGTCGGTGACAGTCAGATCATCCAGAACATAGCCGCTGTCTGGCTTCACCGTGATGGTCACGGTCGTACCGGCAGATGCGCTCTTGCGATCTGTGGTCACATCACCGTTTTGGGCATCTTTAACAGTAATGGTATAGCTGCCGGAGTTGGAGCCAGAACCGCCACCGCTGCTGGACTTGTGATACAGCTCAATCTCGCCGGTCATGGTCGTGTAGTTGGTGTCAGTAGGCGTGAAGCGCCATTTGTAGGTCTTATTCGCTTCAACCCGGGTATCACCAGGCAGGACGTCGCCCTCGTCATCCACCCATTCCAGCTTGCCGTCCTTGGGATTCAGAGTGCTGCCCTCGGTGGTCAGCACCGCGTCCTTCAATGTCTTGCCGCTGGTGGTGATCTCGGTGTACTTGGGTTCGCCGGTGGGCGAGGCTGGTTTGATCATGAGCACGAAGGGAGCGCTGGTGACGTCGTTGTAGTCCTTGTCGCCCTCCTTGGTTGCGATGACGCTGACAGAGCCGACCTTGACCGGGGTCAGAACGCCGGTTTCGGGATCGATGGTCGCCTCGCCGGTGCTGTAAGCCGTGTCAATGCGGTAGGTCACAGCACCTGTGCCGGAGCCGCCGGTAGTGGTCAGTATCAGCTTTTCACCGTAGATTACGGCGTCCGCACCGGTGATGACCAGCGCCGCCTGATCGTCCCTCCTGGTCAGTGTGATGACCACATTGATGACTGTGTCTGCGTAGTTGGTGGAAGAGATGGTCACAGGCAGGGTCACGGTATCGCCAGCCGTGCCGCTGGACAGGGTGTACGTCACCTTGCCGGTGGCAGCATCCACAGCCCAGCTCGAAACCGTCACAGAGCCGGTCGTGCTCTCAGTACCCTTGGTAAAGGACAGCGCACCGGCATCAACAGGCATGGTTGAGCCGATCGTCTTCTCGCTGGTGGTCACGGTGTACTTATGGCTGATGACGATATCCTCCAGCGTGGGCGCGGCGGCCTTGGTGATCGTAAAGGTCGTACTGGCCTCGTTGAGAACATAGTTGCCGCCAGCAGCGTCCTTAATGGTCACGGTGCCAGTACCGGCGTTGGTGTTGTTGCTGTAAGAGACAGTATATTCCTTTGGGTCGATGGTGTTGCCGATGTCGTCCGTGAGGGTCACGTCCGGCGTCAGCGTATCTCCGGTGTAGGAACAGGACGCAACCTCGATCGTGGGCGTCACGGTTTTTGGCGTGATCGACCACGTGACACTTACACTCCCCGTGTAGTTATGGTTGCCGCCAACAACAAGATTGTATGTGCCAACGTCCGATGCCATATCGTAATGATAGCCATAATCGTTATATTGGCCATATACCAGCGTTTCACCGTCCAGAACGACACTGGCTACCTCAGGATCTTTCCGCGTCCCGTCGTACTCAAAGCTGTCACTCTTCAGCGTGACGGTTGCGCCCTTGATATCCTTGGGGTTGACCTTGACGGACACTTTTCCGGTCGCGTTTGCGTAGATGCCACCGTTGGATGCGTCCGGCGTGAACGTCCATTCGGCCTCGTAGCTACCTGCGTTAGGCTTGATGGTGCCATCCTTCCACGCGAACGTGCCGGTGACTTCCTTGTTGCCATCCTTCATCTTGCCCGTGATCTTGCTGTCGGCCAGAGTCTGGCCGTAGGTGATGTCAGTTGCGCTGATTTCACCGTCCGGCATGGGAACGGTCTTGTTCTTGGCTTTCACCCCGATTGTCAGGGTAAAATCCTGATAGTTGTCCGAGACGACCTTGATATCCAACGTGCCGACGGAGCTTTCTCGATCGTAATCCACGGCTGGAACGGTCAGTTTCAGTTTATACTGACCGTTTTCCTCCACGATCTCCGCCTTGACTGTGTCCTTATAACCGTCCGTCAGATAGGTCCCCTTCACCGAATAGCTGACGCTGCCGTATTCACAAGGAGAACTCAGCTTAGGCAAATTGTCGGTCAGCACCATTTCATAGGTCTTCGCCAGACCGTTGATGACCGTCACCGCGGACTGAATCGTCGCCCTGGGCGCGTCGGCCTTGGTGATGGTGAACTTGGTCGCATCATCGGTCGAGATATCCTCCTTGACCGTTTTGGTTCCTTCCGGCTCGCGTTCAAACACATAGTTGTCGCTCTCGAGCGTCATGGTGAAGGAAAGCGCCTTGCCGCCGCCAACCTCCGGCGAATCCACATAGCTCCCGTCCGCCTGCTTCATGGTGAAGCGGGCGTTCGAGAAGCTAAGCGCCAGAATGGGAAGCTTAATGTCCGAACGCCTCGCCGCCTTGCTGAAGAACGTCAGCATCTCCGTGGAAAGCGTGACAGATGCGGTGCCGTCATAGGTCTTGGAGATCTTCTCGACGGCGAGAAGGCTGATCGGAAGCGGCTTGATCTGCACAGAGAACGTACCGGTGGCCGTTATGTGGTTCGCGGCTTCCGCCTTGTAGTAAACGGTGTACGTACCCGCTTCGGTGAACGCCGGTACCTCCGAAGTATATTCGCCGTTTTCCGTTTTGCTGTATGTGAACGTCGGTCGTTCACCGCACACGCCAAGTCCTGCCGCGCTTACCCCTGCGCGCTGTGGTTTACCGGTGTAGTAATACGTATCTGGCACCAGCACGGAAACGTCCTGCAGCTGCGCCGGGCTGACCGTAATCTTCACCTTGCCGGTCGCGTTTGCGTAGACGCCGCCATAGGATGCGTCCGGCGTGAATGTCCATTCGGCCTCATAGTCGCCCGCCTCGGGCCTGATCGTGCCGTCCGTCCACGCGAACGTGCCCGTGACCTCCTGAATGGTGCCGGGCGCATCGAAGCTGGGCGCCTCCATCGAGCCGGTGACTGTGAGCATGCTGTCAGCCAGCGTCTGGCCGTAGGTGATGTCCGTCGCGCTGACGGTACTGCCCTCTGCCAGCCTCGGGACAATCTTGTCCCTTGCGATAATGCGAACAGGCAGGTCGAACGATTTAAAGTTTGTGGATTCGACCCTGAGCATCAAGGTGACGATATAGTTGCCGCTTGGCACACCGCTTCCGTTCTTGATGGGCAGGATCAGCTTGCCGTTTTCGATCTTTGCGGTGCCGAGCTCGTAGTAGTCTGCGTACGTAGATGCCCCATCTTCATCAAGGGAATATGTAACCGTGCCGAACGTGCCGTCTATGCGCTGCTCATACAGGATATTATCCAGGTTCGGCTGCAACTCGACCTCATAAGTCTTCGCCAGCTCGTTGAATACACGCACTTCAATCCAGCGATTCGAAGTGTTGATGCTGGCCTGCTCAATGGGGAAGGTCGTGCTGCCGCTGACAACATAGTTGCCGCCCGCAGCGTCCTGAATCGTCAGGCTGCCGTCACCGGCATTGATGTTGTTGGAATACGCTACCGTGTATTCTCCCTCCGGGATGCCCCTCTCACCGTCCTTGAGCTCGACACGCGGTGTCTGCTCAAATCCGTTATAGACGCAGGGCGCAACGTTGATCGTGGGGTTCGTCACCGTTTTCGGTTCGATCTTCCAGTCCACATTTCCAATCTCGCCCTCATAGCCGCCCTTGCCGGTGACAGTCAGATGATAGCTGCCCGCGTTGGTCTGCTCCGCGCCCGTCAGGGTGTAGTCCTTATCCTTCGTCAGAACCTTCTTATCCAGCGTGACCGTGACCTCCGGGGTCTGTGCGTCGCCGTTGTAGGTCAGATCTCCAACCGCCACTATCGCGCCCGCGAGGCTGACCGGCGTGACGGTAATGGTGATCTCGGCGCTCTTGGAATAGCCGTCGCTGGTGAACGTGACGCGATAGGTGTGCTCTCCTGCGGTGAGATCATCGGGCAGTGTGTATCCCGGGAAATTCGATACACTCGTCATCGTGCCGCCCTCGATCTTCGTTATGACACAAGTCGCTTGGGTCGCTCCGTAGGGCTGTCCGCAGGCCGCATCCAGCCGCACAGCCCCTGTCGTGCCATACGGCATCGTCGTCGAGACTTCTTCGCCGTCTGCATCCTTCGCCCGCAGCGTAACCGATGCGATGGGCGCCAGATGTATGGCGATCGAACTTCCCTCCGTGACCCGATCGTTGCTCATCCAGTTGCCATTTTCATACTTGAACGCATAGCCCATCTCCAGCAGGTCGCCGATGGTCAGGCCGTCAGCAGAAACCGTCAGCTTGCCGATCATGCCCTTTGTCTCGCCGGAATCCTTGATCGTCGCCTTTGCGCTCACATTGATCTCTTCCGCGCCATAACCGTTCAGGTCGAGGGCAAACACCTTGTTGATGTTCGCCGTGCCGGACGCAGCTGCCAGCAGCTTGACGGTATCGCTGGCGTCCGCGGCGCTGAACGCCTCCTGCAAATCTGTGTAAAGGGTCGTCGTGTCGTCCTTCGTCACACTGGCGACGAAGGTCTTCTGCCCGCAGAAGCACTTCCACGCGCCGCCGTCGACGGGAACGTAGATTGCCTCATCGTGGCTGCACGGCTTGACGGTGACTTTCGTAAGCACGGTCAGGGCTTTCCCCGCCGTGTCATACAGCGCGGCGGGTTCGTCAGTGGCGCTATTGCTGTCCGCGAAGTAGTATTCGCTCACCAGCAGCGAGGCCAGCGTCTTGCCCGCCGGCACCGTAATCTTGCCGAAGCTGCCGCCGGCGAATTGGGCGGTGCCGTCACCCACGAATTTGACCTCTTCGATCGTCAGGTCGTTGTCCGTATCCAGGATAACCAGCTTCGATCTGTTGTCCTTATGGTAGACATTGACCGTGCCGCGCACCTCTGCGTGCGTGTCGGATGTGTTCTGGATCGTCACCCAGTAGCTGGCTTTATTCTTATCGCCGGTCAGCGTGAGCGTGTGCCCCGCCAGATCGATGAAAATGCCATCGTAGTCGTTCGTCAGCCATTCGTAACTGCTGTCGGATTTCGTGTCTGCCAACAGTTCGAGCGTCGGGCGACGGCCTTTGTTGACGTGCAGAATTTCGTGCATCGCGTCGTTGAGGCCGGTATAGTACCACGGGCCGATATCTTTCCCACCCAGCAGATTTGTGGTCTTGATCACGATGGGCAGCCCGCAGGCCACGCATGCGGGATTCTGATCGCCCGTGATCTCGTCGTGCGGGCAGAGATTGCCGCAGATCTTGCAGCGCTTGGCCAGAGAGCCATAGCTCATCGTTGCGTCCTCAAACAGTGTGTAGCTGCCGTTCTCGTCCTTGTGGTCGCATGCCTTGACCCGAACATCTATCAGTTCCTTTATCTTAGAATAGCCATCGGAACCGAACCATTGCTCCGCATCGATTCTGCTGCCCGCGCTGTCGAGGAAACAGCAGCCCGTACCCAGCATATCTTTCAGTTCCTTGCTCCATGTGCCACCCACGTCATTTGCTGCCGGGCAGATCCTTGTGAAGCTGCCGCCGCCAAGGAAGGGCGCGGTGTACATTGATCCATTGACATATTGATAGGCAATGGCCATGTCACCGGTAACATTCACGTTCTCCAGCGTCACCCGTCCCCGCTCGAGCCGGATCGCTTCACCGGTTCCGGTATTCTCGATGGTGCCATTTCGGATGGCAATGATTGGATTTCCCGCTGAAAAGTTCGCCGTGATAATGGGTTCTTGCAGCTCGCCGCTTAAGGTATGCCCGTTCAAGTCGAGAAAGATTTGTGCAAAGTATTGGTCGATGAGAAATGTTTTATCCACCGTCACATCACTCAGGAATGTCACGGTCGCGTTCGCGGCGTCTGGATTCATCTCGCTCCAATGCGTGCCGCCGTCCGTTATCTTCTTCCGAAGTTCGTCCAGAGTTTTGATGTGGGTCGTCCCCCAAGTTGGGTCGTCAGCCCATGGCGACCAGACCGCGTGCGCAATACAGCCGCCCTCTTCGCCATTATTGCTCTTATCACACGTCAACGCGCCGCACGCGATGCACGCGCCGTTCAGGAAGGCGTGGTCGGTGTGATCCATCACCTTCACGTTTTCCAGCGTTGTCTCCCTGCTGTCCTGCAGCACGGTATACTTCTCGTCCGCATCCTTGCCGTAGAACGCATACCCGTCCGCCAGCAGGGACATGAGCGGTTGCAACTCTTCTGCGATGTAGCTCTTAATGCTTTTGAACGTGCCGCCGCTGATGGCGATGGTTCCGTTGTGCGTGAACTGCACCTCGCCAAACGTGCCGTCCGTAATGTTCAGCGTGGCGCCGGAAGCAACAACCCATTCACCCGCGTGTTTGGAGCCGCCATTGACGGTGACGGAAGCACCCTCCAATACGGTGAGGCCATACACCGTGCCGTTGCTGACGGTCACAGAGCCACTGTTCGCGTCGCAGGTAAGGCCGCCTTTGTGAGAATCTCCGATCTCGCCGCCCCGGATGTCCAGTGCGCCGGCCATGAACAGGAGATTTGAAATTCTGCCGTAAGCGGCCTCGCTTGTAACAGTCAGGTTGCCTGTCGCGAAAGTTTCTTTTTTCTGCGTTTCCTCGTTAGTCTCTGTGAATCCAACCTCGAGGTAGTCGACCGTCTTGTGGTTCAGATCGAGCGTCAAGGTTTTGGTGACAACGGGTACGATGGAAGCATACTGTTTGAACGTAAAATCTTCACCGAGCGCATTGAGGGCGTCTACATCTGTCACATGGTCTGCCAGCAGCTTGACGGTGTCGCCGTCCCGTGCCGCGTCCAGCGCCGCTGGGAGGGAGAAGTATTTGGTGCCTTCCGTCGCGCCGGGATGAATCACCTCTGCCACGGGGTCTTTGCCCTTGACATGGATCTTAGCCATCGCCTGCATAGAGGTGTCCTTCGTCTCGTGAACGTACAGCGTGTAAGTTCCCGTGAAAGTCTCCGCCTTGGTCTCCACCGAAATCGTATAGGTATTCTCGCCGCTCTTTGCGCAGGTCACGGTAAAGTTCTCATCCTGTCCGTTCTTCTGGATATAGGCGTTCAGCGCACCCGTGCCGGTGTAGGCTGCGGTGAACGTAACGGTCTCGCCCGCGTTGATCGTCATCTCCGTGGGAGATAGTGTCAGCGGCGGGTCAGACGGCTCCGGCGTAACCGTGCTGCCCTCCTGCTTGCTGCTCAGCTTTTTGGCGACGACGCCGCTTACCTGATATGTACCGTCCACAAACGTGGCTTCCTCGGCGGTTTCACCGTCCGCGTCGGTGGAGCCATAGAGTTTTTTGCTGCTTGGCTCTGCGGCAGCGGTCAGCTCGACGGCCTTCTCCGTGCCGGTGATGGTCATGTTGTCGCTGCCAAAGTACAGCGTACCCTTCACGCCGACCTTCGCACCTCTGACCGAGCAGGAGCCGGAGGCCACGTTCAGCCCGCTGCCAATGGCCGCTTCCGCGTCAGAGGGTGCGGTCATGTCGAGCGTGCCGCCGTCCACCTTTACATTGCCTTTGACCGTGCCGTTCATCAGCGCCAGGTCGGCATATGCCTCGATATCACCGGTGATGCTGAAGCCGTCCATGTTGATAGTCGTCGCGGCATAAACGGTAAGCCCATCTTCCTCGACATCGACATTGCGCAGCAGAGTGATTTCGACTTCCGCTGCATCATCCAATATCTCTTGGAGCGTGTCATACTCCGTGTCGCCGACCTTGGCGACAGGGGCGCTGACGGTCCCGCTTTGCTCAGACGGTACTACAAAGCCGCCGCCCGTCTTTTCGTTCTCGCCGACAAGGACACCGCCGCCTGTGCCGCCTGTGCCGCCTGTTTCGCCGCCGATCGTCGTGTTGCCCGACATGCCGCCGCCTTCCCCCTCGGCGAAAGCCGCCGTGGGCAGGAGCGTCAGGCAGAGCGTGAGCGCCAGAAATAAGCTCAAAACTCGTTTTTTCATGGGTTCCTCCTTTGGGATACACATTCATGATTCTATATTCAGCCCGCTCGACTGCGGGCGCGGTTTGTTCAGTCCTCTGAGATCAGCCGCAGCTTTTTCGCGGCGGTCTTCGCCTCGCTGCGGCGGCTGACACCCAGCTTGGTCAGGATGTGGCTCACATGGGTCTTCACCGTGGGCAGCTTGATGTCCAGCACCGCGCAGATCTCCGCGTTGCTCTTGTCGGCACAGATGAGATGCAGGATCTGCAGCTCCGTGGGCGTCAGCGCTTCATTAGGTGCCAGCCGCGTTTGCAGGAAGCGGGGATAGAACGCCGCCTGCGTCCGCACATCCGCCATCAGGCGCTTGTACCATTTGGCGTTCCCGTCCCACGCCAGCTTTTCCAGCAGGGGCAGGACCGCTGCGCCGTAGACGCTGACGGTCCGGATAAACCGAAACTCCGCCGCCGTCTCCAGCGCATCGCTCAGATGCTGCCGCCACCCCTCGTCCCGGCTCCGGTACAGGGCGATGGCGGTGAGGATCTGCAGGTGGATGCCGTCGATATGCCGGGCACAGCTGCGGATATACGGTTCCAGCGGGGAAAGCGTCAAAAGCGCCGCGTCCGGTTTCCCGTCCGAAAGCTCCACCATAGCCTGGGTCAGATATTGATACCGCTTCATCACATTCAGGTGCATGGGGTCCCGGGGCGCTTTCTCCCGGTACCATCCGTCCGCCGCGTCCAGATCGCCCGTGTGGAGCGCGATGCGGCAGAGCATGGCATCCATGTTCGGGAGGAATCGGGTCTGTCCATTCTCCGCAAAGCGCTGACGCAGGGACTCTACCGTGCGGCGGGCGTCTCCGCTCCGGCCGCCAAAGAGCTGGCTGCGGGCCAGCAGGCCGCCCATGGCAAACTCGATATCCGGCGTTCCCTTCTGCCGGATCTCGCTCATGCGCGGGATCAGCGACAGCATTCGGCCCGCGATATCCTCACCCTTTTCAAATTTACTCTCGGCGATGGCGCAGTCCGCAAGGCCCACGCCGTCCTTTCCCAGAATGGCCTCCACGGGGACGCGAAGCGTTTGGTAGAGCAGATTGTCCTTCTTGCTCCACAGGGAGAAGTCCTTGCCGCCGTTCATAATGCTGGGCAGCGTGCTGGTGACAGAGAAGGCCGGCAGCGTCACTTCCTTATTGCGCAGCAGCCGAAAGACCGCGGGAATGGTCTCCGTCAAGCCCTCCACGCCCCGCTGCGGCAGCGCGATGTCCAGCCACGCCAGGCGGCTGCGGGCCTGCTTCCCCGCCGCGTCCTGGTTTCCGCAGCGCCGCGCGAAATCCTCCAGCGCACGGTACCAGCGCTCGGAGCCGGCATAGTCCGTTGCCAGCGCGCAGAGCATGCTCATGCCCTGCATCAGCGAGGGCGAGGCCAGGATCTCCGCTTCCGGCAGACTGCGGTAATAGCGCTCCATCTCGCTGTAGTGCCCCATACCGGGGTGCAGCTCCGCGTTGCGGATCAGCAGCTCGGAGACCTTGGCGTGGTCCCCGCCCGCGGTATAGCATTCCAGCGCGTGGGCGTAGTCCTCTTTCAGCTCATAGTAGAGACCGCCGCGGCTGAACAACGCCCGGCGCTTTTCCTCGGTGTATTCCCGCGCCATCTCCCAAAGGAGGAAAACGCGGAACTGGGGCCAGAAGTGGAAGTGCTGCACATCGTCATAGCGCAGCATGGTGGTATGGCTCAGCAGCCAGTCCAGCAGCTCTCCGGCGTGGGGATCGCCGCTGGCCATCCGGGCCATCTCCAGATCAAAGCGCTCAAATGGCGCCAGCTCCAGCAGGAAGCGGCGTACCGGCAGGTCGAAGCGCCGGTAGATGTTTGCTTCAAAATAGGAAAACACCTGCCGGAATGCCTGGGCCACAAGCTCGGGGCCAAAGGGCTTTCCATCGGACATATACTGCACGGTGGTGACAACGCCCAGAGGGTAGCCGATGGATTCCTTTAGGATGCCGTCGATCTCGGCGTCCGCTGCCTTGACCCCGCAGGCGTCAAAGAGCCGTCGGATGTCGCCGCGGTCAAAGAGCAGGTCCTCGGCGCTCAGCACGGTCATCAGCCCCGTGTACTGAAACGCCATCAGGCACCCCGGCGGCGCGCCGCGGGAGAGAAAGACAAAGCGCTTTTCCGGATTGGACCGGATCAGCTCGCAGAGGGCCTGCTGCTCGTCTTCCTGCAGCTGTTGAAAATCGTCGATGAGCAGAATGTCCCAGTCCTGCGCCGCCGGCGGGATGGCGCAGTCCGGCGCTCCCGCGTTCAGGCGCAGCACATTTTGGCCATGCAGCAGCACATCCGCCAGAGAGGTCTTTCCAAAGCCACAGGGGGCGCTGAAAAAGAGGACTCTGCCATGCTCCATAAAGCTGTCGAACCGCTTTTGGACAGAGGGCCTTATGAGGATGGTTCCGGTCATTTCTTCCCTCCTTTTGATGAACAGAATGAGCTTGTCCCGTAGGGTTTCCCTACGGGACAAGGGAGCATGCTCCCTTGTCATAAGCCATTTGATACCATTCTGATTTTCATTATACATAGCCGCGCGGAAATGTAAATCGTTCCAAAGTATGAGACGGTTGGATGGCTGGCAGCGGACTCCATGTGTCAAAATGAAGCAAAGGGTTTATAGCATATCTTTGAGGAAATAGCACGCCTTTACAGGATAAATGCCGGTTCCTTACATTTCTAAGATATTCAACTCCGGAAGAGAGCTATGAAGGATGCCTGCCGATACAAAAAGGTTCTTATATACATGCGTTGTATAGACTGCGTTAGGTTGCTTCTGACTATGGAAAAACTCCAACTATACAGGCGGCAGGAGCCTCTGCTAAACTGAGCGTGTATTTCAGGGCGAAGTAAGTCAGGGCGGAGTAAGTTAGGGAGGAACGGCGACAGAAAGGGGGTCATTGCGCCCTCCGTCAGAAACTCAAACGAACTGGAATCAAATCAGGACAAGAACGAAACCGTAATTGCTCGCAGGAGCGATTGCGGTCTTTTTTTGTCCCAAAATCGAAAGGAGTACGCATTCTATGAGTGAATCCAACAACAATGCATGGCCTTTTACGGAGATTTCCGACGAAGAAGGACTGGACATCAGCGCAATCTTTGGAAACAGCACAGATCCGGCAAATCATGGTAATCCGTTTACAGAACCTGCGGCAGCCGCAGCACCTGCCCCGGCACCCGCGCCGCAGGAAACGCCTGCGGTGCCTGCTGAGCCGGTGCCTGTATCCAAGCCCGCCTCTGCCCCGCCCGCGGAAAATCCCTCGCCCGCGCAGCCGGAGGTGAGCATGGCCGCAGAAAATCCCATCGCTGCAGCCTTTGAGCAGAAAACGGCGGAGAACACCAAGAAAGGACTTTTGGAAAAGCCGCCGGTCTTCTATCACAAGGGTGTGAAGGAGGACATTGAGGATGCTTCCATGACTTTTGAGGAACTGCGCATCCGCAAATCCGAGGACTTTACCGACCTTGAGGAAGGTAAGCGCGTATCCTGGAGCATGGAATACTGCGGTATCCGCAAGGAGGTCAAGGATCCCAAAGGCACCACGATCATTTCCATGAAGGAGACCATCGAACGCTCCCGTGAATTTCTGGAAGCCCTCAAAAAATCAAAAGAGAAAGATCCCTGCTGCTATGTAAAGCCCAAGGTGGAAATGAAGACTAAGGGCAACGCCGCCTATAAGGGGAAATTCGGTTCCCTGGAGGACGCCCGGGCGTCGGATAAGGTCATCTGCCTGGTTCCCGCCCGCGACGGCAGGATTTATGAGCTTCGCAAAATGGAGCAGGGCGAGTTCATCGCCCCCAAAAACAATGTGGTGGATCTTTCGGAAATCAGGGCCGGGTTTACCCCGGCTCTGCCGAAAATCCCCGCTCAGCTGATGGGTGAGATCGTCGCGTTTTTCCGCACCTTTATGACGGAGAACGAGGAAAACGAGGCTCTGGCTCTGATCTACTGGGACAAAGAGGAAAAACGCTTTTTCGCCTATGTTCCCAAACAGAGCGTCTGCAAGGAGGAAGTAGAGGCCAATCTCCATGACTGCCCCTACGACGATGAGGAGCGTTATATCTGCTATGCCGATATTCACTCCCACAACAGTATGGACGCCTTTTTCTCGGGAAAGGATGATCGGGATGAACGCTCTACGGGACTCTACCTTGTTCTCGGTGAACTCGATCATTTCTACCCTGAGATCAAGGCCCGTATTTTCTGCGGAGACAGCTTCGTTCCCATTGATCCGAATTTGGTTATCGAGGGACTGGAGCAGCCGTTCCCGAAAGAGTGGCTGGAGCAGGTCAGCGTTTGTAGTTCTCTGCCGAAAAAAGAGAAAAAACGCAGCTTTCGAGATTTCTTTGCGGAGGTGTTGTGATGAAATTTCCAACGGATCATCCGGTAAAGGTCGTGATGCTGGGTGCAGGCGGAACGGGCGGCTATGTTGCGCCGTACCTTTTTCGTCTGCTGCACATGCTGGATCGTCCGGCACGCTTTATCATCTGCGACGGAGACATTGTTGAGCGAAAAAATCTTGACCGGCAGAACTTTGCGGAAGCTGACCTTGGAGAAAACAAGGCCCGTGTGCTCTCAGAGCGCTATTCCACCGTGCTGGGCATGAAAACGGAGTATGTTCCCAATTTTATTGAAACGCTCCCAGCGCTCATGGCCCTGCTCGAGCCGGGAGGATGGGAATCGGAAGATTATCCGCGAAAGAAGGTCCATGAAATGGTGATCCTGCTGGGGTGCGTGGACAATAACCGTACACGTCAACTCTGCCACGAGGCCTTCAAGCAGAGTCATGACCTTATCTACATCGACAGCGGCAACGGCAGCTATACCGGCCAGGTGGTCTGCGGTGTGCGCAAAAACGGTCATACCGTGCGAAAGCCCATCGGCAGCGTCCACCCGGAAATGCTGAAGATCACAGACCGGTTCCCCTCGGAGCTGAGCTGTGCCGAAGCGGCGCAGGCCGATCCGCAGAGCATCGTCGCCAATGTCACGGCGGCTACCGCCGTCCTGACGATGGTCTATAACATTCTGACGCATGGGGAGAACCTCGCGCTTCAGACGGACTTTTCAACAAGGACGATCCGAATGCAGACGGTATTGGAAAAACAACCGAGGAGGAAAGCGGCATGAAGAAGATCACAGTAGACGCAAAAGCATTTGCGGATGCCATGAACAAGGTCAGCAAGGTCTTGAGAAAGAGTCCGCTCCCTATTTTGGAGGAAGTTGCAGTCCGCATCCAAGATGATCGCTGCACGTTGACAGCAACAGACATGGAGACATGGCTGGTGGCGGAGCTCCCGGCCCATGGCGATGATATGTCCTTCGTTTTTCACAGAACGAAGGATGTGTTGAAAGCCTGCGCCCATTTTGAGGGAGAGTTGACGCTCACCCTTGTCCCGCAGTCCGAGGAGGATTGGAAATTGGAGGTGCTTTGTGGTCAGAGAACCGCGGAATTTCCCATTGTCTCCTGCAAAGATTATCCGGAGTACGGAATTGTGGAGGATGGTAAATCCCTGCGCGTGAATGCGGCGGAACTTTTCCAAAGAATTGAACGTGTGTGCTATGCCGTGCAGAGAACCGATCCGAGCACAAATCCGAAGGTCACCTGTATCCAGTTTCGCGGTGACCGGATCTTCTCGCTGGATGGGCGCCGCATGGCCTGCGACACGGCGCCGGATACGGTTTTCCCCGTACCCTGCTTGCTTTCAGGCGATGCGCTTGCGCACCTAAAGGCATTTGGGGAGAGTGAAATCATGGTACAGATCGGTGCCTACAAAGTGCGCTTTTCGGATGACAGTCTGAAATTGTATATCCGCAGGTACGGCGTGGATACCTATGATCCCGATGCCGCACTTCCAAAAACGTATCAGGAAATCATTACTGTACGAACGGACGAACTGCTGCGGGAGCTCACCTATCTCAAAGAATGCGCCGGCAGCTGCGGAAAACCTTATGTGCGCTTTGCGGGAGAAGAATTATCCATAAACGGACTCTCCGGCCACTTTGTAACCCGAGTTTCTATGTCCGGGCGTGGTGATCTCGTTGTCGGCTTTGACCTTCGCTATATGCTGGATGCTTTGAAACAGTTCCGAAAGGAACCGGAGGTACAAATCAAGCTCAGCGGCGTCTATACGCCTATCGTGGTCGATGCGGAAGGACGCAGCGATTTTGCCCTGGTACTGCCGGTCCGTCTTCGTGAGGAAAAGGCCGCCTGAACACCACAAGAAAAACGGGAGGCATTCGCCGCCCGAATAACAAAAAAGGAGATAAGCAATATGAAAACCGTCTACATTCCCAAGGGAGAAACCGTCCATTATGAATCTCTTGCAACGGAGCATCTGGTTGTCCGAGGCCACCTTCATGTGGACTATGGCATCAAAGCCAAGACTATCACCGGCGGTGGCACGATCAATGCCGGCACGGTGGATGCCGATGTGATCCGCGTCGATGATGTGGAATCCGGCAGCATTGTTTGTAAGCGTCTGCTTGCCAAACGTGTGCAGACTCCGGAGGTCTTTGCCTCGGAGAGCGCCGCTGTATCCAGTTTTCTCTCTGCCGCCTATGTGGAGACAGGGCGGCTCACGGTGGCACTCAGCGAGATTGATGAGGTCAACGCACAGGAGGTCATCAACCTGACGCCGAAAAAGCGCACGCTGCTGGGTACGCTCCTTGCCTCCCTGCTCCGCTCGTTCTGGACGGTATTGACCGTTCACGGCCAAAAGAAGCCGGCGGTCATGGTGAATACCTGTGAAGCGGTGCCGGAGGATATTACCGAACCGGCACAGGAGGAATCGCAGAAGCCCGAGACAGAGCAGGCCGTGCCGCGTGAGGAAGAGAGTTCTACCGAGCCGGTGGCCGTGGATGAAGAGCTCAACCGCATCGTCGGCATCTTCAAGCTGGCGCGTGAGCAGGGTTATACCCTCAAGCTCATTCCCGGCACACCGGAGGAAAACGCGCCCGTATTTGATTTTGAAAATGAGCGCATCATCCGCAATGCCGCGTGAGGGCCTATGCAGGAAATTTGCGTAGAAAACAGGACACAGATCAGTAAGGGCGGAAAAACCGTCCTTTATGAAAAGTGTTATCGAGGCGTTCTGCTGGAAAATGGCAGCATAAAGCTGCGGGCATACTGCGCCAAGCGTATCCCACTTAATGCGGTAAATACGGAAGCAACTTTCCGTGCAGAAAGAAATTGGAAGGGCGCGGCATGACCCGCGCGATGAAAGAGGCAAGGAACCATGTGTTTCCTTGCCTTCTTTCTATCTTAGAAACGGAGGAATCGTTATGTCTGTAAAATCACAGGAAAGTAATATGCGGCGTTTATCCGCGCTGCTCAGTCATGACCTCAGCTACGCTTATGGCAACAGCGAATGTGGTCCTAATGGCAGCAAGAAGGTCTTCCTCAATGTGGGAAAGGCCTTTCTGCGTGCGCTTGCAAAGGATCTGGGGCTCCGCGATGCCACGGTCAGCGCCAATCCCGGCGGCATTGCCGTATCCGGAGAGTGCAGTCTGATCGGGATGTGGGAGACCTGCGGCATCTATGTCTGTCTTTATCAGCCCGCTGGCGGTGGAAATGATGCGCTTCTCTACCGCACCATTCGCCACAGCCGGGACTATAAGGGCGGCTATAACCGCTATCTCACATGCAGAGATCTCAAGAAGTGGTCTTACCTGCATCTGCTGGATACCCTGAGTGCGCTGAGAAAGGATCGTGCAGACAATGAGCGAGCCGCTTGAACTGCAGACGCAAAAGCCCTATGCCCTTGACCAGCTCACCCAGCTCCAATCGCAGATCATGCAGTCGGCGCAAGGTATGGTCGTGCAGCGGGCAAGGATTGAAAAATACCGGCAGAGCAATCTGACGGCAGCACGGGACACCTACACGGAGTTGGAGCGTATCCGCGCGCACCTGGTCGAACGGCTTACCGCCTCCCAGCTTTTCCTGCTGGAAATGGAGGAATATCCGCTCGCCTCTGCGGCAGAGCAGCTCCGGCGCGGGCTTGCAGGCTTTCAGCTCATGAGCACGGGCTATAAGCCAGTATACGAAGCGCTGGCCAAGTTCACCGCGTCGTTCCCTACGGGGCAGAAAACCAACGCCGCGATCGTCGGTCGGCTCATGAATAACATCAAGCTGGGCTATTATCCCACGGATCCCGACAATATTTCGCTGATCCTGCGGGGCATTCACTTCCCCGAAGGCGTCACGACAAATCTTTTCGATCCCTGCTGCGGCTGCGGCAGGGCCCTGCGTCAGCTGGCGCAGGGAAACAACTGCTACGCCTATGGGGTGGAACTGGACGAGAGCCGCGCGGAGGAAGCGCAGACAAGGCTCCACCGCGTTGGCTTTGGCAGCTTCTTCCACAGCCGCATCAGCCATGAAGCGTTTCATCTGCTCTTTTTGAACCCGCCGTACCTGTCGGTCATCAACGAAAGCGGCGGGCGCTCCCGACACGAGAAAAGGTTTCTGATTGAAAGCATTCCCACGCTGATGTACGGCGGACTGCTGATCTACGTTATCCCCTACTATCGCCTGACGCCGGATATCTGCCGCGTTCTCGTGGACAATTTTGACGGACTCACCGTCTGGCGCTTTACCGACAGCGAGTTCAAGAAATTCAAACAGGTGGCGGTGCTGGGTATCCGGAAAAAACGGGATACGGAGCTTCAGGATACGCTCTGGCTGGAACAGCTTGCGTGCAGCCCTGCCGGGATACCGCTTTTGACGCAGCTCTCCGAGAGCCGCTACGCCCTTCCGGCGCAGCCCATGACGGTCAACACCTTCAAGGGAGAGCGGTTCAATCAAAAGGAATTGGAACAGCAGCTTCGCAAGTCCGACAGCTTTGCTCAAATGATGGCACGCAGCGAGTTAGATAGCGGTGTCAAGCATCCGCTTCTGCCGCTGTCCATCAGCCAGATTGGGCTGATCGGGGGTTCCGGTATGATCAACGGCCTTATTGAGTGCGATACGCCTCACATTATCAAAGGGCGCATCGTCAAGGTCGTGCGCACGGAGAGCGAAGAAAAGTTCAGCGCCCGCGGAAATCACATGGGAAGCGAGATCCGGGAAACCATTACAAACAAAATGATCTTCAATGTCCTGACACCAAACGGCTTTAAGGCATTGACATAAAGAAAGGGGGCCTACCCATTATGCAGTACAGACCCATCCGGTTTCCCACCGGAGAAGTCCGCGCCACAACGGCTGCTTTGGCAAATATCTCAAAGGAAAAGCTGATTCATCTTGTGAATCGGCATATCCGCGGTGACTGGGGCGATACCTGCATGAAGGATCAAAAAGCCAATGAACAGGCGATCCGCGATGGGGACCGTATCTTGTCTTGGTATCAGATCAGCGGCAAGCTCCGTGTTTTGATCATCACGGAGGCGGACCGCTCAGCCACTACGGTCATGTTGGCCAGCGAATATTGATGAAGGAGTGAATCAAAATGAAGTCTTGTGATATGGTGATCGTCGTCCCCGTGGACGGCTTTGCCGGAAAGGAAGAAGTCCTGCGCGTACAGGTATGGGAAACCGTGGTGGAGCTGCTCCGCCCAGAGCTTGGAAAGCTGTACCGCCGATTTAACCCATCGGGCAGCGTTTGGGAACACAAATATCCACGTCCCCTCGGCGTTGTGCTGGGGCGGCAGGAGCCGGATGTGTTTCGGAAGCTGCTCAAAGCAGGCGAAGAAGCGCAGCATGAGGCTGCCGCCTATCACCTGGAGGCAATGCTCCGCAAGGCAGACCTCGAAAGCGCGCAGAAAATCGGCGATATGCTGCTCTGTTCTACGGTTGTGGACGGCAGCGATCCCGAACTGCTGGCACATGGCGTTTGGCATATTCTCATGCAGAAAGGCATTCCCGTCCCGGACTGCGGCATTTACTATGCCGCGCTGCATCGCGCGTTCGCAACCGAGGAGGAGCGACGCGAGGTCTTGGATCATGACGGCAAATACGCAGCGTGCATGGTTACGCTGAGTCAGGGGGTGCGCAAAGATGATTGAATTCAGCAAGGAGCGCTTTGTGCAGCTGCTTCACGAGGTGCCGGAAAAGAAGCAGCTGCTCTCGGAGCCACAGTATAGCCCCTATATCCAGTCTCTCATTGACATATTCAAAAAAGAGGGCAACTTACCTCTTGACGTGATCGACTGGTCCGCCTTCGAGATGGAAGATGTGACCCCAAAGAGCTGCAAATCCGAGATTGAAAATATCTCCAAGGGCTGGATTGAGGGTTTTTCCAGAAAGATTCAAAGGATGCCAGCTCTTCATCTGCGGTGCCGTACGTTCTTTTGAGGTCGTGCCATGTACGATTATGAATATGAAGACGAGATCCTAATTTTTCTGCGGTTCATGAAATTTCTGCACATCTACGAGCCGGAGGCACTAAAACTGCTCATAAAAGAGCATCCCAAAGTAGATGAAGACGAAATTTACATGATTTTAGACGAGCTGCTGTGGACCTTCTTCGATGATGCCGGTCCATATGAAGATGACGAAATGACAACCGTGCGTTTTTCTGATGAACGGATTGACCGACTCTATGAACTTGGCTGCAAGGGCTGTCAATCTCTCAGAGAGATCCGTGCGTGGCAGGAAAAGATAGAAGACATTTTCCTCTTCTATGTAGTCGGCGCGTCATATTCCGTTTTTGACGTTGCCTATCATTTTTCCGCCTCACACGTCACAATCGACATCACGCTGTCCCCAGACTGTTATGATCCAGCACCATTTCTCAATTCCGTTATCAATATGATCCTCCATTGTCAGCAGGAACTCCGGCACATGGAGGAACACAGCGAAGAAGAGCAGAGCTCTGCAGAAAAGGAGGCCGCATAATGGCGTGGAAACGCTCAGAACAGTCGAAAGATACGATCCTCCGGATTTCATCCAGCCGGAATGCGATCATCGTGCAGGAACACACTCCCGGCGGCGCTGTAAGTTACCGGGAGATCGATCCCATCGAGCTGTATTTCGCACTCAACGAGAGTTACACAAGCGATGACTATCTGGACAGCGGCTTTCTGCCTGAGAACTGTCTGCATCTTTCCATGAATGCAGCAGAGCGCCGCTATGTGATCTGGAACCCTGAATTGCGGGCGGATGTGATCTACCGTGATTTGGAATACCCCGACTTTCCTTTGCCGCGGCTGGTGTTCGGACTTCGGGTACTTGCCAATGGGAAAGTCGTGGACTGCTCCATGGGTGTTGTGGCAGATGAAAAGCCCACGGAAGATACGCCGATGTTTTTTTACCCGTTTTCTAATGTCTACGGAAATGAGCGCGTCTGTACGGGGAACAATGTGTTGCCTCGATACAAAAAGCTTTCAGCGTTGAAAAATTTTCCGAGGTATCTGCTGGGATTGCCTGACAACGACGATATGTTTAACTCCGCGCATAATCAAAAGGGCCTTGACCACAAAGCGCTGCTGGAGCATCTCAAGGACAAGGACCCCGCCTACTACTATACGGACATTCTCGTCCCCAATGGCCGCACGTTGAGTGATTTTATTCTTAGGAGGTAAAAAATTGACAGAAAAAGATACCAAAGAAATGCAGGCGGCGCTTGCAAAGCCTTTTGCGCCGGAGGATCTGGAATGGCGCCTGCAAAATACGATTGAGGAAACAATGCGGGGCATGGCCGTTCCCTATGTGACCAACCGTGCCATCCAGAATCGGCTGGACGAGGTCTGCGGCCCGGAAAACTGGTACAACGAGTTCAAGCCGTGGCACTCCAATGGAAAAAAGGATGCACAGCTCTGCGGCATCGCCATCTATTTTGAAGGCAAAGGCTTCATCACCAAGTGGGATGGTGCCGAGGACTCGGATATTGAGCCCATCAAAGGCGGCCTCTCCGACAGCATGAAGCGTGCTGCCTATCAATGGGGCATCGGACGCGTTCTCTACAGTCTCGACACTGTATGGGTGGACATTGAGCGCCGGGGACGCAGCTACGTTATTAAGGCTAGTGAGCGGAAAAAGCTGGATGACGCTTATTTGAACGCGCTTAAAAAGCTGGGCCTTGAGCCCGCTGCAGCGAGTGGCATTCAATCCTTGCTGACGCCCAAGACCGCGCCGGAGCAGAAAACCGC
This sequence comes from uncultured Oscillospiraceae bacterium, assembly GCA_934572465.1. GTDB lineage: Bacteria > Bacillota > Clostridia > Oscillospirales > Oscillospiraceae > Hominicoprocola. Next base: position 83,531 of record CAKTLG010000003.1, read on the forward strand.
AGGAGGTCAAAAGCCAACCTCCACACCTGTGCAGGATCAGCGCAGCGGCGGCACAACGCAGCAATCTGCTGAGCCCCAGGATCGCTCAGCACAGCAGAAACCGCAGGCGGATTCCAAAAAGCAGGAACATACTGCTGAATCTGCCGGAAAGACTGTTCCGTTCCGTAATGCCGCGCAGGCCATGCCCGAAGAGAACATCTACACCGTGCTGGCATCGAAGATCCAAGGTGGCATGAGCGGCAGCAATACGCTGGTCAATCTGGAAACACCGGAGAAAAAACAGACCTATGCCTATGTCCGGGGTGCGCGCCCCGAATTGACGCCGGGTACGCAGCTTTCTCATGTTAAGCTCACAACCCGCAAGCAGGATACCGTGGTTTTCTATGTACTGGAGTCCTACGAGGTTTATCAGCCGGGGCAGCAAGCGGCATAAAATAGGGGCATAGAATCAAAGAAAGGAGACAAACGTTGAAAAAAATCGAACAGTTCCAGATCACCAGCATGAATATTTCCGGATTCAAGTCCTATGAGGAGCCCACAGAGTTTATCTTTGGCAATCCCACCGTCATCACAGGCGGGAATGGGCGAGGCAAGACCAGCATTGCGGATGCCATTGCTTTTGCCGTGACCGGGCTTCCGTTCTTCGGCGAGCGTGGAATCGACCGGCTCCACAACGAGAATAATCCCGATGCCACCGTTCAGATGTGCTTTGTGGATGAGGCGGGTGTGGCCCACGAGTTGACTCGTGTCCGGCGAAAGAACCGCATGACTATCACCTATGACGGCTATGAGATCCGCCAGCTTGATTTAGCTGACCTCTTTGGCGAGCGGGATGTGTTCCTCTCCATTCTCAATCCCCTGTACTTTATTGAGGAACTGGGGGAAAATGGCAAAAATCTGCTGGAGCGGTATCTTCCGCTTATCCCGCAGGAAACGATTCTTGCACAGCTCCCCGAACCGGTGCGGGAATCTTTGAAGGATGAGGAAATTCTTTCGCCTGATGCCTATCTCAAACGGCGGCGTGAGGAGATCCGTGGACTTGAAGAACGCATTACTTATCTTGGCGGGCAAAAGGATCTTGCGGCAGCGCAGGGTCAGCAGCACGAAAAAATGCAGGCGGAACTTGCTGAAAACCTTGCCGTGCTCCGCGCCGAGATCGCTGCGCTGGAGGAAAAGCAGTTTGACGGCCTTGATCCTGTAAAAACGCAGGAACGGCTTGTAGAACTGAGCCATCGCTACGAGGAGATAGTTCGGGACGAACGCGGCGATACGATGCAGAAGCAAAGAGAGCTTCATACTTTGCGTGAGAAGATCATCCGCAGGCAGGCCGAACAGTATCAGTCCAAATTTACGGAGCCGCTGGCGGAAATCACCTCTAAGGTCAACGATCTTGGCATGCGATATAAGCGAGAGACTTCGGCCTATAAAGCGTTTCATGCCGGCATGGACTGCCCCACCTGCCATCGCCGCGTAACGGAGGAAACCCTGCCAGAGGTGCAAACCGCACTCAAGGAAGCCATTTCCCAACTGTGGGCTGCCGGAACAGAACTGAAAGGGCAGCTTACAGAACTCCAGGAAATGGATAAAAAGGCGAGAGAAACCTTTGAGACATTTCAGGCGGATGACCTTCGCAAATGGGAAGCGGAAGCTGCCGAACTGGAACAACGCTGCAAAGAGCAAACCGGTGGCGCACAAGACAGCGAGCAGATGCGCAGCGAGATTCAAAGCCTGACGGCAGATCTGGAATACGGTAATCTTACGCAGGCGGAGTATGACCGCTTAGGCGAATGCCGGGAGCAGTACCGCGAGGTGGAGGCAAAAATTTCCGCCCTTAATGCGATGGCGACAGCGGAAATGCCTGATTTTGACCAGGAAATCCGTGAGGCACAGGAAACCATAGGCGGAATCAAGCGCACAATGACGAATGTGATCGCCTATATCAGCAAGCGAGCGGAACTGACTTTTTCGCAGCTCAAAATGAACCGTGTGGAGATTTCTCTTTATGATGTGGTGAAATCCACCGGCGAAGCCAAAGATACCTTCAAATTCACTTACAGCGGCCGCCGCTATGACCGGCTCTCCCTTTCGGAGAAGGTACGTGCGGGCATGGAGGTATCAGAACTGGTGAAACGGCTGACCGGCCGGAATTATCCCGTTTTTGTGGATAATATGGAGTCCGTGGATGATCTTGCCAATGTACGTCCTACGGGACAGGTCATTATGGCAAAGTGCGTGAGCAATGCACCTTTGCAGGTGCGGCCGATCAAGCCTATTGCCTGCGTAGAGCAGCGGGCCGCCTGATAGGAAGGTGATTCCGTTTGGCCGTCCGACAATATGATAAGATCCCCATCGTGGAAACGGCCAGACGGTGCGGACTTGTCCTCGACTCCCGAACGCTGCGGCGGACGGAAGTCGAGGCAAGCTGCCCCTTCTGCGGTGACCATGGGTCGGGAAAACATCATCTGAGCCTCAATACAAACACAGACCAATACCGCTGCAATCTTTGCGGGGCCCATGGCAACAGCGTGAGCCTGTATGCCCGGATCAAAGGACTCAGCAACAAAGAGGCTTATCTGGAGTTGGTGCGGGAGACAAAGGTATATCCTTTGCCCCAGGCGCCCACTCCCCAAATGAAAGAGCGGCAGCCTGTTTCACTGGAACAGCGCCACGCCGTATATGCGGATATGCTGGAGCACCTGACGCTCCTTGACCGGCACGGTGAAAATCTGCTGGAAAGAGGTTTATCCGAGGAACGTATCCGAAAAAACGGATATAAGAGTATGCCTGAAACTGAGCAGGGCCGTCGGCTTTTGGCTGATCTGCTCCGCTCCCACGGGTATGATCTGCGCGGCGTTCCCGGCTTTCGCACCTACTATGGCGAGTGGACGCTCTCCGGGCCGAATGGGTTCCTTATTCCGGTTCGGAATAAGGACGGGCTCATACAGGGTCTCAAGATCCGGCTTGATGATGCGGATACTCCGAACCGGAAGTACCGCTGGCTCTCCAGCCGCAGCCTGCCGAATGGCACCCGCAGCTATTCCTGGGTTCATGTGACCGGAGATAGAGCAAGAAAGCGTGCGTTTTTAACGGAGGGGCCGCTCAAAGGCGATGTGGCCAGCTTTCTTGCAAAGGACGCACTATTTATCTGCATCGGCGGTGTCAACGCGCTGCATGGGCTGACCGATACCATCCGAGAGCTTGGCGTCCATGAGGTCGTGGAGGCAATGGACATGGATCAGATGACCAATCCCAATGTCCGCAAAGCAGTCCTTGCCATGCGAAAGGAAGTGCAGAGACTGCCGGGCATCCGTTATTCAAAGTACACATGGGACCCCGCCTACAAGGGCGTGGATGACTACCTTTTGAGCCGGGTGGCGACGATGTAAAAGGAGAACTACCAAATGGAGCGATACAAAATCACGGATGCTTCCCAGTATGGACTCATAGAAGCCTTGCTCGATGAGGCAGGAATCGACTATGAGTGGGATTCTGGGGATCGGCTGATGGTCGATGATGCATTCAGCGAAGATATTGGGGACATTCTGAAAAGCAATGATATTGATTTTGACCTCATCTTCTAAATTATGATCCCACGGTTAAGATCGAGGGCTTGTGGTAAAAGCCACAAGCCTATGATTGCTTCCGGAAATCATCCGAGACTACAAATGGTAAAAGAAAGGAACAATACAAATATGGATAAAGTCATAAATATGGGTGAATTTATTGGCGCAGCCACAGGTGATAAGCAGCACATGCTGGGGAAGTTTCTATATTTCTCTCTGGCAAATCTTCTGGTGGACAAAGACGAGCTTTCCTCGCTGTGTGAGAGTATGGGCATTGCGTATGCTGGGTGCAACCGCCTTTCCGTGTCAGACGCTTTCCGCTCTGCCACAGGCGACATTCGAGAGCGTGTTCCGGTCACTACAGACGGAGAGACAAATATTTATCTTGCCTACTGCCGTGACAATAAACACACTGTGGGTATTCTCTCCCGTGAGCTGGTAAAGGAAACCCTGAACCGCCATACCAATCAGTATGAGAAGCTGGCGAACATCAGCTATGACAAAGCAGACGGCATTTTCCGCTGCGACAACATGGTGTACGATGACGCCGTGGATGTGCCGGAGTGCTGCCGCCGTGCGGAGGAGCTGTTTGAGCTTTACCAGCGCTGCGCCAACCGTAAGCAGATCGAGACGATCTGCGTGAATTACCTGCGCTCACTTGAGGCAACAAAGCTGAGTATCACCGGTCACATGTACTTTGTCCCGCGCAACTATATGGATGGAGTCGATATTTTTGAAGACTTCATTTCGCTTCTCGGCGGTCTGAATCAAAGGGCAACGCCGCTGATTGTCAACAGTTTTTACATCATTGATGACGCCAAGCAGCGCGAAAAAATGACGGAAGAATTTTATATCGCCGTCAAGAAGGAGATTGCCACATATCAGGAAAAATGTGATTATCTGATTAAAAGCAGTAGTCAAAGTCCCGCGGTCATGGATCGATGGGTATTGAAGGTGCAGGCTTTGGAAGAGAAAAAGCGCCACTATGAAGATGTATTGCAAAGGGAGCTGAGCGGACTGGATGACGAGTTTTCCGTTCTGAAACTGCTTTCGCAGGAGCTTCAGGTCCGGGCAAATAGCATCCGCAGTCAGCGATTTCAGCAAAGGGCAGCGTAAATAACCATCAGCGGGGGCATCGGTTCGCAGCCGATGCCCCCGCTTGTTTTCCTCTCACGCTCCCCTGCCGCAACTCCCCCTTGAAAGAACGCGGCGCTTCCCCTATAATAACCGTAAAAACACGGCACGGGAGGCGGCGAGACCATGACGGACGAGGCCTTATACCGCCAGTATCTGAGCGGCGACGATGCGGGGCTGGACGCTCTGATGAAAAAATACGGCAATCCCCTGACACTCTATCTCGACGGCTACCTGCACGATATCCACGAGGCCGAGGAGCTGATGCTCGATGTCTTTGCCTATCTGTTCACAAAGAAACCGAGGATTCAGGACGGCGGCTTCAAGGCGTATCTCTATAAGGCGGCGCGGCACATGGCGCTGCGTCGGAAGCGCATGCGGAAGCCCTTGTTCAGCCTGGATGAGCTGACAAACCAGCCGGACGGGCAGCTGCTGGCGGAGGAGGTCATCCGGTCGGAGGAGCGAAACCGCATTCTGCATTTCTGCATGGATGAAATGAACCCGGACTATCGGGAAGTCCTCTATCTCACCTATTTTGAGGATATGAGCTACGCGCAGGCGGCGGAGGTCACGGGGAAAACGGTAAAGCAGATCACCAACATGGTATATCGCGGAAAAGAAAGCCTGCGAAGGCTCTTAGAACGGGAGGGAATCACAAATGCGGAGTCATGAGGAGCGCGTTGCGGAGACGAAGCGGCGCATCGCCAAAATGGAACGAGAAAAACAGCGGCGGCGCAATACGATCACCATGGCTTCCTCAGTGGCGGCGTGCCTTGTACTGCTCATCGGCGCGTCCCTCGCCATGCCCGGCATTGCTGCGCGGATACAGACAGGCGATTATTCCGGCTTTGAAACGGCGGCCAGCATCTTTCACGGCGGCGCGGCCTTGGGATACATCGTCATCGGGCTTCTGGCGTTTTTACTCGGCGTGTGCGTGACCGTTCTGTGCTTCCGGCTGCGGCAGATGAACCGCGAGGACGATCAGAACAAAGAAAGCGAGGGGATACATGGAGCTGATTGAGAACCTGCTGCAACTGCTGACCACGTTCGTGGGCGCACTGCTCTCGGGTATCTCCTACCGAAAAAGTGGGCGGCAGACGTATTTTCTGCTGCTGTGCTTCTACGGCTGCTTTGCCCTCGGTGCGCTCTACTGGACGCTGTATCTGCTGCTGTTCGATACAACACCCCGGGTCTTTTATGTGTCGGAGTTCGGCTGGGTGGCCAGCGTAATTTTCCTGCGCATTTTGCAGGCCGCGCTCTCCGCCCCAGAGGAACGCGCCTTCCGCTGCCGCAGGGCATGGCTCGCGCCTGCGTTCGGCGTGCCGATGCTGGCGTTCTACTGCACTTTCGGGGACATCCTCTCCAACCTGATCTGGTGCGGCATGATGATATGGCTCTCCTTCTGCGCCATTCGTGGGCTGGTCTACGCCAATGGGCAGACGGGCGCGGCGCGGAATATGCGGTGGTTTCACATCGGCGTGCTGTGCTTTGCCGGTTCGGAATATCTGCTCTGGACGGCGGGCTGCTTCTGGCCGGATACTTCTCCCGCAAGCCCCACCTTCTGGTGCGATATGCTGCTGACGCTCGCGATTCTGGGGCTGCTGCCCGCCGCGAGAAAGGCGGTGGAGGCGTGACCTATATTGAAAATATCTTCCTCTGCATGGTATCCCCGCTGCTGGTGGCTGCCCTGTGCATGGGCAGGCGGCAGCTCCGCTTCTTTCTGTTCTGCATCGCCGGAATGGGGGCGTGCCTGCTTTCGGCCTACATCAACACCTTTTTTGCGGCGCTGTATCAGGCGGACACCTTTGCCGCCGCGGTGGAGATCGCGCCGGTGGTGGAAGAAGTGATGAAGCTGCTGCCGCTGGCGTTCTATCTTCTGGTATTCGAGCCGGAGGGCGGGAAGATCAAGCCCGCCGCCGTCACGGTGGCGCTGGCCTTTGCCACCTTTGAAAACGTCTGCTATCTCATCCAGAACGGAGCCGGCAGCTTTTCTTTCATCTTCTTCCGCGGCTTTGGGACGGGCGCGATGCATGTCCTCTGCGGCATGATCGTCGGCGGGGGACTTGCCTATGCGTGGCAGCGGACATGGCTGAAGATCGCCGGGACCTGCGGCCTGCTGGGCGCGGCCATCACCCTCCACGCCACCTACAATTTGCTCATCGCCCACGGCGGCGCGGCGCAGTACGCCGCCTACGCGCTGCCGGCGCTGCTGGTGGCGGCGGGGAAGCTGTCCGTTCTCCGCTTCGGGCGGAGAGAATGACCGAATATTCACTCATTGAGAGCTGCTTTTTGGCGGCTCTCAAATTTTTTTGAAAAATTTTGCGTTTTGGGTGAGAGTTTTTTCGATTTTTTGTACCTATATAAGTGAAAGGGTTTTTAGACCACAGTTTCAGACAAACCAGAAAGGGGGTTCAAACGATATGTACGATACCGCAAGACGGGTCGCACTCGTCAAGCAGCGGGTGCGGGAAAACGCCCGCCGAAGGCAGCGGCGCGGCATATATGGGCTGAGTGCCGCGTGTATGCTGCTGTTCGCGGTGCTGATGCAGGCTGCGGGCACGGTCATCGGGCCGGGGCAACCTGAAGCATGGGGTGCGTTCGGCGCGATGCTGCTGCGGGAGGATGCGGGCGGCTATGTGCTGGTGGCCATCGTTTCCTTTGCCGCGGCGGCAGCGATCACCGCGCTGTGCTTCCGGCTCAGAAACAGGGAAAACCAGAAAAAAGGCGGGGAGGACAAACCGAACCGACACGAACAGGAGGAGAAAAGCCAATGAAGAAACGAATACTTAGCATCCTGCTTCTATGCTGCATGGTGCTGACACTATTGCCGACAACTGCGTTTGCGGCAGATGAGTCTCCTGCCGTTACAAATGTGACGGT